>CAIUTG010000157.1 GCA_903902035.1 uncultured Curvibacter sp. | reverse complement strand
TGGCCTTCCTTCGAGGAAGGCCAGAACATGCGTCCTGCCCACAGGTGCCGACGGTGTCGGCGTTGAGACCCTGTCCCCGAACAATTCAGGTGGAGGAGTTTGAGGTGGCCATAAGTGGGGGAATTTGGGTGGCCATCAGGGAGCAAACGGCTGCGCTGCTGGTTCAAACGCAACTCGACATAGTTGCGGGCGACCTCGGCCGCCAAACTCAGGCGCACATCCTGCGCATGCGCCTGTATGGACTCGGTGCGGGCCTTGGCCCCCTCATTCAAACGACGTTGGTAGCCGAATAAATCCAGCTCCCAAGACGCATCAAAACCAAGTTGACGGTTGTCAAACTGGTTCTTGACGGCCATGCTGGGGGGCAGGTTGGCAAACAACTCACCCTGGGTGCTCAATCGATCATCGCTGACCTTAGCAGCCGCTTCCACATTGGGGCCCGTGGTGCCTGCCTGCACGGCTTGTTCGGCCCGGGCTTGTGCCAAATGGGCCAAGGCCATTTGCACATCGGGGTTGTGGTCGAGCGCGCTTTTCAAGAGGCTGGCGAACAGTTCATCGGGCAGCCATTGTTGCCATTCAAGCCACGCCTGGTTCTGAACCTGCCAACCCGGCTCGCTGGCCGCCAAATAAGCCGATGGCGCCTGCTGCGCCTCGGGTGCTTGGTAGTCTGGCCCCACCGTGGTACAGCCGGTGAACAGGAGCGTGCCCACCGCCAGCGAAACGGCCGTGAAGGGCGCAAAAAAACGGTACAAGGACATGGTAGATCAACCCTTCAAGCAAGTTGGCGACGAAACAAGGCCCATGCCGTGGTCAAGGTGGTCAGCGCAATCAGCAACAAAGGCCACAGCCGGTTGGCCACAGCTGACCAGCCATCGCTTTTCAAGAAAACCCCTTTGAGCAAGGCAATGAAATAGGTCAATGGATTGACCTCGGCCACCCATTGAAACAGCGTGGGCATGTTTTCAATGGGGGAGACATAGCCCGACAAAATCACCGCGGGCACCATGAAAGCGAACACCCCCAGGAAAGCCTGTTGTTGGGTGGAAGCCACCGACGAAATCAGCAAGCCGACCCCAGCCAAGGCCAGACCATAGCCCACCATCCCGGCCAGCAACATGGCGATCGAGCCAGTGAAGGGGACACCGTAGACCCAGTGCGCCACCGTCGCAATCAAACTGCCCTGTGCAATGGCCACCAAGATGCCCGGTACGGCCTTGCCCGCCATGATGTAGGCGGGTGTCAAGGGCGACACCAAAAGCTGGTCAAACGTGCCCTCTTCACGCTCGCGCGCGACTGACAAGGCCGTCACCATCAGGCAGCCGATGGTGGTGATGATGGCGACCAAACTCGGCAGCACAAACCATTTGTAGTCCAAATTGGGGTTGTACAAATTTCGCACCACCAGGGTAGAGGTCGGCGGTCGGCCACTGCGTGACTGCCAGTAGTCCGTCAAGACTTGGCTGGCATAAGCGCTGGCAATTTGTCCCGCATTGGATCGGCGCCCGTCCAAAATGAGCTGAACCGGGGCCTGCTGGCCCGACAAGACCTGGCGCGAAAAATCCGGGGCGAATCGAACCGCAATCAAGGCCTGCTGCTCGGTCAACGCCTCTCTCAAAGCCTGCTCGCTGTGCACATTCAGGACATGGGTGAAGGCGGCGGTGCTGGCCAAACGCTGAATCAGTTCAATGGCCATCGGCCCCTGGTCCTGGTTGTAAACCACCAGGGTGCTGTTTTTCACCTCCAACGTGGCCGCAAAGGGGAACAGAACCGTCTGCAAAATCACCGGCATGATGAGCATCACGCGCCCCTGCGGATTGCCCAACACGGCCTGCAGTTCTTTCACAATCAATCGCCACAATCGATACCACATGGTGCGCCTTCCTCAGTCCAGTGTGCGTCGGGTGTTGAGCACAGTCAGTCCCAACCAAAAAGCGGCCAACAAAGCCAAGAACAGCGCATCGGGCAGCAACAAAGCCCCCACCCAGCCCGCTTGAAACAGGGTTTGTAAAGCATTGGCAAAATAACGTGCCGGAATCAGGTGCGTGAGCCACTGCAAAAGCACAGGCATCGAAGCAATCTCATAAATGACGCCCGATAACATCAGGGCTGGCAAAAAGGCCGCCGTCAAGGCGGCTTGAGCCGCATTGAATTGGTTGCGAAACACGCTGGACAGGAACAGACCCAGGCCCAATGCGCTGCCCAAGAACAAGGTGGAATGAATCATCAACACCCAGACCGAGCCCCGAAATGGCACCTGCATGATGCCCACCGCCACGCCCAAACAAATCAGCATCGCCAGCATGCCCAACACGTAATAGGGAATGACCTTGGACAAAAGCAATTCGAGCCGAGTCACTGGCGTGGCCAACAAAGCCTCCATGGTGCCGCGCTCCCACTCGCGCGCGACCACCAAAGAGGTGAGCAAGGCGCCGATGATGGTCATCACAATCGAGATCGAACCCGGCACCAGGTAATTGCGACTCACCGTGCTGGGGTTGAACCAAGCCCGTTGGCGAATGTCCAAACCGCCGAGCGCGGCCGCATCCATCGCCCGGTCTTGCAAGAGCCGACTTTGCCACTGAGCCCAAACCCCTTGGGCGTAGGCACTGACAAAGTTGGCGGTGTTGGGCTCAGCACCATCGGTCAACACCTGAATGGCGCTGCCGCCCTGCCCCTGCGCCCATTGCGTGGAGAAGTGACTGTCCACCACGATCACGCCCCGCAACTGGGTTTGTGCCAACTGCGCCATCAAAACCGCACGGGACGTGCCCTGGTGCACCTCAAAAGCAGACGATTCGGACAAGGCTTGAACCCAGCGTTGTGCCGGCACCCCGGGGTCGTTCACCAGGACCCCAATGCGCACCCGGTTCGCGTCCAGGTTGACCGCATAGCCCATGACAAACAACAGCACCACGGGCATCACAAACGCCATCAAAATGCTGCTGGGGTCACGCAAAATTTGGTAGGTTTCTTTGCGGCACAGCGCCCACAAACGCCTGGGTGAGGTTCTGTTTTTAGGCATTGCCTTGCTCCGCTTTCAACACCAGGCCAATGAAGGCATCTTCCATGGTGGGGTTGGGTGTGTCCGGATGGGTCACGCTGGCCTTGAGTTCGTCGGGCGTGCCCAGTGCAATCATCTGGCCCCGGTAGATCAGGGCCACCCGATCACAGTATTCGGCCTCGTCCATGAAGTGCGTGGTCACCATGATGGTGACCCCTTTGTCAGCCAAACCATTGATGTGCATCCAGAATTCGCGGCGAGTCAGAGGGTCCACGCCTGAGGTGGGTTCGTCCAAAAACAACAAGGCGGGGTGATGCATCACCGCACAGGCCAAGGCCAGACGCTGCTTGAACCCCAAGGGCAATGTGTCGGCCACTTCATCCAGGTGCGGCGTCAAAGCAAACACCGCCACCATCTGTGCGACCTTGTCCGCTTGGGCTTGACCCCGCAAGCCATAAATGCCAGAAAAAAACGTCAGGTTCTGCCGGACCGTGAGTTGCTTGTAGAGCGAAAACTTTTGTGCCATGTAGCCCAGCTGCTGCCGGGCCTGGGTCGGGCTGGTTTTCAAATCCAAACACATCACCAGGGCTTGCCCCTCGCTGGGTTTGAGCAGGCCACACTCCATCTTGAAGGTGGTCGATTTTCCCGCCCCATTGGGGCCCAGCAAACCAAAAATCTCACCCCGTTTGACCTTGAAACTGACCGCGTCAGTGGCGACGAAGTCGCCAAAACGCCGCGTCAACTGTCGGGCCTCTATCACTGCCTGCGGGTCCACATGCTGAGGCAGGGCCACCACCGGCATGACCTGGGCCAAAACCGATTCGCGCCCATGCACTCCCCCCAAGAGGCTGATGAAGGCGTCCTCCAACCGAGGGGCCGTTGGCCGCCACTGGGCCTGGGGGCCTGCCTCCAACGCGATCAAGTCGGGCAGCTCCGCCCCCTCACGCAACACCAGCCGAAGGCTGTGACCTTGAATCACCGCGTCCATGACCTGATCACAACGCAGCAACTTTTGCAACAGGGGGCGTTTTGGCACCTCCAACTGGGTCAGCTGCCAACAGCGGTGCTGCATCGCCGCCATCAAATCTTGCGGTAGCCCACTGGTCAAAATCTGCCCGTTGTTCATCAGGTGCACTTCGTCACACAGCTCGGCTTCGTCCAGATAGGCAGTGCTCCAAACCACCGTCATACCGCCTTGTACCAATTCGCGCACCATGCGCCACAACTCGCGCCGTGAAATCGGGTCCACCCCCACGCCAGGCTCGTCCAACAACAAAACCTGGGGCGTGCCCAACAAGGTGCAAGCCAATCCCAGCTTTTGCTTCATGCCGCCCGAGAGCTGGCCCGCATACCGCCCCGTGAAAGGTGCCAGCCCCGTGAAGCGCAGCAGACGCTCAAAGCTTTGCGCTCTGACGGGTCCCACCACATTGCGCAAATCGGCATACAAGCGCAGGTTTTCCAGCACCGTCAAATCTTCGTACAGACCGAATTTTTGCGGCATATAACCAATTTGCCCACGCAACACATCGGCCTGCTCCAACGCATTCATTCCCAGAATAACCATGCGACCCGCCGTTGGATGCAACAAGCCAGCCAACAAACGCAAGAGCGTGGTTTTGCCAGCCCCATCGGGCCCCACCAAGCCCGTGATGGTGCCAGCCCGAATTTGGGTACTCACCCCATTCAAGGCCTTGATGACCACGCCCCCCGCACCCAAAAAATGCTTGCTGAGTGCTTCGATCACCATGGGCGCCGGCCTGTCAGCGTGCATGACAGTGTTCACCTGCTTACAAAGCCTTGTGAACCGTCACCGGCATGCCTTGGCGCAGCTGCTCGTCGGCATCGCTGACGACAATGCGGATGCGGTAAACCAGTGTTGTGCGCAGGTCAGTGGTTTCCACGGATTTGGGCGTGAACTCAGCGGTGGGCGAAACAAAACCAACCACGCCGTGGTAGGGCTGACCGGGTCGACTGTCGGTGAACAGCTCAACTTTGGCCCCATTGGGGAACTGTCCCAATTGAACTTCCGGCACATAGGCACGCACCCAAACCGGCCGGGTCAACGACAAGCTGAAAGCAGGTGAACCCACCTGAACCATGGTGCCCGGTTCGATGGCCCGGGTCAGGATGATCCCGGCACTGGGTGCCACCAACCCCCCATCGCTTTGCGCCAACTTGGCACTATCCAAATTGGCCCGGGCTTGCAACACTGCGGCATCCGACTCGGCGACCTCCTCCACCCGATTGCCACGTTGCAAAAGCAAGAGTTGGGCTTGCGCGGCCTTCAAATTGGCCTGGGCCTGGTCATGCGCGGACTGGGCGGCATCGAGGGCTTTTTGGGGTGTCGCTCCCGCCGGCACCAAGGTGCTTTGTCGTGCCAATTGAATTTGGGCTTCGGTCAAACTGGCACGGGCGGCGTTCACTCGCTCTTGGGCCTGTTGGATTTCTTCGGTCCTGAATCCGTGATGAACCAAGGCATTGCGGGCCTGCGCGGTGGCCAGGGCAGCTTGGGCGCTGTGCAGGCTGTTGTCTTGGGGCGTGGCGTCCAGACGCGCCAAAACCTGCCCTGCTTGCACCACATCGCCTTCATCCACCAGGACCTGCGATACACGGCCTGGGGTTCGAAAAGCCAACGAAACCTCGCGAATGTCCACATTGCCATACAAAAGGGAAGCCGATCCGGCCCGGTCGCCGTGCACATGCCAGGCCCAAGCGGCAAGGCCCAACAGGACGACCAAGCCAGCCACTGCTTTTATTTTTGGTTTCATCATCAAAGTCCCCAAGCGTCCACCATCGATTCGGTGCCTAGCTTAACTTCAACCAGCCGCTTTTTTACATGACATGCGTCAAGGTGGCGAACAACAAAGACACGATAAGCTTCCAGCTCGACGACCTCCACAATGGCTCACACCGATCAGATTGCGATGCTTGAGATATTTTTCACATTCCTCAAACTGGGCTTGACCTCATTTGGCGGCCCGGTGGCACACCTGGGCTTTTTCAGACAGGAATTCGTGCAGAAACGCCAATGGTTGAGCGATGAGAGCTATGCCGATCTGGTGGCTTTGTGTCAATTTTTACCTGGCCCTGCCAGCAGCCAGGTCGGGATTGCGCTGGGCTATTTCCGTCATGGCGTGTGGGGTGCCCTATTGGCTTGGGCCGGTTTCACACTGCCTTCCGCCTTGGTGTTGATCCTGGCTGCACTGGGCATCCAGCATGACAGTGCCAACATTCCCGACGCCGTGTTGTTGGCCGTCAAGGCAGTGGCCCTGGTCGTGGTGGCCCAGGCCCTGCTGGCCATGGCGAAGACCCTGTGCCAAGACCGCCCGAGAAGACTGATTGCACTGGCAGCAGCCTTGCTGGCGTGGTGGGTCCCCGCTCTGCTGGGCCAATTGTTGGCCATGGGCTTGGCCGGTTTTTTGGGCTATGCCGTTTTGAAACCCAGCGCCCACCCGATCACGTCGACCGGATTGCGGGTTCCCAGCCATCGGTCGGGCCTGATTTGGCTGGTCAGCCTGGGGCTGTTGTTGGCCGTTCTGCCCGCCTGGGCCCATTGGAGCGGCGCTTTTTGGCTCACTGAAGTCAACCTGTTTTTCAGAACCGGCTGTCTGGTTTTTGGGGGCGGGCATGTGGTGTTGCCCTTGCTGCAAACTGCCGTGGTCAGCCCAGGCTTGGTGAGCAACGAGGTGTTTTTGACCGGCTACGGTTTGGCTCAAGCCGTGCCGGGCCCCTTGTTCACATTTGCTGCATTTTTGGGGGCCTCCATGAACCAGTTCCCCTCAGGCTGGTTGGGGGGCCTGATTGGCTTGGTCGCGATCTTTGCGCCTTCCTTGTTTCTGGTCATGGGCGCCTTGCCATTTTGGGAGGCCTTGCGACGCCAGCTGGTTTGCCAAACGGTCTTGGCCGGCATCAATGCCGGTGTGGTGGGTTTACTGGCTTCGGTTTTGCTGACTCAAACGCAAACCGCACTCAGCAGCCATTGGGAAATGCTGCCGTGGCTGGGACTCATGGCGTTGTGGTTGCTCAAATTCAAGTGGCCGGCTTGGTCGGGGGTTTTGATCGCAGTCGTCGGTGGGGTCCTGGTGGCGGGGGCATCAAAAGTTCTGACTTAAAACACGATTTCGATCACTTTTTAAGAATCAAGATAAAGTCAAGTTCAACTTGAATCACTCTGCGCCTGCACATTCAACCTCCCCATCGCTCTATTTATTCCATGCCCAAAGCCCCCCAATTCATTGGCCGACTTCATCTCACCTCCACTTGGCTTGGCCTGCTGTTGTGCGGCCTGCAAGGGCTTGGCTTGTCCCTCGCAGCCCATGCCGATGCGGCCCAACCCGAAACGGAAATTTTTCACTTCGCGACCGTCGGGGACAGCCGCGCCGACCCCAAAAACGCGAGCCTGAGCCCCCAGGACAAACGCTGGGTTCAAGCCACACCGGTGCTGGCGCGCATCCTGCGTGAAGTCAACCAAAGCCATGCCCAAGCGCTGGTGTTCAATGGCGACATGGTGATGGGCTACACGCCCGACGCCACCCAGCTGGAGCGCGAATACGCCTTTTGGCGTGGCATGGTGGCGGTCACTTTGGAAGCAGGCACCTATGTCCTGCCTGTGCCGGGCAACCATGAAGTTCAAATGCCGGTCAAGCAGGCGGATGGTGCTTCGAAAAAATTGGCCCAGGCGAACTTGGAAAATGCCTGGCGCGACAACATGGGCGATCTGATCCTGGATGTCCCACGTTGGCAAAAATTGACGGGGCAAACCGTGGCCCATTTTGAAGTGGACAACAGCCCGGCACAGGGTCAAAACAGCGTCAGCACCTCACAGCGTCAATTGAGTTATTCCTTTGATGCGGGCCCGATCCATTTCGCCGTCATCAACACCGATCCCGTGGGCGGCGACAGTCAAGCGCCCAGCACCTGGTTGCAAAACGATTTGAATCAGGCCCAAGCGCGCGGCATGAAGCATTTGTTTGTGTTCGGCCACAAAATGGCCTTCACCTATCAGCCCCCGTCTCAAGCGCCCAGAGGGTCTGAGGGCTTGGACGAATACCCCGCCTTGGCCGAAACATTTTGGCAGGTCATCGAGTCGCATGGGGCGACCTATTTCTGCGGCCATGAACACATCCAGCACGCCTCCCAGCCCAAGCTGGCTCAGGGTGGGCATGCCTGGCAAGTGATTGTGGGCTCGGGGGGCTCCCCCTTTGCCGCCGGCGTGGTCAATGAAAAAAATCCCCAGGACCGCGACTATGCCTGGGCCGATGTCCGGGTTTATTCATCAGGTCGGGTGCATGTGGAGATCTGGGGCTTTGATGAACACCTGGGCCCCACCCATCGCCTGCAAGCTTGGGACATTTGAAGTGAACCTGCGCACTTGACTCAGAGCAGTTTGGCCGTGCCCTCATGGCCCAACTCAAGCGCCATGTCTTGTGCTGTTTTCCCCCGATGGTCCTTGAGCGATTTGTCAGCACCCTGCGCCAGCAACCACACCACGGCGTCATCATGCCCCTCGGCAGCGGCCCACATCAAGAGGGTCAATCCATTGTTGAGGACCTCATTGACCTGCGTGCCCGCCGCCACCAGCAACTTCAAACAAGCCACACACCCTTGGGCCGCCGCATAGGTGGCCGCATTTTTGTTGACCCGGTCCAGTGGTTCAATTTTGGCCCCGGCGGTCAGGAGTTTTTCCATGTTTTGAGCGTTGCCCGTAAAGGCCGCCCCCATCAGAGGCGTCACCCCGGCGATGTTGGCCAAATTGGGGTCTGCGCCCGCATTGAGCAACAGCACCAACAAGTCGGACTGGCCTTTGCTGGCCGCCATGTTCAAAGGCGAGTCGCCATTGCGGTCACGTGAATTGACCGCGGCCCCTTCTGCCAGCAAGGCCTGGGTCCTGGCCAAATTACCGGCTCTGGCTGCCATGACAAATTGCCCATTGATGTTGATTTGCCCCATGCCTTGCTGAGCCCAGGCGCCAGACCCGCTCCAAGCCATTAAACCTGACAACACAATCCAGCTTTGCCAATTCTTTTTCATAGATTCCTCGAAGAAGGTAGCGAAAAACGCGCACAACGTGCACTTTACCCCGCTCTGAATCAGTTGTTTATTCGTAAAAATAATCGCCCCATTCACGAAGAAAACGCAGGGTAAATCGGGAGACATGGTCAGGGGTCAATTCCTAGAATCACTGTCACCCCTGTTACCTGACTTCTACCTGACTGAGCGCTATATTAAGTTCATCAATCACCCAAGGAGACGCTTCATGACACTGCAAAAATCCCCAAAAATCATCGGCTGGATTCTGGCGCTTGGCGCCACTGCCGGACTGGCCCAGGCCCAGGAAATTGTGGGCCAACAAAGTCCCGCGGCCAGCACCCTGGCCAAGGGCATCTCAGTGAGCCAGGACCGGCTCAACAGTGCCGGCGCACAAGGCAATGACTGGCTTCACACCAATGGCAACTATGCCCAAACCCGTTTTTATCCTGGCACCCAAATCAATACCGGTAATGTCGCGAAACTGAAACCCGCCTTTACCTTCCAAACCGAAGTGCGCGAATCCATGGAAACCGCACCCATCGTGGTCGATGGCGTGATGTACATGACCACCTCGTACAACCATGTGTATGCCCTGGACGCAGTGACCGGCAAAGAGTTCTGGCACTACAAGCACAAGATGGGTCCCATCACCACCTTCTGCTGCGGCCCCAACAACCGGGGGGTCGCCATTGAGGGCGGCAAGGTCTTCA
Source organism: uncultured Curvibacter sp. (assembly GCA_903902035.1). GTDB lineage: Bacteria > Pseudomonadota > Gammaproteobacteria > Burkholderiales > Burkholderiaceae_C > Curvibacter. The sequence goes on along the minus strand of CAIUTG010000157.1, from coordinate 3,442 downwards.
TGGGCACGCTGGATGCGCAATTGGTGGCGCTGGACGCCAAAACTGGCAAGGTGTTGTGGCAAACCGAAATTGCCGACCCCGAAAAAGGTTACAGCGAAACCATGTCCCCCACCGTGGTGGATGGCAAAGTGCTGATTGGCACCAACGGCGGCGAATATGGCATCCGCGGTTTCGTCAAAGCCTTTGACAGCAACACCGGCAAGCTGCTTTGGACCTTCCACACCATCCCCGAAAAAGGCCATGAAGGCGTATGGGCCAAGAACGACGCCACCGGCCGCGACATGCACCGCGACATCGCCGCCGAGAAAGCAGAGTTGGCGCGTGACAGCTCCTTCTACCAAACCCTGGGCGGCGGGGTCTGGATGAACCCGGCGGTGGACCTCAAAACCCGCACCATTTTCTTTGTCGTAGGCAACCCCTCGCCCGACCTGTATGGTGCCAAGCGTCCCGGCGACAACCTCTATACCGACTCTCTGGTCGCAGTCAACCTGGACACCGGCGCTTACAAATGGCACTTCCAATACATTGCCCATGACGTTTGGGACCTGGACGCCGTCAGCCCCCCCATCCTGGTGGATGCCAAGGACAAAAATGGCAAGATCGTTCCCGCTGTGATCCACGGCGGCAAAACCGGCCATGTGTATGTGCACAACCGTGAAACGGGCGAGTTGATCCGTTTCTCTGAAGCCATGATCCCGCAAGAAAACATGTGGGTCTTGCCTACGGCCAACGGCGCTCGCATGTTGCCCGGCGCCAACGGTGGCGTGGAATGGTCCCCCATGGCCTACAACCCCAAACTGGGCATGGCTTACGCATTGAACCTGCACCAACCCATGACCTACCACGTGGAAGCGGCGGATTATCCTGGCGGCAAGCTGTGGCTGGGCGGGGCTTTCAAGGTCATCGAGAGCGAGAAGCAGTGGGGCCGCTTGGCTGCTGTGGACGTGAACACCGGCAAAATGGCTTGGAAGTTTGACACCGAACAACCTTTGATTGGCGGCGCTTTGGCCACCGCGGGCGACTTGGTGTTCTACGGCGAAGGCAATGGCCTGTTCCGTGCCCTGAACGCCAAAACCGGCAAGTTGCTGTGGGAATACAACTGCGGCGCGGGTGCCAATGCGATGCCGGTGTCTTACTCGGTCAAGGGCACTCAGTACGTGGCCATGGGCTGTGGCGGCAACACCCAGCTCGACTTCAAGCGTGGCAACTCCATGACTGTTTTCTCAGTCAAATAATTGATGGTTTCTGTCGACACAACCTTCAAAAAAGCCTTGGTCAGGTCCCTGAGCACCTTGGGTGCTTGGGGGCTGGTCTGGCTCACATCCACCCCGTCTGCCTGGGCTCAGGCCACGGGGGCGGATGCCGAAGCAGGTCGTCCCAAGGCAGCGGTTTGCGCCGCTTGCCATGGCGCCGATGGCAACTCGCCCACCACGGATGTGCCCAACTTGGCCGGTCAAACCTGGCGCTACATTTACACCGAGCTCAAAGACTTCAAGGAAGGTCGGCGCAGCAACCCCATCATGAGTGCCATGGCCGCCAACTTGAGTCGCCAAGACATGATTGACCTGGGCAATTTCTACGCCGCCCAACCCGCCAAGCCCTTGACCTTTCAAGTGGACGAGGCCAAGGCCGCTTTGGGCAAAGCCAAGGCCGACGAGACGCTGTGTGCCATGTGCCATTTGGGTGGTTTCTCAGGCCAAAATGAAATCCCCCGTGTGGCAGGCCAGCAATACGGCTATGTGGTGAACCAACTGCACGCCTTCAAGGCCCGCACCCGGACCAACGATGCCGGCAACATGACCAGCGTCGCGCAAACCCTGAGCGACGCGGACATCGAAAATCTGGCCCACTACATTGCCAGCTTGCGCTAGCGTGAACCCGCCTCAACTCAAAGCCGTGAGCCCCGCCACCCCGTGCTTTGAGATGGCGCGGGCCACGAAGCCCGAGGCCCGGAGATCCGCCACAAAAGCAGTCAAATAAGCCAGGGCTGCGCCACGGCCTTTGGCCATGCTCAGACCATGCTGAATGGTCATGAAGCTGTCTGCCAACAAACGCCCCTGTGGCACTTCGTCCAGGCTTTGATGCAAGGTCGTGCGCAAGCCCGCCAGGGCGTCCGCCGCGCCCTCGTTGAACCGTTGGATGCAAGCCGGAAAACCAGGTTCGCGCACCAGTTGGGCGTGTTGCAAGGTGCGCGTGAGGTAGCGCTCAAAACCGGCCTTGTCTTTGGCCGCAATCCGAACCCCAGGGGCATCGACTTGCTCGGACGACTCAAAATGGGCCCCTTTGCGCACCACATAGCTGGCCTCCAGCTGGGTCAGGCCTGGCGAAAAATCGATGGTTTGTGCGCGGGTTTTTTCAATCGCCAAGATGGCCACATCCCACTCATTTTTGTCCACAGCGCCGGCCACCTGACCCGGCTCATCGAACACCACAAACTCCAGTGGCACATCAAGCCTGAGCGCCAGTTCTTGCAGGATGTCCACGCTCACCCCAGACAAAGCGCCCGAGGCGTCGCGGTGGGTGAACAGGGCGTTGCCCAGGTTCATGCCCGCCCGCAATGAGCCTGTGGGGGCCAGTTCGGCCAGTACGTTGGAAGCAGGTTTTGTAGTCGTGTTCATGTCACCGATTTTTAACCAATTGTGCTAAAACACAAGCCCCTGACATCGTATAAATTTCAGCATGAAACGCAAACATCTTTTATGGCTCTCTCTTGTCACCTTATGGCTCTGCACCAGCACCTGGGCCGATGACATCCGGGTCGTGAGTTCAGGCGGTTTTGCCGCGGCCTACAAGGTGTTGGCACCGCAATTTGAAGCCCAAACGGGTCACCATTTGGTGGTCGCCTGGGGGCCTTCCATGGGGGAAACTCCCAATGCCATTCCGCAACGCTTGAAGCGTGGGGAACCCATGGATGTGGTCATCATGGTGGGCGACGCTTTGGAGGGTTTGATCCAGCAAGGTCAAGTCGATCGTGAGGGGCACCGCACCCTGGCCCTTTCCAAAATCAGCATGGCCGTGCGCGCGGGCACCACGCCGCCCGACATCTCAACCGTCGAGGCCCTGCGACAAACCCTGCTCCATGCCTCATCGGTCGCCTACTCGGACAGCGCCAGCGGTGAATACCTTTCCAAGGTTTTGTTCCCTCAGTTGGGGGTGGCCGAGGCCTTGCGCGACAAGGGCCACAAAATACCCGCAGAACCGGTGGGTCAGGTGGTGGCCCGGGGGGAAGCCGAGATCGGCTTTCAACAAACGGCTGAGCTCATGCCCATCAAAGGCATCACCCTGGTTGGCGAGATTCCTGCCTCAGTCCAACACGTCACGCCCTTTGCGGCCGGCATTGTTGCCAGCTCTTCAGTCAAGCCTGCGGCACAGGCTTTGATTGACTACCTGAGTTCAGCAAAGGTAGCCAGCGAGATTCAAAAAACCGGGCTGACACCGAGCC
>CAIUTG010000156.1 GCA_903902035.1 uncultured Curvibacter sp. | reverse complement strand
CGGGAATAGCTCAGTTGGTAGAGCGCAACCTTGCCAAGGTTGAGGTCGAGAGTTCGAGACTCTTTTCCCGCTCCAAATCTCCGAAAAAAGGGAAGCCATGCTTCCCTTTTTTTCAGAAGTCAGCATGACGGCGCGATAGCAAAGCGGTTATGCCCCGGATTGCAAATCCGGTTAGTCCAGTTCGACTCTGGATCGCGCCTCCAGTCTCCATTCGGGTTTCAAGTCAGTTTGAAAACCCGGAATCTCCAAAAACCGCGCAGCTTTTTTACCGCCTGGGTCATTTTGATGGCCCCTCCCTGCTTGCGTTCGTCATGCTCCCTCAGCGCCGAGCGACTTGGTGAATGGTCGATTCGATGGCCTGTTGATTGAAAAAAATCAATAAAACTTCAAATTCAATTCGGTTAAACATATTTCAGAAATAAAATTGCTGGATATGTAAATCAAGATCGGAAAGTGATTCAGCTCTGCTGGGCAGCTTGGCGAAAGCCATCAAGACCGACTGATTTTGATAAATAAATCATTAACCAAATTAATAACCATGCCGACTGAAAAACCAGCAAACGTACCCGCCTCAGAATCGATTCAGAAAACCGATGAGTCCGTCACCGGTCGCAGTGTTTTCATCGTCGAGACCACAGGTGGCGGGGTGGCTGTGCAAACGGCTTTTCTGACTCAAGACGAAAAAATTATTCAGCTGCCGGCCATTTTCCCAACTGTGGAATATGCCTACGAACAAATTGACGCTTTGCGTCGTTTGGTGGGGCAGCATTTTGCTCAAGCGGCGCAGGTGGGGGCGCAGGTCATTGCCCAACAGGCGGTGGGGCGAGCCCAAAAAGAGCCTGCAAGCACTCAACCCGCCCGGTCGGGGAAGAAAAAAGCGGCGAATACCCTGAATTGAGATTCAGGCTGCCTCGGTTGAGGGCGTCGCTTCGTTTTTTGTGACATGAAATCCAAGAAGTTCCAAATGAAAACAACTGTGTTCAATAAAAATATTTTGGCGCTGTCTGTGGCCTGTATGCCCTACCTGGCGTTTTCTCAACACGTCACTCCTGACGCAGGGGCGTTGCAGCATGACATCGAGCAAGGCTTGAACAAGCCGGCCGCGCCAGAGCTCAATCAGCCCTTGGGGCCCCCTGTGGCCCCTGCGGCTCAGCCTGGGGAGTTGACGGTCACGCCCGTTCAGTTTCAGTTTGTCGGGAACACCTTGCTCAGCAATGAGCAGTTGACTGTGGCCCTGGAAGGGTATTTGAATACCCCTTTGACCTTTGCGCAGTTGAAGCAAGCTGCTGATGTGGTCGCAGTTGCTTATCGCAATGCGGGTTGGTTTGTGCGGGCCTACTTGCCCAAACAGCAAATCACGGACGGCGTGGTCGTGATTCAAATCGTGGAAGCCCGCCTGGGCGGCGTTCAAATTCCTCAGGTCAATGATTCTCGGGTGCCTGCTTCACGTTTGCGAGCAACCGTCTTGGCCAATCAAGCGGTGGGGGAACCCATCAATGCGAGCAATATCGACCGTGTCTTGCTGCTGCTGGATGATTTGCCTGGTGTTGGCGTGACGGGAGCCTTTGTTGAGGGCGCGAACGAAGGCGAAACCGACTTGGCCTTGACCGTTGTTGATAAAGCCCTGTTGAACGGCAACATAGCGGCCGACAACACAGGTGCGCGATCCACCGGAGCGGCCAGGGCCAGCGCCAATTTAGGCGTCAACAGCCCGTTGGGTTTGGGTGATCTGCTTTTAAATAATTTCGTGGTGTCGCAAGGCAGTGACTATGTGCGCAGTGGCTACAGTCTGCCGGTGGGCTATGACGGCTGGCGCGCGGGCGTTCACGCCTCTTATTTGCATTACGAGTTGATCGGCTCGTTTGCAGCTTTGGGGGCCACAGGCACCGCCAGCACGGTGGGCTTGGAGGCGTCTTACCCCGTTGTGAGAAGCGTCAGTGAGAATGTGAATTTCAGTGTCGCGGCGGATCAAAAGCGCTACCTCAATCAAGCGCTGTCCAGTGCGGGCGCCACGGGCCCTGCGGCCACTGTTTCTGACTACCCCATCCGGGCTTTGAACTTCGCTCTGAATGGCGCCTCTTTTGACAACTGGGCTTCAGGGGGCGGCAATGCTTGGGGGCTCAACGTTGTCCATGGGATTGTGAACTTGAATGGTTCGCCCAATCAAGCCAACGATGCGCAGGCGGCCAACACCCAGGGTGACTACTCCAAGCTCATGGTCAATGTCAGTCGACAACAAAATTTGACCAGCAATTTGTCGCTCTACGCGGTGGCCACCACGCAATTTGCCAGTCACAACCTCGACTCTTCTGAAAAGATGTACTTGGGTGGGCCTTATGGCGTTCGGGCCTATCCGGTCAATGAGGCGGGTGGCAGTTTGGGGCAGACCTTCACCGCTGAGCTGCGCGCGAAACTGCCTGAGGGCTGGTCGTGGACCACTTTCTATGACTATGGTCATGTGCAAGTGAACCGCTTCAATGCAGCGCTCAATGGCTCGGCTTTATCGCAAATCAATGACGTCAGTCTGGCGGGCCTGGGTACCTCGCTGGGCTGGCAATCTGTGGAGGGGATTGACTTGAAAGCCACCCTGGCTCACCGCAACGGCTCCAACCCCTTGGCCAACGCGCAAACTGGCATGGACACCGATGGCAGCAAGGCCTTGAACCGCCTGTGGTTAACCGCATCGTGGGCGCTTTGAGCGCCAGGTTTTAATAAGTTTGAGTCAGTTCTGAAAAGTTTTGAAGAGTAGGTCGTTATGAAATCGAATGGCAGCATGAACCGTTTTTATCGTTTGGTCTGGAACACCGCCAAACAAGTGATGGAGCCGGTGGCTGAAACCGCTAAGTCTGCTCGGAAGAACGGCAATTCAAGCGGTTCGGTCGTGGCCGGTGTCGTTGCCTCGGTGGCCTTGAGTCTGATGGCGGGCATGGCCTTTGCCCAGCAAGCCCCACCCGCGCCGACCCAATTGCCCACTGGAGGCAATGTGGTGCGCGGAGCGGCCTCGATTTCCCAAGTGAACACGGCCACGCAAGCCATTTTGAACATCAACCAAAGCAGCGCCAAGGCCGTCATCAACTGGAACACCTTTAACCTGGGACAAAACGCCAAGGTCAACTTCAACCAGCCCAGCACCAGCTCGGTCACGCTCAACCAGATTCTGGACAACAACGCCAGCCAAATTTACGGCCAGATCAGCGCCAATGGGCAGGTGTTTTTGAGCAACCCCAATGGCTTGTATTTTTCGCCCACGGCCTCGGTCGATGTGGGGGGCTTGGTGGCCACCACGCACAGCATTGACGCCGATGCTTTCATGGCAGGCAGCACCACCTTTAACCGCAACGGAGCCACAGGCAGCGTTGTCAATGAAGGGCATTTGAGCGCAGGGCTCAATGGCTACATCGCGCTTTTGGCCCCCGAGGCCATCAACTCGGGCGTCATCGTGGCCCAGGCCGGCACCGTGGTGTTGGCAGCGGGTGAGGCCATCACGCTGAATTTCAGCGGCAACACGAGTCTGGCCAGCATCACCACCACGCCCTCGACCATTGCGACCTTGGTAGAAAACCGTCAGGCGGTTTTGGCTCCCGATGGGCAAATCATTTTGTCGGCCAATGCGCTGGCCAGTTTGCAAGCCGGTATTGTGAAAAACAGCGGCAGCCTGCAAGCCAACAGCATGAGCAGCCATGGTGGCGTGATTGTGCTGGAGGGTGACGACATCACCCTCAGCTCCACCAGCCAAATTCAGGCCAGTGGCCCCACCGGGGGCGGCACAGTCTTGGTGGGCAGCGGCTGGCAAGGACAAAGCATCGCGCAGGTGAACAGCACTCAGCAGGCCACGACAGTGACCATGGAGGCGGGGGCCACCATTGATGCCAGCGCGACGCAGAACGGCAATGGCGGCACAGTGGTGCTCCGGAGTGACCCAGGCAACCCCAACAGCGTGACTACGGTGGCCGGAACCATCGCGGCGCAGGGTGGGCTCCAAGGGGGCAATGGGGGGCAGGTGGAGACCTCGGGGTATTTTTTGAATATTGCTGGGGCTCAAGTCAATGCTGGTTCCCCTCAAGGTACAGGGGGACTATGGTTCCTTGACCCAGCCGATTCGACTATCACCCAGGCTGTTGCTAACACTTATGCAACCACGCTTAATACAGGCACCAGTGTTTTAGATTCTGTGACCGGAAGCATAAGTTGGGGCAGCGGTGTAACCTTAACCAAAACCGCTGGAACTTCGGCCACCTTGACGTTGCAAATTGGCAATTACTCGGTCAACAGCAACACTATTTCGCTCAATGGTGCTAGCATTAATTCGACTTCTGGTGCCCTTAATTTAGTACTTTGGTCAAGCTATAACTCATCAGGCTGGGATGGGGCTATCAGTATTACTGGCTCCACTATCAATACCAATGGAGGTAGTTTTTGGGCGGGAGGTGGAAACAGCAGTACTTGGAATGGGTTGACTGTAGGAAATGCTTCTGCCACAACGTGGCAGGTTAATACTCAGGGTATTTTTATTGGTGGCAGTTCAATTACGACTGGGGTTGGCAGTATTTCTTTGAATGGAGAGAGCTACGCGACTTCGGCGGGGAATAACGGTACAACAAACTTTGGTGTACAGCTTGCACCTGGAGCTTCCCTTTCTACTACAACTGGTAGCATTAATGTCAATGGATCTCTACTAGGGGAGTACACGAACGGTGTTGGTGTAGTTTTTGGGGCTTTTTCTGGTAGTGCGTCGAGCAACATTAACGTCTCCACTGGCTCTGGAGCAATTAATATTACAGGGACAGGAACGGATCAATCTGGCAGTAGTACTGGCTATCGTCATGGTCTTGTACTAAATGCTACTGGTGAAAATATTACGGTCAAAACTGTTTCTGGGAATATTTCATTAAATGGACAGGGGACTTTTGCTATCAGGCATGTGACCTCCGCCCCCAGTTTCAAAGTCGACGGCGCGTAGCTCCAGATCTTCTGTCCCGTGGTTTTAGGCGCGACCATGGCGTCCGTTTCCTTCTTTACATCGAGCGAGATTCCGGCTACGTTGGCCGTAACTTGCTGCACGTTACCGAGCGTCAGGTCGATGTTAACGGCGTTGGCTTTGAGCAGCGCGTCGAAGTCTTGCTCGGAGTCTTGCGCACGGTCCAGTACCGGCTCTACACCTTGCAGCGCTTTGTTCAGCGTGGCCAGGTCCGTTTGCGCCTGCGTCAGCGTGCCCGTG
>CAIUTG010000155.1 GCA_903902035.1 uncultured Curvibacter sp. | reverse complement strand
AGGCTGGCGAGCAAGGGCTTGTAGACCTTGGTCATGGCCAGGGAGGCAGAGTAGAGGTCAAAACACAGTTGCTGTTCCAACTTGAGGTTGGCTTTGGACGTTGTTGATGAAGTGAGCATGCTTAAATTATAGCGAACAATTCAATTGTGTGCAATTGAATTGACGACATGAAATCTTAAAAGTCACAACCGGACCCAGGTGAGGCTTTACTTCACGCCAGCGGAGCTTGGTTTTTTGCGGCGCGAGGCCATTTGAACGCGATTGGAAAAAAACGGTTCGCGCAAGGTTTGGCTGGCTTCAAACTGTCGCGCAATATTGCCACAGACCAACTCACACAGTGCATAAACCGATTCGTCTGAGATGCGGTAGAACGCACTGGTGCCACGGCTTTCCCGCGCAACCAGACCCCGCTGCATGAGCAGCGCCAAATGGCGGGAAACATTGGCGGCCGTGCACTCGCACTGGGTCGCCAAGTCACCCACATTTTGAGGGCCATCGCGCAGCAAATTCAAAATTTGCAGGCGTGTGGGTTCTGACAGCACTTGGAAGTAAGCGGCAACTTCTTGCAAGGCCTCGGGCGGCAGGTTTTGCATGGGGAATGTTTTCTGAGCTGCCCCATTTTACAGACAGTTAACTTTGCAGTATAGTTATTTAACTAATTAGTTAAGTAAGAACGGAAAGAACATGAAGCTTCCTCGGTTCAGTTCACAGCTCGTCCTGTTTGCTTGGTTGGGCATGGGCTTCGGCGCGAGTCAGGCCGAGAGCCCGTCGGTGCCAATCCCCACGACCTCGCCTGCCAAACGGGTGTATGAGACGGTGCAGGTTGAGCCGGGTGCTGCCAACCCGACGTTGCATTTGGTGAATGCGACGGTGGAGGCGGTGCGACAAACACAACTTTCGGCCCAGGTGTCCGGTGCGGTGGTGAGCTTGGGGGTTCAGGTGGGTGAGCACGTGAAGGCCGGGCAGACCTTGTTGCGTTTGGACAGCAGCCATGCCCTGGACCAGGCTGCTGCGAATGACGCCCTGGTCGATGCCGCCAAGTCGGCGCTGGTGTTGGCCAGCCGCGACTGGGAGCGGCAAAAACAGCTCTTTGAAAAGCAATACATCAGCCAAGCGGGGCTGGAGCGTGCCCAGGCGCAATGGGAAACAGCCCAGGCCCATTTGGCAGCCGCTCAGGCCCAAGCCCGGGCGGCGGGGCATCAAAGCCATTTCTATCAAATCACCGCCCCTTACGACGGCATCGTGGCTGAGGTGGGTACCGCTTTGGGGGACATGGCTTTACCGGGCAAGCCCCTGATCACGCTGTATGACCCCCGGGCCTTGCGCTTGACCGCCTTTGTGCCGGAATCGGTGCGGGCGCAATTGGCACCGGGCGCCCAGTTGAGTTATGACTTTTCGGAAAACGATGCGCCTCAGGCGGTTGCACACAGCGAGTGGCTGCCTGTGAGTGACCCAAGCACCCATTCCATGGTGCTGCGTGTGCCATTGCCAGGTGCCAGCGCGATGCGGCAGCCGGGTCAGTTCGCCCGTGTCTGGCTGCCCTTGCGAGCCCGCGTTGACAAAGCGGGACAAGGGTTTTGGATTCCCGTGAGTGCAACCCTGAAAAGAGCCGAAATGAGCGGGGTGTATGTGCAAAAAACCAATGGCGAACTGACCTTGCGGCAAGTGCGTTTGGGCGAAGTTCGGGGCCCGCAGGTTGAAGTGCTGAGTGGCCTGAATGCGAACGAGCGGGTGGTGCGCGATGCACGCCTGGTAACGGCAAAGGTGCCTTGATATGAGCGAAAGACTGGGCATCTCTGGTCGCATGGCGGCCTACTTTGAAACTTCCCGACTGACCCCCCTGTTGGCCATCTTGGCTTTGCTCTTGGGGGTTTTTGCGGTGCTGGTCACGCCCCGGGAAGAAGAGCCCCAAATCAACGTCACCATGGCCAATGTGATCATTCCGTTCCCGGGGGCCAGCGTGGCCGATGTGAGCGAGCAAGTGGCCACGCCGGCAGAGCAGGTGCTGTCCCAGATGTTGGGGGTTGAGCACGTCATGAGCTTGTCGCGCCCAGGCATGGCGGTGCTCACGGTGCAATTCAAAGTGGGTGTGGCGCGCACCGAAGCCTTGGTGCGCCTGCACGACACTTTGCGAGACAACGCCGACTGGCTGCCCAGCAACCTGGGGGTGCAAGCCCCCTTGATCAAGCCCAAGGGGATTGACGATGTGCCCATCGTCAATGTCACGCTTTACAGCAAGGACCCACAGACCTCGGCTGACGACTTGGAGCGAGTGGCGCACAGCATGGAGCTGGAAATCAAGCGCGTTCCCGGTACGCGTGAAGTGCAGACCTTGGGCGGGCCAGGGCATGCCGTCATGGTGTTGGTGGACCCTGTTCGGATGAATGCCTTCGGGGTGGATGTCAGTGACTTGCGCAGGGCGCTGCAGTCGGTCAATCAGGGGCAATCGGTGGGGGACATCACGCGAGCCAACCAATCCGTTGCCATTGAAGCGGGGCTCTTTTTAAGTTCGGCCAGTGAAGTCGCAGAGCTGGTGGTGTCGGTGCAAAAAGGGCGTCCGGTCTATTTGAAGGATGTGGCCAGCGTGCAAGAAGGTCCCCTGCCCCTGACCCACACCGCCTGGTTCAATGACCAGCCGGCGGTCACCTTGACCGTCACCAAAAAGTCAGGTGAAAACGCGATTGATGTGGCCAATGCGGTGATCGATCGGGTCGCGGCATTGCAAAACACCGTCATTCCAGAAAATGTGACAGCAGCCGTCACGCGCAACTATGGCGTCACCGCCAATGACAAGGCGGTCAAGCTGATTGAGAAATTGCTGTTTGCCACCGCCTCGGTGGTGGCCTTGGTGTTTTTGGCCTTGGGGTGGCGTGAGGCGGCGATGGTGGGCGTGGCCGTGGTCTTGACCTTGTCGGCCACCTTGTTTGCATCCTGGGCCTGGGGCTTCACGCTGAACCGGGTGTCCTTGTTTGCCCTGATCTTTTCGATTGGCATCTTGGTGGACGATGCCATCGTGGTGGTGGAGAACATCCACCGGCATCAACAACTTGAACCCGATAAAAGTCTGACTGAACTGATTCCAGGTGCGGTGAACGAGGTCGGTGGCCCCACCATCTTGGCGACCTTGACCGTGATCGCCGCCTTGCTGCCCATGGCCTTTGTGTCGGGTTTGATGGGGCCCTATATGAGCCCCATTCCCATCAATGCGAGCATGGGCATGCTCTTGTCTTTGGCGATTGCCTTTGTTGTGACGCCCTGGCTGGCGCGGTGTTGGATGAAGCCCCAGGCGGCGTTGCACAGCGACAAACCGCAGGGTTTGAGTGCCAAGCTCCGGCCCTTTTTTCAGAAGGTCTTTGCGCCTTTGCTGGACGATCAAAATGGCCAAAAAAACCGCCGCATCCTGGGGCTTGGCATCGCGGCCTTGATTGCCTTGTCCGTGGCCTTGCCCGCGACGGGGCTGGTCCTGCTCAAGATGCTGCCGTTTGACAACAAGTCGGAATTCCAAGTCATGGTGGACATGCCGGCTGGCACGCCCCTGGAAAAAACCACCGCTGTCTTGCATGAGTTGGGGGACTACCTCAAGACCGTTCCAGAGGTGACCGATACCCAGGCCTATGCAGGGGCTTCGGGCCCCATCAATTTCAATGGGTTGGTGCGCCAATATTATTTCCGCTCAGGTGGCGAAGTGGGCGACCTGCAAGTCAATTTGGTGGACAAGCACCACCGCCATGAGCAAAGCCATGCCATTGCCACCCGCTTAAGACCCGAGCTACAAAAAATAGCGGCCCCTTGGGGCGCCAACATCAAGGTGGTTGAAGTGCCACCAGGACCACCGGTTTTGGCACCCTTGGTGGCTGAAATTTATGGCCCCGATGCGGCGACGCGTCAGCGCCTGACCAAACAGGTGCGTGCTGTTTTTGAGAAAACCCCGAACGTGGTGGACGTGGATGATTCAAGTCGGTCGCCCGCGCCACGGGATTGGCTCTTGGTGGACCGCCAAAAAGCCGCTCAATTGGGCGTCTCGGTGCAGGCCATTGTCAGCACCTTGCGTGCAGGCCTGGCCGGAGAATCGGTGACGGTCTTGCATGACCAAAGCAAATACAGCACCCCCGTGGTGTTGCAATTGCCGGATCGTCAACGGGGCAGTCTGGCCCCCTTGTTGACACTCGGTGTGCGCGGCACGGCCGGGCAGTTGGTGCCTATTCGTGAGTTGGTGCAGGAGCGCACCACGCAGATCGAGCAACCCGTTTATCACAAAGACTTGTTGCCGGTGAACTACGTCATTGGCGACATGGCGGGCAAGGTGGACAGCCCGTTGTATGGACTGTTCCAGATGCGTGGTGCCATTGCGCAATTGCGTTCGCCCATGGGCACGAATTTGGAGGAGTACTTCATCCACCAACCACAAGACCCCTACCGGGGCTACGCCCTCAAGTGGGATGGTGAATGGCAAATCACCTACGAAACCTTCCGCGACATGGGGATTGCTTATGGCGTGGGCCTGGTGCTGATCTACCTTTTGGTGGTGGCGCAATTTGGCTCTTATTTGACGCCCCTGATCATCATGGCCCCGATCCCGTTGACCCTCATCGGGGTCATGCCAGGCCACGCCTTGCTGGGGGCGCAATACACCGCCACCAGCATGATTGGGATGATTGCTCTGGCCGGGATCATCGTGCGCAATTCGATTTTGCTGGTGGACTTCATCAACCTCCAAGTGCGTGCGGGTGTGCCATTCAAACAAGCCATTGTGGCGTCGGCTTACACGCGGGCTCAGCCCATCATCCTCACGGGTTTGGCCGCCATGTTGGGTGCATTTTTCATTTTGGACGATCCGATCTTTAACGGTTTGGCCATTTCCTTGATCTTTGGCATTGCGGTTTCCACGGTGCTCACTTTGGTGGTGATTCCCACCTTGTATTACGCCGCCTACCGGAACCAATTGCAAAAACCCATGCCCTCTCAACCCGTCCATCCTTTAGGAGAATCATGATGAAAACAGGTCAAATTGTTCGGACCGTCGCCGGTTCCTTTGTGCTCATTTCGTTGGCTTTGGGGGTTCCCGAAAGCCCCTGGTTTGTGAGCCCCTGGTGGTTGGCCTTCACGGCCTTTGTGGGCGCCAATTTGCTGCAAAGTGGCTTGACGAAGTGGTGCCTGATGGAATCGATTTTGAAAAAAATGGGCATCCAGCCTGGGTGGTAAACCATGCACATTGGCAAAAACATCTGCAGGGGCTGGGGTCTGGGGGCCTTGCTCTCTTTGGGCCTGTCCAGCGGGCCGGTTGGTGCCGCCGGCTTGAGTGAGGTTTGGTCGGCGGTCTCAGCGCACAGCCCCGAAGCCGCCTCGGCGTTGTTTGCCAAAGAGGCGGGCCAACACCGTTTGGAGCAGGCGCAAGCCTTGTGGTTGCCGAGCGTCAACCTGGGGGTTGGTGCTGGAAAAATGAATGCCAGCAACGATTTGACAGGTGCGCATTTTGCGGTGCCCGGCTTGGGTGCCTCCAACGGCGTTGACTTCAACACCTCGGTCACTGGCGGCAATGCCAGCAACTGGGTGCTGGAAATCCAACAACCCCTGCTGAATGGCCAATTGAGCGCGCAATCGGCCCAGCTCAAAACCAGTTCCACGGTGGCCGATTTGCAGTATGCCGTGGCCAAAAACACCTTGTTGCTGGCCACGGCACAACAATATTTTCAGTGGCTCATTCAGAATGAACAGCAGCGGGTGCTGGATCAGCACTGGGTCGTTGTGAGCCAATTGGCCGCCCAAGCCGAGACGCGGTTCCACTTGGGCGATGTGCCGGTCCTGGACATGCTCGAAGCCCAGGCACAAGAAAAGTCTTTGCGGGCGCAAAGGGCCTTGCTCACCCATCAAATTCAGACGACCCAAAAAGTCTTGGAAGACGCGACAGGATGGCCGGCCGCTCAATGGGCCCGTTTGGGTAAGCACATTCGCTGGGTTGAAATGGCAAAGCCTGCTGATTTGGCAACCTATCAAAACCAGGCCACGCTTCAGAATCTGGAACTGCGGCTGCTTCAGGCCCAGCTGGCATTGGCCCAACAGACTCGCCAGAGTCACACCTTGGAGGCCTCACCCAGTTTGGCACTGGTGGCCCGAGCCACCCAACAGCGCTTGGATGGTCGGGGGGATTTTGGCGCCAGCAACAGCAACAACAAGCAGCAATATGTGGGGCTGCAACTCAGTATTCCGCTATACAGCGGCGGCATGCGCAGCGCCCAGTTGGCCGAGTCTTTGTCGCAAATTGATAAGTTGCAAATGGACATGGATGCCCTGCGCACCAAGGTGGCGCAAGGGGTGCAGGCCCAATGGTTGGGCTGGCAAACCAGCCCAGACGATTTGGCGGCCGCCCAGGCATTGTTGGCGGCCAGTCAAAAGCGCTTTGAGGCCACGCAGCTGGCCCATCAGGTGGGGGACCGTTCATGGTTGGATGTGCTGCACGCCCAAGCCGACCTGGCCAGTGCCGAAATGAACCTTTCAAATTTGAGACTTT
>CAIUTG010000154.1 GCA_903902035.1 uncultured Curvibacter sp. | reverse complement strand
GTGCAGGCACCTGTGCTGCATGACATCAATCGAGAGGTCAAGGCCACACTTGCAAAGGGCGTCACCACTGGTCAGCTTGGCGGCGTGATTGCCAGGACCAAGAGCGTCTTGGGGATTGGCAGCGATACAGCAGAGCAGGGTGCCTCGGATTATGACATCCTGGGGAAGATGCTGGAGCGCTCGGCGCTCACTGCATCACAAGGCATGGGCCCGCAAACCAATGCCGGGCTGGAGGCCCAGATCAAAGCCAATGGCTCGACAGCCTACAACCCAACCTCCCTGCGCACAATTGCAAACCTCAATGACGCCTTGGTCACAGGTTCCGAGAAGTATCAAGCCGGCCTCGAAAAAGCCATCGCCAGCAGCCCGAATTCCGTATTCGCCAAGCGGCAGTTTGATCAGCAGTGGGCGGCCAATGCCGATCCTATGGCACTGCGCCTGGTCAACGCCGCGAAAAACCATGATACGGCGGAGATCAACGACATTTTTCGGAGTGTGGGTGGTCCGCGCAGTCAGGGCGGAAACGCTCTGCGCCAGAAGCTCATGAACCTCAAGGCCCTGTCTGAGCAGGGCAGCATTCAATGAGCGACTTCGACGCAGCCATCAATTTGCTGGGCGGCGGTCAACAAGGCGCAGCCGCCACCTCAGGGCCATCTGGGCAAACCTTCAGCCCCAGCGGCAGCTATGGCACGCCTGCGGCCATCCTGGATGGCTTGATGCAAACGGAAAGCAGCGGCGACCCATACGCTGTCCACAAACAATCCAAGGCCATGGGGGCCTACCAGTTCACGCCGGACACAGTGGCGTATTTGCACAAGCGCGGCGTGAAGTTCGACCCATTCGACCCAGCCCAGGCCCGGGCGGCGGCAGACTGGTACATCAGCGACTTGAAGGCCAAGAACGGCGGTGACACGGACAAGGCCCTGGCCGCCTACGGTGGATTTTCCACGAAAGACCCAAGCGCATACCAGGCCAAGGTTGCGGGCAATCCGCAGCAGTCCAGCCAGCAGCAAGCGCCTCAGGGCGACTTTGATGCCGCGATCAGCCTGCTGAACCCACCCAAGACAAAAGCTGCACCACAGTCATCGCCAACCACCACCTCCACCGCGACAAACCCAGGCGGGGGGCGCGGATTTGCGCCGGCGTCTGCATACCCTGGTTCACCGTCGTTTTCCGGGGGCGCCCACACAAATCCAGCAAAGCCATCGGCCAACCCGTGGGGCGCCGAGCCAGGAACGGATCCCTATGGCGCCCTGGTCATGAACCAACTCACTGGCTTTGGATCTTCGATTGTCGGGGGCTGGAAGGGGCTGGCCACGCTGGCAGCGGGAGGTAGCGTCAGTCAGGCAACGGATGCGGTGACCAAGTACCAGCAGGAGCACACCTATCAGCCCGAGGCCGACACGCGAAGCGGCTCCTTCGTCAAGGGTTTTGGGTCGGGCTGGAACCCACTGAACTGGCTGGGGCTTGCAGGCAACTGGGCAGGCGAGAAAACCACAGATCTGACGGGCAGCCCCGCCACTGGTGCCGCAGTCAGCACGGCCATTAACGCGGTACCCTACGCGCTCGGTTGGCGTGGCCGCAACGCGCCCGTGCAACCCGTCGCCTCCATGTCCCCGGTTGACGCAGCAAGCGCC
>CAIUTG010000153.1 GCA_903902035.1 uncultured Curvibacter sp. | reverse complement strand
CAGCCCGACCAGGCCGAATTGCTCGGTGTCACGCCGCAAACGCCGCTCCTGCATGTGGAGCGCCTGGCCTTCACCTACAACGACGCACCGATAGAACTGCGTCGCTGCCTGTACCGCACCGACACCCACCACTACCGCAACGACCTCAATTAAGCTTGAAATGAAAGTTTCAAGACAGTTTTTGATATTGCACTGCAATAGAATCCAAATGTTTTATCCAGGGAGCCTGACATGAGCCATGTAGAAAATCCAGTCGCCAAGCAACGACCTGAATTTCGCAACATCAACGCGTTCAAAGACCTCACCACCTATCGCTTACCGCCAGCGGGCTGGGTGTCCATTTTGCATCGGGCCAGCGGTTTGCTGATGTTCCTGTTGCTGCCCTTCATCATTTGGATGTTCGACAAGTCGATCTCCTCCGAAATTTCCTTCGCCAAATTCACCAGCGCCTTCAGCTTGGGGCTGGGCGTGGTGCCGGGCGCCTTCATCAAGTTGGTGGTCCTGGCCCTGATCTGGGCCTTCGTTCATCACCTGATTGCGGGCCTGCGCCACCTGTGGATGGACACCCACCACGATGCCGTGAGCAAAGAGTTTGGCCGCAGCTCAGCCCTGGTCACCTTGGTGTTGAGCCTGGGCCTGACCGTGGTCTTCGGCGCCAAGTTGTTTGGTTTGTACTGATTTTTTGAGGAACTGATATGGCTACAAATTTTGGTTCACACCGCACGGTTGTTGGCGCCCATTACGGCTGGCGCGACTGGCTGGCGCAGCGCGTCACCGCCGCGCTCATGGCGCTGTTCACTTTGGTGGTGCTGCTCAGCTTGATTTTTTCGTCGGGCCCGATTGGCTACGACAAATGGGCCGGCCTGTTTTCAGGCCAGTGCATGAAGGCCCTGACCCTGGTGGTCATCCTCAGCTTGGCCTACCACGCCTGGGTGGGCGTGCGTGACATCTGGATGGACTACGTCAAGCCCGTGGGCATTCGCTTGGTCCTCGAAATTTTCTCAATCGTCTGGCTGGTCGCTTGCGCGGGTTGGGCCATTCAAGTTCTGTGGAGACTCTAAATCATGGCGTATACAAAATCCGAAATCACCACCCGCGCGTTTGACGTGGTGATCATTGGCGCGGGCGGTTCGGGCATGCGTGCTTCTTTGCAGCTCTCGCGCGCAGGCCTGAATGTGGCCGTCTTGTCCAAGGTCTTCCCCACCCGCTCACACACCGTGGCCGCCCAAGGCGGCATTGGCGCGTCCCTGGGCAATATGTCGGACGACAACTGGCATTACCATTTTTACGACACCGTCAAAGGCTCTGACTGGTTGGGCGACCAAGACGCCATCGAATTCATGTGCCAAGAAGCGCCCAAGGTCGTGTATGACCTCGAACACATGGGCATGCCTTTTGACCGCAACCCAGACGGCACCATTTACCAACGCCCCTTTGGTGGCCACACCGCCAACTACGGCGAAAAGCCCGTGCAACGCGCCTGCGCTGCGGCCGACCGCACAGGTCACGCCATGTTGCACACCTTGTACCAACAAAACGTGGCGGCCAAGACCAGCTTCTTCGTCGAATGGATGGCGCTGGACCTGATTCGCGACGCCGAGGGCGATGTGGTGGGCGTCACCGCCCTGGAAATGGAAACCGGCGACCTGCACATTTTGCGCGCCAAAACCGTCTTGCTGGCCACCGGCGGCGCGGGCCGCATCTTCGCGGCCTCGACCAATGCCTTCATCAACACCGGCGACGGCCTGGGCATGGCCGCACGCGCGGGCATCCCGCTGGAAGACATGGAATTCTGGCAATTCCACCCCACCGGCGTGGCCGGCGCGGGCGTGTTGTTGACCGAGGGTTGCCGTGGCGAAGGCGCCATTTTGCTCAACAGCAATGGCGAGCGCTTCATGGAACGTTATGCCCCGACTTTGAAAGACTTGGCCCCACGTGACTTCGTGTCCCGCTCGATGGACCAGGAAATCAAGGAAGGCCGTGGCTGCGGTCCCAACAAGGACTATGTGCTGTTGAAGCTGGACCACTTGGGCGCTGAAACCATTCACAAACGCCTGCCCTCGGTGTACGAAATCGGCATCAACTTTGCCAATGTGGACATCACCAAAGAGCCCATCCCCGTGGTGCCCACCATCCACTACCAAATGGGCGGCATCCCGACCAATGTGTTTGGTCAGGAGGTGGTGCCCAAGGGCGAGGACTACAAGGCCGTGGTCAACGGCCTCTACGCGGTGGGCGAATGCTCCTGCGTGAGCGTGCACGGCGCCAACCGCCTGGGCACGAACTCCCTGCTCGACCTGTTGGTGTTTGGGCGCGCTGCGGGCAACCACATCGTGGAAGCCAACAAAACCGCCACCCTGAAGCCCCTGCCCGCCGATGCGGCCGACCAAACATTGGCCCGCTTGAACCGCCTGGAAAACAACAAAAAAGGCGAATACGCTCAAAACGTGGCCAACGACATCCGGGCCTCCATGCAGCAACACGCGGGCGTGTTCCGCACCCAGGCCAGCATGGACCAAGGCGTGGTGAAGATGAACGACTTGGCGGCCCGTGTCAAAGACATCGGTTTGGCCGATGATTCGCGCGTGTTCAACACCGCCCGCATCGAAGCCCTGGAAGTGGAGAACCTGATCGAAGCCGCGCAAGCCACCATCATCTCGGCCGCTGCACGCCACGAAAGCCGTGGCGCCCACACCGTGGACGATTACGCCGACAGCGCCGAACACCCCAATGGCCGCAACGACGAGGAATGGCTCAAGCACACCTTGTGGTACAGCGAAGGCAATCGCCTGGCCTACAAGCCCGTCAATTTGCAGCCCAAGACCGTCGAGAGCGTGCCCCCCAAGGTGCGGACTTTCTAAGCCTTTTTAAAAACACCTGTTTGAACAAACATCGGAAAGAGCCACCAAATGAAACGCACTTTCAACATCTACCGCTACGATCCCGATAAGGACGCCAAGCCCTACATGCAAACCATCGAAATCGAACTCGATGGCCATGAACGCATGTTGCTCGACGCCTTGATGAAGCTCAAAGCGCAAGACCCCACGCTGTCCTTCCGCCGCTCTTGCCGCGAAGGCGTTTGTGGCTCGGACGCCATGAACATCAACGGCAAAAACGGCTTGGCTTGTTTGACCAACATGCTGACGCTGCCTGGCGTCATCACCTTGAAGCCCCTGCCCGGCCTGCCCGTGATCCGCGATTTGATCGTGGACATGACCCAGTTCTTCAAGCAATACAACTCGATCAAGCCCTACCTCATCAACGACACCATTCCGCCCGAAAAAGAGCGCTTGCAGTCGCCCGAAGAGCGTGAGGAATTGAACGGCCTGTACGAGTGCATTTTGTGCGCCAGCTGCTCGACCAGCTGCCCCAGCTTCTGGTGGAACCCCGACAAATTTGTCGGCCCCGCCGGTTTGCTGCAGGCCTATCGCTTCATTGCCGACAGCCGTGACCAAGCCACGGGTGAGCGCCTGGACAACCTGGACGACCCCTATCGCCTGTTCCGTTGCCACACCATCATGAACTGCGTCGATGTTTGCCCCAAGGGTTTGAACCCCACCAA
This sequence comes from uncultured Curvibacter sp., assembly GCA_903902035.1. GTDB lineage: Bacteria > Pseudomonadota > Gammaproteobacteria > Burkholderiales > Burkholderiaceae_C > Curvibacter. The sequence continues at coordinate 6,520 of CAIUTG010000153.1, read as the reverse complement.
GGCCATCGGCAAGATCAAAGAGATGCTGGTCAGCCGCGCCATTTAAGCCCCTGCCCCATCACAAACGCCCCCATGGACGCTGCCCTCCCCGTTGAACTAGAAACCGATCCGACCCTGGCGGATCGCAGCGGTGAGGAGCTCCTGGGCGAACGTGCTTACAGCAAGCTGCGCTGGCGCTGCCGGCGCGGCCTGCTGGAAAACGACCTGTTCATTGAAAAATTCTTTGCCCGCCATGCCAGCCAACTCACCGTGGCCGACGCGCGGGCCGTGTACGCCTTGATGAACCTGGCCGACAACGATTTGATGGACCTGTTCATGCGCCGCAAACCCCTGCCAGACCACCTGAGCACAGCCGATGTGCGTCGTGTGCTGGCCTGGATCACGCCCTGAACCCGTTCCCTCTTGAGCCCTCAACCCTTTCAACTTCCCCGGCAAATCTAACCAAAGGAAATCACCATGAAGCTAGCGGACAACAAAGCCACCCTGTCGTTCAGCAACGGCAGCCCCAACGTCGAACTGCCTGTTTACGGTGGCAGCATCGGCCCCGACGTGATTGACATCCGCAAGTTGTACGCACAAACCGGCATGTTCACCTACGACCCCGGTTTCCTGTCGACCGCCTCTTGCCAATCGGCCATCACCTACATCGATGGCGACAAAGGCGAACTGCTCTACCGTGGCTACCCCATCGAACAACTGGCCACCAACTGCGACTTCCTGGAAACCTGCCACCTGTTGCTGTACGGTGAACTGCCCAACGCCCAACAAAAATCGGCCTTCACCGAAAACGTCTCGCACCACACCATGGTGCACGAGCAAATGCAATTCTTCTTGCGTGGCTTCCGCCGCGATGCCCACCCCATGGCCGTCATGACCGGCTTGGTGGGGGGTCTGTCGGCCTTCTACCACGACAGCACCGACATCAACAACCCGGAACACCGCGAAGTCGCCGCCATCCGCTTGATTGCCAAAATGCCGACCCTGGTCGCCATGGCCTACAAGTACAGCATTGGTCAGCCCTTCATCTATCCGCGCAATGACCTGAGCTACGCGGGCAACTTCCTGCACATGATGTTTGCCACCCCCTGCGAAGAGTACAAGGTCAACCCCGTGCTCGAACGCGCCCTGGACCGCATCTTCATCTTGCACGCAGACCACGAGCAAAACGCCTCCACCTCCACCGTGCGCTTGTGCGGCTCGTCTGGCACCAACCCGTTTGCAGCAATTGCCGCTGGCGTGGCCTGCTTGTGGGGCCCCGCTCACGGCGGTGCCAACGAAGCCTGCCTGAACATGTTGCAAGACATCCAGGCCATGGGCGGCTTGTCCAAAGTGGGCGAGTTCATGGAAAAAGTCAAAGACAAGAACTCTGGCGTTCGCCTGATGGGCTTCGGTCACCGTGTCTACAAAAACTACGACCCGCGCGCCAAACTCATGCAAGAAACCTGCAACGAAGTGCTGCAAGAACTGGGCTTGGGCAACGACCCCTTGTTCAAGCTGGCCAAGGAAGTCGAGCGCATTGCCTTGGAAGACGATTACTTCGTTTCCCGCAAGCTCTACCCCAATGTGGACTTCTACTCCGGCATCGTGCAACGCGCCATTGGCGTGCCCGTGGACTTGTTCACCGCCATCTTTGCCTTGGCTCGCACCGTTGGCTGGATTGCCCAGTTGAACGAGATGATCAGCGACCCCGAGTACAAAATTGGCCGTCCCCGCCAGTTGTACGTCGGCGCCGAACGCCGCGACGTGCCGCCCCTGGCTTCGCGTTAAGCCACCCGCATGCGCAGCATGCCGGTTCAATAGAAAAAGCCCACTTCGGTGGGCTTTTTCTATTGGGGGGCGGGTTCGACTCAGTCCCGCATTTCCAATGCCCGGTTCAGGCTCAGTGCGGCCAAGGTGGCTGCGGCGCCTGAGAACAGGTAAATGCCCATGTAGGCCAGGCCAAAATGCGCCGACAGGCCCAGCGCCACCAAGGGCGCAAAGCCAGCGCCCAGCAACCAGGCCAAATCGGCGGTGAGGGCCGCGCCCATGTAGCGGTACTTGGCGGGCAGGTTGGAGGTCATGGCGCCCGAGGCTTGACCATAAGACAGGCCCAGCAGGATAAAGCCGGTGACGACAAAGGCGTCCTGGCTGGACTGGCCGCCACGCATCAAGCTGGGGGCGGCAATGCTGAACAGCACGATCAAGGAGGCCAGCACCCCCAGGGTGACGCGACGGCCAATGCGGTCGGCGATCAAACCGGACATGACCACACCGCCAGCGGCCAAAACCGCCCCAAACATTTCAACCCCCAGGAAGTCGACCACCGAGCGGTCTGAGAACAAGGAAATCCAGGACAAAGGAAACACGGTCACCAAATGGAACAAGGCAAAGCTGGACAAGGCGGCCAAAGCGCCGATCAGGAGGTTGCGGCTTTGCGAGCGCAGCAGCTCCATCACCCCGGTGGGTTGCAGTTCCCGCTCTTCCAGCATGCGGGTGAAGTCGTCGTCGGCCACCAAACGCAAGCGCGCAAACAAGGCCACCACATTGATGGCAAAGGCCACGTAGAAAGGATAGCGCCAGCCCCAGTTCAAGAAATCGCTGCTGTCCACATTGCCCATCAAATAAGCAAACAGGCCTGCTGCCACAAAGAAACCCAAAGGCGCGCCCAACTGGCCCAACATGGCAAACCAGCCCCGCCGCTGAGGGGGCGCATTCAAGGCCAGCAACGAAGGCAGCCCGTCCCAGGCACCGCCCAAGGCCAACCCCTGTCCCATGCGGCAAACCGCCAGCAAAGCGATGGACAAGTGCCCGGCCTCATCGTAGTTGGGCAAGAAAGCGATGCCAGCGGTTGACAGACCCAGCAGGAACATGGCCCCGGTCAACTTGGCCTCTCGGCCAAAGCGGCGCTGCAAGGCCATGAACAGCACGGTGCCAATGGGCCTGACCAAGAAGGCCAGGGCAAAAATGGCGAAGGAATACAAGGTGCCGTCCAGCCGATCGACAAAGGGGAAAAACACACTGGGGAACACCAGCGCGGACGCGATGGCGTAGACAAAGAAGTCAAAATACTCCGACGAGCGACCGACCACCACCCCCACGGCAATGTCCCCAGGGGAGACATGGGATGAGTCAGAGGGGATTTCATTACCCTGATAACCAATGCTGCTTGCCATACTGTTTCCTCTTCTTTTCACTTTCAGTGGATCGCTCCACCAGCCTACCTAGGACAAAACGTCCAATGGCAAAAACCCTCAATTGAAGTTAGATTACTTGATCTTCCTCAATGTCAACATCCTGTTTTACCCTCAGCATGACTTCACTCAAGCGCCTTGGTTGGCTGCTGCCCCTGGCGGCCCTCTTCTTAACCGGCTGCCAGATGGTGGTTTTAGACCCATCGGGCGACATTGCCGCCCAACAAGCGCACCTGGTGGTTCAATCCACCTTGTTGATGCTGCTGATCATCGTCCCCGTGATTGTCCTGACCCTGGTGTTCGCCTGGCGCTACCGTCAATCCAACCGGGATGCCGTCTATACCCCTGAATGGGACCATTCCACGCAGCTGGAATTGGTGATCTGGGGCGCACCCCTGTTGATCATCATCGCCTTGGGTTTGATCACCTGGATCAGCACCCACACGCTGGACCCCTTCCGTCAGCTGCGCCGCATCGATGAGCAGCGCCCACTGGCCCTGGACGTCAAGCCGCTGGAAGTGGATGTGGTGGCGCTGGACTGGAAATGGCTGTTCATTTACCCCGAACAAGGCATTGCCACCGTGAACGAGCTGGCCGCGCCGGTGGACCGTCCCATCGAATTCAAAATCACGGCGTCGACGGTGATGAACTCGTTTTACATTCCCGCCCTGGCCGGTCAGATTTACGCCATGCCCGGCATGCAGACCCAGTTGCACGCCGTCATCAACCAAGCCGGCGACTATGCAGGCTTTTCAGCCAATTACAGCGGTGCCGGTTTTTCTGGCATGCACTTTCGCTTCCACGGCATGAGCGAGGCCGATTTTGAGGCCTGGGTCAAAACCAACCAGGCCAGCAACGAGCACCTGGACCGCGCCGGTTATTTGAAGTTGGAGCAGCCCAGCATCAACGCCCCCGTGCAACGCTTTGCCCAGGTCGACCCCGTGCTGTTCAATGCCGTTTTGAACCGCTGTGTGGAAGAAGGAAAAATGTGCGCCAGCGACATGATGGCGCTGGATGCCAGCGGCGGTGGCGTGGGCACCAACAATTTCACGGTGGCCAGCCGCAACCCCGTTGTTTCGCCCCGCCGCACCGACCGCTTTGTGCGGGCCGAATTGTGTGTGCCGACCACCAAGACCCTCCTGCCCTCGGTCGCTGCGCGACTCTGATGCTTCATCACATTACCCAGCCCTTAGAACATGTTTGAAAATCAACCACTCCAGACTTTGCTGCTTGGCCGTCTGTCCTGGGACGCCATTCCGTTCCATGAACCCATTTTGCTTGGCACCTTCATCATGGTGGCGTTGGGCGGACTGGCCGTCTTCGCCCTGATCACCCGTTTTCGCCTTTGGGGCCCGCTCTGGCGCGACTGGGTGACCAGCATCGACCACAAACGCATTGGCGTGATGTACATGGTGCTGGGCATCGTCATGTTGTTGCGCGGCTTTGCCGACGCCCTCATGATGCGCGCGCAACAAGCCATGTCGTTTGGTGACAACGCCGGTTTTCTGCCCCCCCACCACTACGATCAGGTGTTCACCGCCCACGGCGTGATCATGATCTTCTTTGTGGCCATGCCGATCGTGACGGGTTTGATGAACTACATCGTGCCCTTGCAAATTGGCGCGCGCGATGTGGCCTTCCCCTTCCTGAACAATTTCAGCTTCTGGATGACCACCTTCGGCGCAGTGCTGGTGATGGCCTCGCTGTTCGTGGGCGAATTTGCCCGCACCGGCTGGCTGGCCTACCCACCCTTGTCGGGCATTTTGAGCAGTCCGGATGTGGGGGTGGATTACTACATCTGGTCCCTGCAGATTGCGGGCGTCGGGACGCTGCTGTCGGGCGTCAACCTGATTGCCACCATTGTCAAGATGCGCGCGCCCGGCATGGGCCTGATGAAAATGCCCGTGTTCACCTGGACCGCCTTGTGCACCAATGTGCTGATCGTGGCCGCCTTCCCGGTGCTGACCGCCGTGTTGGTGCTGCTGTCGCTGGACCGCTACCTGGGCACCAACTTCTTCGGCAACGATTTGGGCGGCAACCCCATGATGTACGTGAACATGATCTGGATTTGGGGCCACCCCGAGGTCTACATCCTGATCCTGCCCTGCTTTGGCGTGTACTCCGAGATCGTGTCCACCTTCTGCGGCAAGCGCCTGTTTGGCTACACCTCCATGGTTTATGCGACCGTGGTGATCACCATCCTGTCCTACCTGGTGTGGTTGCACCACTTCTTCACCATGGGCTCGGGTGCCAGCGTGAACTCCTTCTTCGGCATCACCACCATGATCATCTCGATCCCCACCGGGGCCAAGATCTTCAATTGGTTGTTCACCATGTACCGGGGCCGCATCCGTTTTGAAGTCCCCATGTTGTGGACCATCGGTTTCATGATCACCTTCGTGATCGGTGGCATGACCGGCGTCTTGCTGGCAGTGCCCCCGGCCGATTTTGTTTTGCACAACTCGCTGTTCCTGATTGCCCACTTCCACAATGTGATCATTGGCGGGGTGGTGTTTGCGGCTTTTGCTGCCATCAACTTCTGGTTCCCCAAGGCGTTTGGCTACAAGCTCGACAGCTTCTGGGGCAAGTGCTCCTTCTGGTTCTGGTTCATCGGCTTTTACTTCGCCTTCATGCCTTTGTATGTGTTGGGCCTGATGGGCGTGACCCGCCGCTTGAGCCACTTTGACGACCCGTCTTTGCAGATCTGGTTCCAGATTGCGGCCTTTGGCGGCTTCTTGATTGCCCTGGGCATTGCCAGCTTCCTGATCCAGCTGGTGGTCAGCTACCAACGCCGCGAGCAATTGCGCGACCTGACTGGCGACCCCTGGGGCGCGCGCACTCTGGAATGGTCCACCTCTTCGCCACCGCCCGACTACAACTTTGCTTTCACCCCCGTGGTGTTTGACAACGACGCCTGGGCCGACATGAAGAAACACGGCTACCAACGCCCCCTGAGTGGCTTCACCGACATCCACATGCCCAAGAACACCAGCGCGGGTTTCATCATCTCGGCCATTTGCGCCTTGATGGGGTTCGCCTTGATCTGGCACATGTGGCCGCTGGCCGCCTTGAGCTTTGTCGCCATGTTGGTGGCCGTCATCAAGCACACTTTCAACTACCACCGCGACTACTACATTCCCGCCACCGAAGTCGCGGAAGTCGAGGCCGCACGCACCCGCCAATTGAACACCTTGAGCCCCACCCATGTCTAACGCACACGCTACCCCTTTGGCCGGTGCCTCGCGCACCAGCGCTGACTATTTCGTCACCGAGCACCACCCCGAAAACGGCACCCTGCTGGGCTTTTGGCTCTACCTCATGAGCGACTGCCTGGTCTTTGCCTGCCTGTT
>CAIUTG010000152.1 GCA_903902035.1 uncultured Curvibacter sp. | reverse complement strand
TCGGTGTCGGCGATCAGCTCAAAAGGAAGCTCCAGCTTCTGTTTGAAATCGTCGTGAGATTTCATGTTGTCGCGCGACACACCAAAGACGGCAGCACCGGCTTTGACAAAATCTTTGTATTTGTCGCGGAATTGCATGGCCTCAGTGGTACAACCTGGGGTGTTGTCCTTGGGGTAAAAATACAAAACCACCGTCTGACCGAGGTGGCTGGTATTGGAAACCTTGACACCCCCTGTCGCGTTCGCTTCGAACTCAGGTATTAACTTGTTGACAACGATCGCCATAAAACTTCAATCTATTTCTGACAGGGCAGTGGGCATCGGATATGCTGCCCACCGGAGATGCCACCCTGTGGCAGCATCCACCATGCTGAAGGCGGTTCACCTTGCTACAAGCCTTTGATTTTAACCTGATTTCGGATCGCTTGCTTGACGGCTGGATGACGCCCATCCCCTCAAGTCGGGGCCTCGATCAGTAAAACGGCAGCCACCTTGCGGCCTTCCCCGGCCAAGATGTTGTAAGTGCGGCAGGCGGCGGCGGTGTCCATGCTTTCCAGGCCGATGCGTTGCGCCATCAAGGGCGCCAACCAGGGGGGCTTGGGAAACCGAAGGCGCTGGCCACTGCCAAAGATGACCAATTCGCAACCCAATTGGGCCAGGGGCGCAAAGTCTTGTGCCGTCAGTGACTCAAAAGGCGCTTGGCACCAGGGTTGCAACAGGCCCTGGCTGGTGATCAACAAGGCGTGCTCGAACCGTTGTCCATCCACGGCAACCCAGCCCGGGCCATAGGCCGTGATGGTTTGGGTGTTGGCCTTGTCAGGTTGAAATTTCATGGTGCCTTTGGGCTCGCTGTTGGGAAGTGTGGTCAAATTATAGGTTTCGCCTGCCTGTCATTCAGCCCATGAAAACCATTCAAAAGTCAGCCAAATTGGCCAATGTCTGTTACGACATTCGGGGACCGATCATGGACCGCGCGCGTCAAATGGAAGACGAGGGTCAAAAAATCATCAAGCTCAACATCGGCAATTTGGCGGTGTTTGGTTTTGACGCGCCGGAAGAAATCCAGCAAGACATGATCCGCAACCTGGGCAACTCGGCGGGCTACACCGACAGCAAGGGCATTTTTGCGGCACGCAAAGCGGTGATGCACTACACCCAGCAACAGGGCATTCAAAACGTCACCCTGGACGATATTTACCTGGGCAATGGGGCCAGCGAATTGATCTGCATGGCCACCAATGGCCTGCTTGATAACGGCGATGAATTGCTGTTGCCCGCACCCGATTACCCTTTGTGGACGGCGGCGGCCAGCCTGTCGGGCGGCACCCCGGTGCATTACCTGTGTGACGAAGAAAGCGGCTGGATGCCCAACCTGGCTGACATTCGCGCCAAGATCACCCCCCGCACCAAGGGCCTCGTGGTGATCAACCCCAACAACCCGACCGGCGCCTTGTATTCGGAGGCATTGCTCAAAGAAATTGTGCAAATTGCCCGTGAACACAACCTGGTGCTGTTTGCCGACGAGGTGTATGACAAGGTCTTGTACGACGGCGCGCAACACACGGCCATGGGCAGCTTGAGCGAAGACGTGCTCACCCTCACCTTCAACTCCTTGTCCAAGAGTTACCGCTCCTGCGGCTACCGGGCCGGGTGGATGGTGGTCTCGGGGGACAAACGCCCCGCCAAGGATTTTATTGAG
>CAIUTG010000151.1 GCA_903902035.1 uncultured Curvibacter sp. | reverse complement strand
CCGCACCACCTGCACTACACCGCATTGCCCGACTGGACACAGTCCTTGGGCATGGTGTTCTCGCTGATTTTGTTGGCCCCCAGCTGGGGCGGCATGATCAATGGCGTGATGACCCTGTCGGGCGCTTGGCACAAATTGCGCGACGACCCGATTCTGCGCTTCCTGATTGTGTCTTTGTCCTTCTACGGCATGAGCACCTTTGAAGGCCCGATGATGGCCATCAAAACCGTGAATTCCTTGAGCCACTACACCGACTGGACCATTGGCCACGTGCACTCAGGGGCCTTGGGTTGGGTGGGTCTGGTTTCCATGGGCACGCTGTACTACCTGATTCCCCGCCTGTTCGGGCAAAAGCAAATGCATTCCGTGAAAGCCATTGAGGTCCATTTCTGGATTGCCACCATTGGCATCGTGCTCTACATCGCCGCGATGTGGATTGCCGGGGTGATGCAAGGCCTGATGTGGCGCGCCATCAACCCGGACGGCACCCTGACCTACACCTTTGTGGAGGGCGTGAAAGCCACCTTGCCGTTCTACATGGTGCGGGTGGCAGGCGGTGTCTTGTACCTGAGTGGCATGTTGATCATGGCCTGGAATGTTTGGAAGACCGCCGTCACGGGCCGGGTGGTTGAAGTGCCCATCCCCCACCACGCCTGAGCCACAAGGAGTTAAAAAATGAGCGATGACAAAGTGTCCAAGGGTGGTTTTAACCACGACCGGATCGAAACCAGCAACGGGCTGATGATCCTTTTGATTCTGTTGGTGGTGGCCATTGGGGGTCTGGTGGAGATCGTGCCCCTGTTCTTCCAGAAATCAACCACCGAGCCGGTGACCGGCTTGCAGCCCTACACGGCGTTGCAGCTGATGGGCCGGGATGTGTACCTGCGCGAAGGCTGCTACAACTGCCACTCGCAAATGATCCGCCCCCTGCGCGCCGAAGTGCTGCGCTACGGCCACTACTCGGTGGCGGGCGAGTTTGTTTATGACCACCCCTTCCAATGGGGCAGCAAGCGCACGGGGCCTGATTTGCACCGGGTCGGCGGCAAGTACTCGGACGAGTGGCACCGCATTCACCTGAACAACCCCCGCGATGTGGTGCCCGAGTCGAACATGCCGTCTTACTCTTGGTTGAGCCAGTCCGAGGTGGACCCGAGCGTGGTGGCGCCCCGCATGAAAGCCTTGCGCACGGTGGGCGTGCCCTACACCGACGAGCAAATTGCCCAAGGGGCCGACGAGGTCAAGGGCAAAACCGACCAAGACGCCTTGATTGCCTACCTGCAATGCCTGGGCCGGGCGCTGAAGTAAGGAGCCAGACATGTCTTTGCTTGACTATTTGACCGACATCACCTCCTGGCAGGCGGTCGCGACGGTGGTGTCCTTCATCACTTTCGGGGTGATCTGTGTTTGGGCGTATTCACGCCGCAATGCAGCGGGGTTTGACGAAGCCGCCCAACTGCCTTTCCAAGAATGACTGAGAGCCCATCATGAGTGATTTCATCAACAACAATTGGTCTGTCTTCATCACCGGGGTGACGGTGTTGGGCATTTTGGCTTGTTTGCTTTTGCTGATCGTGACCGGTCGCAAAAAAGTGGCGGCCCAGGCGGACAACACCACCGGCCATGTCTGGGATGGCGACCTGCGCGAGATGAACAACCCGCTGCCCCTGTGGTGGGTGGGCTTGTTTGTGCTGACGATTGTCTTCAGCGCCATTTACCTCTACCTCTATCCCGGCTTGGGCAGCAACCCCGGGGCCTTGGGCTGGAGCGCCAGCGGGGCCCTGACCCAGGACATGGCCGCCGCCGCAGCCGCCGAGGCCCCCCTGTATGCCAAATTTGCCGGCATGCCGGTTGAGGCCGTCGCCAAAGACCCCCAGGCCCTGGCCATTGGCGAGCGTCTGTTCATGAACAATTGCTCGCAATGTCACGGCTCGGATGCGCGTGGCTCCAAAGGCTTTCCCAATCTGGCCGACCACGATTGGCTGTATGGCGGCTCGCCTGAGCAAATCACGGCCACCATCACCAACGGCCGCAACGGTGCCATGCCCCCCATGGCGGCGGTGCTGGGCAGTGATGAGGCGGTGAAAAATGTGGCCAACTATGTGCTCAGCCTGTCGGGCAGTCCGCACGATGCGGCCCGCGCCGCAGCCGGACAAGCCCAGTTCGTGGTCTGCGCGGCTTGCCACGGCCCGGAGGGCAAGGGCAACCAGGTCATTGGTTCGGCCAATCTGACCGACAACATCTGGCTGCACGGCTCGGGTGAGAAGGCCATCATCGCCATGATCCAGAACGGCAAGAACAGCATGATGCCGGCCTGGAACCAGAAGTTCAGCCCCGAGCAAATCCATGTCTTGACCGCTTATGTCTGGAGCTTGTCCAACCATTGAGCTGGTAAGAATGTTGTGACGGACGCCCCCAGAAAAACCATACCCATCGCCGCTCTTCCGGTTTCGGAAGAGGTCTTGGTGCCGCTGTACGCGTCCCAAAAGAAAATCTACCCCCGTTCGGTGAGCGGGTTTTTTTCCCGCTGGCGTTGGGGCTTGGTCTGGTTGACCCAGCTGGTGTTTTATGGCTTGCCCTGGTTGGAATGGGGCCACCGTCAAGCGGTCTTGTTTGACCTGGGCGCACGCCGGTTCTACATCTTCAACCTGGTGCTCTACCCGCAGGACTTCATTTACCTGACGGGCCTGCTGGTCATTTGCGCCCTGTCTTTGTTTTTGTTCACGGCGGTGGCCGGTCGTTTGTGGTGTGGCTTTGCCTGTCCGCAAACCGTTTACACCGAAATTTTCCTGTGGATTGAACGCCAGGTAGAGGGCGACCGCCAAGCCCGCATGCGGCGGGACGCGGCCCCGATAAGCCTGGAAAAAGTGCTGAAAAAAACCACCAAGCAGGTGCTGTGGTTTTGGGTGGCCCTTTGGACCGGCGTCAGTTTTGTGGGCTATTTCTCGCCCATTCGCGGCCTGTGGGCCGAAGCCCTGGGCCAGCAGCTGGGGGGCTGGGAGATTTTCTGGATTCTGTTTTATGGTTTTGCCACCTATGGCAACGCGGGTTTCATGCGCGAGCAGGTTTGCAAATACATGTGCCCCTATGCGCGCTTTCAAAGTGCCATGTTTGACAAGGACACCCTGATTGTCAGCTACGACCCCGATCGGGGCGAGCCCCGGGGCAAGCTCTCGCGGCATGCGGCGGCGGCGTCGCCACAACAAGGCCAGTGCGTGGATTGCACCTTGTGCGTGCAGGTCTGTCCCACCGGCATTGACATCCGCAATGGCTTGCAATACGAGTGCATTGGCTGCGGTTCCTGCATTGATGTGTGCAATGAGGTGATGGACAAGGTCAACTTTCCCCATGGGCTCATTCGCTTCACCACGATGGATGCCCTGGCCAACCACACGGGCGCGGACAACATCCTTCAACACCTCTTCCGCCCTCGGGTGGGGGTGTATTTGTTGGTTCTGTTCGCTTTGACGGCCAGTGTTTTGGGCGGTTTGTTGACCCGCATGCCCTTGAAGGTGGATGTGGTGCGGGACCGGGGCGTGCTGGCACGCTTGGTTGAAGGGGGGCGTTTGGAAAATGTCTACAGCCTGCAAATCATGAATGCCACCGAATCGCCCCAAACCTACCAACTCGCGGTGGAAGGCTTGGCCGGTTTGGTCGTGGCTTCTGAGGCGCAGGTGCAGGTCGGACCCGCCGCCTCGCGTTGGGTGCCGGTGCGTTTGCAAATTGAAGATGGCTCTGCCGAGCCGGGCTCTCACCCTGTTCGGTTCTTGGTGAGCGAGGTGGATGCCAACTTGAAAAAATCCATTCATGTGACGGAAAAAACCACCTTCCTGGTGCCGCGCTGAATGGAACGTCAGAATTGAATTTTTAAAGGAGATTGCCATGATCCGAACCGACGACCGCCCCTGGTGGCAATACCCCATGGTCTGGATGGTGCTGGGGGGGCCTGCGGTGGTGGTGGTGGCTTCCTTTGTCACGCTTTACTTGGCCGTGACCCGACCCGATCCGGTGGTGGATGTGCAGTATTACCAGCATGGCCTGGACATCAACCAAACCCTGCCAGGCAAGAAAAGCATGCTGCCCGCCATGCGCGGTCGCGATGTGGCCAATTTGCCTGCGGAAGATGTGCCAGAATCAAAATGAGTTTGAGAGATTTTCAAAAATAAAGAAATCCTTTTTCAACGTCCCGATCAAAAAAACAAGGAGATGAAGATGTTGAAGCAGCGTTTGATGTGGATTGCCTGGCCCGCCTTTTTGGTGGCCGGCGTGTTGGAAGTGTTGGTGTTTGGCATGGTCGATCCGCAAGACCTGAGCTGGCTGGGCGAGCCCATCAGCGCCTCGCGGCATGCCATCTACACGGTGGCTTTTTTTGTTTTTTGGGCCTGCACCTGCGTCTCCAGCGGCCTGACGACTTTGTTGTCGCAGTCGCCTTTTGAGGTCAACCGCTGTCCGGTCCCCGTGTCGGATCGACCCGAGGCCTGTGTCAAAGACAATTTTGGGAATTCACGATGCGTTTGAGCGCCTCGGGGTCCAAAATTTTCACCTGGCGTTGCTTGACTTCAATGACCCCGTCCTCGACGAACTTGGAAAAAGTCCGGCTCACGGTTTCGAGCTTGAGTCCCAAGTAGCTGCCAATTTCTTCGCGGGTCATGCGCAGCACCAACTCGGAGCGAGAAAAGCCCCGGGCGTGCAAGCGCTGCACCAGATTCAGTAAAAAAGCAGCCAAACGCTCCTCGGCCCGCATGCTGCCCAAGAGCAGCATGACCCCGTGTTCGCGCACGATTTCACGGCTCATGATTTTGTGCACATGGTGCTGCAGGGCATTGACCTCGCGCGACAGCTCTTCAATCTTGTCAAACGGCATGACGCAAACCTCGGCGTCTTCCAGGGCCACCGCGTCGCAGGTGTGGTGGTCATTGACGATGCCGTCCAGGCCAATGATTTCACCGGCCATTTGAAAGCCGGTCACCTGGTCACGGCCATCCTCGGAGGCCACGCAGGTTTTGAAAAACCCCACCCGAATGGCAAACAGGGCATTGAATTTTTCACCATTGCGAAACAGCACCTCGCCCCGTTTGATGCGTCGGCGCGCGCCAATCAGCTCGTCCACCCGGGTCAATTCGGCATCGCTCAAACCCACCGGCATGCACAGTTCACGCAGGTTGCAGTTGGAGCAGGCGACTTTGAAGGTTTGCGGATTCAAAGGGAGGCTTGCCGCTTCGGTTTTATGGTTTGGAGACAACACTTCTGACATCAATACACCTTTCCAATGCACTTTCTCAGTATTGATTTAAATCAATACGTGTCCCTGACAAAAAGGCACAGTTCAAGCCTGATCTTAAAACGCAATTTGTGACATTTGATGAGTAATGTAACCCCTGAACTGTTAAGTCGCTTCGACGTCGCGGGGCCTCGTTACACTTCCTACCCCACAGCCAACCGTTTTGTGGAGGCCTTTTCCGAGTCCGATTACCTGCTGGCCCTGGCACCCAGGGCCGACCGCAGCGCCAATCAGCCCCTCTCGGTTTATGTTCACATTCCTTTTTGTGAATCGCTTTGCTATTACTGTGCCTGCAACAAAATCATTACCAAACACCCTGAACGCGGGGATGAATACATTGGCTATCTGGCCAAAGAGCTGAGCCTGCACACCCAGCGCATGGGCCGCCAGCAGTCGGTCAGTCAGGTTCACCTGGGCGGTGGCAGCCCCACCTTTTTAAGCGACGCGGGTTTGACCCGGCTGATGGACCTGTTGAAATCGCATTTCAAATGGATGCCAGGTGGGGAATACGCCATCGAGGTGGACCCGCGCACCGTGAGCCCCGAGCGCTTGCGCTTTTTGGCCGACCTGGGCTTTAACCGCCTGAGTTTTGGGGTGCAGGACTTTGACACCCAGGTGCAAAAAGCGGTGCACCGGGTGCAATCCAAAGACCAAATTTTTGCCTTGATGGACAGCGCCCGATCCTTGGGTTTTGAGTCCATGAATGTGGATTTGATTTATGGCCTGCCCAAACAAAGCCCCACCAGTTTTGCCGCGACCTTGGCGCAAACCGTGGCGCTCAGGCCGGATCGGGTGGCTTTGTATGGCTATGCCCATTTGCCCGAACGCTTCAAACCGCAGCGCCGCATCTTGTCGGCCGATTTGCCGTCCCCGTCTGACAAGTTGGGCATGTTGGCGCAGGCCCTGAGCGCGTTTCAAGAGGCTGGCTATGTGTATGTGGGCATGGACCACTTCGCCCTGCCCAACGATGCCTTGGCCGTGGCCAAGCGCCAGGGCCGTTTGCACCGCAATTTCCAGGGGTACAGCACCCAACCCGATTGCGATCTGATTGCCCTGGGCGTGTCGGCGATTGGCCGGGTGGGCCCCACCTACAGCCAGAACGCCAAAACCCTGGACGAGTATTACGACCATTTGAACCGGGGTCATTTGCCCGTGGTGCGGGGCCTGAGTTTGAGTCGCGACGACCTGATGCGGCGCGCGGTCATCATGGCCCTGATGTGCCAGGGCGTGGTTCAGTACGAGGCATTTGAGCAAGCCTGGCTGGTGGACTTCCCCAGCACCTTTGCCTCGGAGCTGGCGGCGCTGTCGTCTTTGGCCGAGCAAGGCTTGGTCAGGCTGGGCCGCAGCAGCATCGAGGTCACCGACAGGGGCTGGTACTTTGTGCGTGCGGTGGCGATGGTGTTTGACCGCTATTTGCAGCGCGATTTGCACCGCAACCAATTTTCCCGGATCGTTTGAGGATGGCCGTCTGATGGGCGCTCTGTGGGGTTTGTTGGGCAGCGCCCTGGTCTTGGGCCTGGTGGGTGCGCCCCATTGTCTGACCATGTGTGGGGTGGCCTGTGCGGCCATCACCGGGCGCGGCCCCGCGCCTGCCGCGCGCGTGCATTGGCATGACCAGGGGGAGCAGACGCGTTGGGCGCGGGTGGCGCCCCCGGCACGGGCCTGGTGGTTTCAGGCCGGGCGCTTGCTGGGCTATGCCTTGTTGGGGGCGGTGGCCGCCAGTTTGGTCGATGCCTTGGGTTGGTTGCTGGGCCATGGCCCCGCCTGGCGTCCTGTCTGGGTTTTGTTTCATGCGGGTTTGCTGGCTTTGGGCCTGGCGCTTGTGTTGCAAGGGCGTCAACCCCTTTGGATGACGGCGCTGGTGGACCGGATTGGGCTGGACCGGCGCTGGGGCCAGCGTTCCCACCTGGGGGTCTGGGCCTTGGGCCTGGGCTGGGTCCTGATGCCTTGTGGTCTGTTGTATTCGGCCCTGTTGTTGGCCTCCTTGAGTGGTGGGCCTTGGCAGGGCGCGGCGACCATGGCGGTTTTTGCGGTGGGCGGTGCTTTGGCCTTGTTG
>CAIUTG010000150.1 GCA_903902035.1 uncultured Curvibacter sp. | reverse complement strand
GGCTGCCAAGTTGGTCGCCGAACACAACCCGGCAGACTTGGAAGCCTTGGGTGCCTTGGCTTACTCGCAAGACAGCTTTGGCCCCACTTTGGAAGAGGTGCGCAAGGGCTTGATCGGCAAGATCGGCGAAAACATGTCCTTCCGACGCTTCAAGCGTTTTGAAGGTGCAAACGCCCTGGCGGCTTACCTGCACGGCACCCGCATTGGCGTGGTGGTTGAATATGTGGGCAACGATGTGGCCGCCAAAGACGTCGCCATGCACGTGGCCGCCATGAAGCCCGTGGCCCTGACCAGCGCCGATGTGCCGGCTGAGTTGATCGAAAAAGAACGTGCCGTCGCCAAGGGCAAGGCGGCTGAAGACGCTGCCAAGGCCCAGGCCGAAGGCAAGCCGGTTCAGTCCGACGAGATCGTGGCCAAGCGCATTGAGGGCGGTGTGCAAAAGTTCCTGAAAGAAGTGTCCTTGTTCAATCAGGCTTTTGTGAAAAACGACAAACAAACCGTCGAACAAATGCTCAAGGCCAATGGCACCGAAGTCAAGTCATTCACGATGTATGTGGTGGGCGAAGGCATTGAGAAAAAGGTCGACGATTTCGCCGCAGAAGTGGCCGCCCAGGTGGCCGCTGCCAAAGCTTCGGCTTGATCCTCGCCCTTACAATCCATCCCCAGTAATCACAGCTTCAGGAGCCCTCATGACCGATCCCCGCCCAGCCCACAAGCGCATTTTGCTCAAGCTGTCCGGGGAGGCCCTGATGGGCGACGATGCGTTCGGCATCAACCGCGCCACCATTGTGCGCATGGTCGAGCAGGTGGCCGATGTCACCCGCTTGGGCGTTGAAGTGGCGGTGGTGATTGGGGGCGGTAATATTTTTCGAGGTGTGGCCGGCGGTTCGGTCGGGATGGACCGCGCCACGGCCGACTACATGGGCATGCTGGCCACGGTCATGAATGCCCTGGCACTGGCCGATACCATGGACAAGGCCGGTTTGACGGCCCGCGTGATGTCGGCCATTGCCATTGAACAGGTGGTCGAGCCTTACGTGCGACCCAAGGCCTTGCAATACCTGGAAGAGGGCAAGGTGGTGATTTTTGCGGCGGGCACGGGCAACCCTTTCTTCACCACCGACACGGCCGCCGCTTTGCGCGGTGCTGAAATGGGGGCCGAGGTGGTTTTGAAAGCCACCAAGGTGGATGGTGTTTACAGCGCAGACCCCAAAACAGACCCTGCCGCGACCCGCTATAGTCAATTGACTTTCGATGAGGCCATGGCCAAAAATCTGGGCATCATGGACGCGACGGCCTTTGCCCTGTGTCGGGATCAAAAACTCCCGGTCAAGGTATTTTCCATCTTCAAACCCGGGGCCTTGCGCCGGGTTGTGATGGGCGAGGACGAGGGCACCTTGGTGCATGTTTGAGCCTGAAGCTTTGAGGAATTTGTATGACGATCGCAGACATCAAAAAAACCACTGAAACCAAGATGGATCAGTCCATCGCGGCCTTTCAAAACAACCTGAGCCGAGTCCGCACCGGGCGTGCCAACCCGGCCTTGTTGGACACCATCCTGGTGGATTACTACGGCTCCATGGTGCCGTTGAGCCAGGTGGCCAATGTGTCTTTGATCGATGCCCGGACCATCAGTGTGCAGCCCTGGGAAAAAACCATGGGCGCCAAAATCGAAAAAGCCATTCGTGAAAGCGACCTGGGTTTGAACCCTTCCAGCATGGGCGAATTGATTCGGGTGCCCATGCCTGCGATGAGCGAAGAGCGCCGCAAGGAACTCACCAAAGTGGTTCGCAACGAAGGCGAGAACGCCAAAATTGCCATCCGCAACCTGCGTCGTGATGCCAACGAGGCCGTCAAAAAACTGGTGAAGGACAAGGCCGCCTCGGAAGACGAACAAAAACGCGCCGAAGCGGATGTGCAAAAAGTCACCGACAAACACATTGCCGAAATCGACAAGCTGGTGGCGGCCAAAGAGCAGGACATCATGGCGGTTTGAGCGTCAGCATGCATGATCTTGTGAACCCGGAGGCGAGCGCTGCGCTCCCTCACCATGTGGCCATCGTCATGGATGGCAACGGTCGCTGGGCCAAGCAGCGGTTTTTGCCGCGCGTGGCGGGTCACAAAAAAGGCGTCGATGCCTTGCGCCGCTGCATCAAATTGTGCAGTGCGCGGGGTGTCAAAGTGCTCAGCGTGTTTGCTTTTTCTTCTGAAAATTGGCGTCGTCCCCCCGATGAGGTGGCCTATTTGATGGAGCTTTTCACCTTTGTGCTGCGCCGTGAAGTGCCCAAAATGGTGGCCGATGGTGTGCAGTTGCATGTGGTGGGTGAGCGCGAACACCTCTCAGACCGAATCAAGGCCGCTTTGGTCCGGGCCGAACAGGCCACGGCCCATTGTGAACGGCTGGTCTTGAACATTTGTTTCAACTATGGCGGGCGTTGGGATGTGGTGCAAGCGGCCAATCAGCTGGTACAAGCCCAGCAGCCCATCACCGAAGCGGCCTTGGCGTCCAAACTGGCTTTGGCCCACGTGCCCGACCCCGATCTCTTGATCCGCACAGGTGCTGAACACCGCTTGAGCAATTTCCTGATGTGGCAGTGTGCCTATTCCGAGTTGTACTTCAGCGACGTGCTCTGGCCCGATTTTGACGAGGCGCATTTCGACCAAGCCCTGGCATCGTTCGCTGGCCGTGAACGCCGTTTTGGCATGTTGCCCGAGCAAATGGCTTCAGCATCGACGGCGTCCCCAACCCCAAACCACTTGATCCCATGCTGAAGCAACGGGTGATCACCGCCGTGGTCTTGCTGGCGGTCTTGTTGCCGGCTCTTTTTGCCCCCCAGCCCGTGTTTTTTGATGCCATCATGCTGGTCATGGTGGCCGCTGCCGCCTGGGAATGGGGCTGTCTGAATGGGCGGCGGCCCCTGGCCAAATTTTCGCTCGTCGCTTGGCTGGGTGCCCTGGGTTGTGTCGCTGCGGGTCTGCTCATCTGGCGCTTGGGCGGGCTGGAGCGGCCGTTGGTTGAATTGCGTTGGTGGTGGACGGGGGCCGGGGTGTTCTGGGTCCTGGTCTCAGGCTGGCTGTTGTCGCAAGGCGTGTCCATCTGGCAGCGGGTGCCCCGGGGCTGGCGACTGGGCCTGGGTTGGCTGGCCTTGCTCAGCGCCTGGTGGGCCGTCGCACAAGCGCGGGGTGTGGGGATTGAATTTTTGTTGTCGGTGTTGGCCCTGGTTTGGGTGGCCGACATTGCGGCTTATTTTGTGGGTCGGGCTTGCGGCGGGCGCTGGATTGCGCGCAAATTGGCCGTGCACATCAGCCCTGGCAAAACCTGGGAAGGGGCGCTGGGCGGGTTGTTGGGCGTGGTGGTGTTGGCCGCTGTGTGGACCGGCTTGACGGCAGGGTCGTCAGCCAACTCG
>CAIUTG010000149.1 GCA_903902035.1 uncultured Curvibacter sp. | reverse complement strand
GGCGACTTCGCGGCTCCAGTCGATGGCCAGTCCCATCGCCTGCATCTGCTTTTTCATGTAGGCAATGTTGTCGTAGGTCCACTGCGCGGGTGGCACACCGTTCTTCAACGCGGCGTTTTCGGCCGGCAGGCCGAAGGCGTCCCAGCCCATGGGCATCAGGACGTTGTGTCCTTTCATGCGCAGGTAGCGCGTGAGCATGTCGTTGATGGTGTAGTTGCGCACATGGCCCATGTGCAGCTTGCCGCTGGGGTAAGGCAACATGGAGCAGGCGTAGAACTTCTTCTTACCCGCCTGTTCGGTCACGCGGTAGGCGTCGCGGGCGGTCCAATGGCTTTGCGCGTCGCGCTCGACCTCGATGTGGCTGTATTTTTCTTGCATGAAAGACCTGGTTACGGGCAAATGGGAGCAGAGGAAGGCAAACGCCCGCGCTCCCTGAACAATCAGTGGATTTTAGAGGGCGTGGCCCCCGCTTTGTCGGGCTCTGCGACAAAGCCAATGCGTGACAAACCGGCTTTTTGCGCCAGACCCAACACAGAGACCACACGCCCATAGGGCACGGCAGCGTCGGCTCGCAAGCGCAACTCGGCGTCCGGGTCTTGCTGCGCGGCCTGAGTCAATTGCAGCGCCAAAGCCCCCTCGTCAATGACTTGCTGGTTCAAGTACAACACCCCCTGCGCGTCCAAAGACAGCACCAAGGGTGGGCTCTGGGCGGACTGGGCCGGTGCCACCGGGGTCGCGGCATTGGTCTTGGGCAAAGCCAATTTCAAACTGCTGGCCAACAAAGGGGCCGTCATGATCAGAATCACCACCAGCACCAGCATCACGTCCACCAAGGGCGTGATGTTGATGTCGCTCATGGGCCGAGGGGGCTTGGGGCGTTCAAATTGGGCAAAGGCCATGGGTGCCTGGCGCTCCGTGGTTCAGACTCGACCCGCCTGGGCGTAATCCCGCAAATCATGGGCAAAACCTTCCAGCTCCCCCTCGATTTGAGCAATCCAGCGCCCCAGCACATTGAAAGCCAGGACGGCCGGAATGGCCACCGCCAAACCCGCGGCCGTCATGACCAAGGACTCGCCCACCGGGCCAGCCACCTGGTCCAGGCTCAAACTGCTCACATTGGCCAGACCCGTGAGGGCATGAAAAATACCCCAAACCGTGCCCAACAACCCCACAAAAGGCGCAATCGAGCCCACACTGGCCAGCACCGTTTGACCCCAGTTCAGCCGGGCAGAGACCCCATGCAAGGCCTGGCGCAACTGGCGGTTCAGTTGGGCCAGAACCCCCATCGAATCGCCCAGTGAAGGGCCACTTTGCCCATTCAGTGCCGCGAGCAAGGGGCGCACGGTGTGGTGTCGATCGAACACCGCCAGCTCCTGCTGGGCTTGCTCAAGACTGGTGGCTTGCCAAAAAGCCGCCAAGCAGCGTGGCACATCGGCGCGCGCGCGCGCCAGCCACCAAAACTGGCGCAGCATGACCACCCAACTGGCGATCGACATGAACAACAAGATCAGCGCAATCAGCCGGGTCAGCGCATCACCGTGGTTGAAAAAGTCCATGTCGAACCACGCCCCATCAGGCGTTCAAACCCAGGACATCGAACATATCAAACAGGCCCGCACGCTGCTGGGACAAAAAGCGCACCGCACGCAAACTGCCTTGGGCATAGGTGGCGCGGCTGGATGATTTGTGGGTGATTTCAATGCGCTCACCGGTGCCGGCAAACAAAACGGTGTGGTCGCCCACAATGTCGCCGCCCCGGATCGTGGCAAACCCAATGCTGGAGGGGTCGCGCTCACCCGTCACCCCCTCACGGGCATAAACCGCGCAGTCTTTCAAATCGCGGCCCAAAGCGGCGGCAATGACCTCGCCCATTTTCAGCGCCGTGCCCGAGGGCGCGTCCACTTTGTGGCGGTGGTGGGCCTCGATGACCTCGATGTCGTAGCCGGTGGCCAAGGCCCGCGCTGCCATCTCCAAGAGCTTCAAGGTGACATTCACCCCCACGCTCATGTTGGGGGCCATGACAATGGCAATGTCTTTGGACGCCTCGGTGATTTGGGCTTTTTGGGCTTCGGTAAAGCCCGTGGTGCCAATCACCATCTTGACGCCCAACTCACGACACACCGCCAAATGCGCCAAGGTGCCTTCGGGACGGGTGAAGTCAATCAAAAACTGGGCATTTTGCAGGCCTTGCCGCACATCCGCACAGACCTTGACACCACTGTCGCGCCCCAAAAAGGCGGTGGCATCTTGCCCCAGAGCCGGGCTGCCAGGCAGGTCCAACGCCCCGCCGACCTGGGCATCCTCTGCGGCCACAATGGCCTCCAACAACATCCGACCCATGCGGCCCGACGTGCCGGCCACGGCAATTTTTAAAGCAGCATGATCCATATCAACGAGCGGTCGGTTCTAACGGGGGGTAGTTGTTCAACATGACCGGGCTGACGCCTTCCTCTGCCGCCGGCTTGGGCAGGGGGAATTTGTCCAAAGCCTCTTCGCTTGCTTTCAGCG
>CAIUTG010000148.1 GCA_903902035.1 uncultured Curvibacter sp. | reverse complement strand
TGAATGCGCGGCCTGCCTCGCAACTGGACGACTGGTTGGCCGAGATCACCGAAACCCTGGCGGCCTACAACCAGGCCCATCCCGAGGCACCTGCGGCGCCGTTTGCCATCAACCAGATCGTGCATAAAAGCAATGACCGCCTGGAACACGACATGGCGCTGGTGGCCAAATACAAGGTGCCCGTGATCATCACCTCGCTGGGTGCACGAACCGATGTGAACGAGGCCATTCACGCCTACGGCGGCGTGGTGCTGCACGACATCATCAACAACGCTTTTGCGCACAAGGCCATTGAAAAGGGTGCGGACGGTTTGATCGCGGTTGCCGCAGGGGCAGGGGGCCATGCAGGCACCAAGAGCCCGTTTGCCTTGATTCAGGAAATTCGGCAATGGTTTGACGGCCCCTTGGCTTTGTCGGGCGCCATCGCCAGTGGCGCGGCGATTTTGGCGGCCCAGGCCATGGGGGCTGACTTTGCCTACATCGGCTCGGCCTTCATCGCCACCGCTGAAGCGCGGGCGGCTGAAGAATACAAGCAAGCCATTGTGAGCAGCAATTCCGATGACATTGTTTACAGCAACCTGTTCACCGGGGTGCATGGCAACTACCTCAAACCTTCCATCGTGGCGGCGGGCCTGGACCCCGACCACCTGCCTGAAAGCGATCCCAGCCAAATGAATTTTGGCGGCGATGCCAAGAAGGCCTGGAAGGACATCTGGGGTTGCGGCCAGGGCATTGGCGCGATCCAGCGGGTGCAAACGACCGCCGAGTTGGTGGCGCAGTGGCGGCGTGAATACCAGGCCGCCCGCGAGCGGCTGGCACTTTGAGCGGCTCCCTGCTCCTGCTTATTTGACGCGCTGTTTTTCGAGTTTGCGGGCCAGCGTGCGCCGGTGCATGCCCAAGCGCCGCGCGGTCTCGGAGATGTTGAAGCCAGTTTCGGCCAGGGTCTGGTGGATGCGCTCCCACTCCAGGGTTTTGATGGAGGTGGGGCGGGGGCTCAGACTCACTTCGGTGCTGCCCGCCACATGGGCAAAAGCGGCTTCGATGTCGTCGGTGTTGGTGGGCTTGGCCAGATAATGGCAGGCCCCCAGTTTGATGGCTTCGACCGCCGTGGCAATGCTGGCAAAGCCAGTCAGCACCACGATCAAGGTGGCGGGGTTGGCTTGGTGCAGGGCCCGCACGCAATCGAGTCCGCTGGCCTCGCCATGGAGTTTCAGGTCCACCACGGCGTAGTCGGGCGATTCGGTTTGCAGACAGGCCTGGACAGCGCCAAAATCCGCGGCAAACACACAGCGGTAGCCACGGCGCGCAAACGAGCGCCCCAAGGTGCTGGCAAAAGCCGCATCGTCTTCGACAATCATCAGCAAGGGGTCAGGGTTGTTGTGGGTCACGGGACTGATTGTCGTCGAGAGCGATGGCTTTGAGCGGCAATTGGATGACCACCTGTGCGCCCCCTTCGGGTCGATTGCCGGCTTTCACCTGACCGCCCAGGGAGGTCGCCAC
This sequence comes from uncultured Curvibacter sp., assembly GCA_903902035.1. GTDB lineage: Bacteria > Pseudomonadota > Gammaproteobacteria > Burkholderiales > Burkholderiaceae_C > Curvibacter. The sequence continues at coordinate 1,188 of CAIUTG010000148.1, read as the reverse complement.
ATTGAAGACCAAAAACAGGCCCAGCCCGCCTTGACGGCCTTTGGTGGATTGGTAGGGGGTGCCTATTTTGGCCAGTACCCCGGGCTCAAAGCCCGGCCCCCGGTCGGTGATCACCAGGGTCAGGTGTTGTTCGTCGCTGCTGACCCGCAGACCCACCCAATCCGGCGAGGCCTCTTGCGCGTTGTCGAGCACATTGCAAATCATCTGCTTGACCGTGGTGTCCAGGGCCAAAGGCAAGTCGGCGGCAAGTTCAAATTGCACCTCAAAATGCCCCACCTTGCGCAAGCGGCGCCAGTCCTGCACCAGCGCTTGCAAAAAGCTGTGCAATCGGGTGGCTTGGGCTTCCACGCCCCGCGCCTCGCCTGCCGAAAGCAGGATGTCGGTGACGATGCGTTTGCAGCGTGCCAATTGCTGTTGCATCTGGTCCAACTCTTCCAGCAGGTCGGCTTGTTTTTGAAATTGGGGCAAACGCCGCCAGTCTCCCAAAATCACGGCCAAGGTGGACAGGGGGGTGCCCAACTCATGGGCAGCCCCTGAGGCCAGCAGCCCCATGCGCACGATTTGTTCGCGCTGGGCCGCTTGTTGGCGCAGGTCGGCCAGGCGGTTGTTGCGTTGGCGCAGGTTGTCCTGGATTCGGGTCATCAACAGGGCAATCAAGCCCGCGTTGAGGACAAAGCAAATCAACAGGCCCTGCACATAGTGGCTGGCCAAACCCAGGCCCATGTCCGGCGGTACCGCCAAAGGCCGAGCCCAAAGCGCCAGTCCAAACAAGCAAAGCAGGTTGAACCCCACCATCAACCAAGTCGAGGTGGTTTCCAGCAACAAAGCGCACAAGCTGATTTGCAGCAGGAACAAAAACACAAAAGGGTTGCTGGTGCCGCCACTCAAATAAAGCTGGGCGGTGAGGGCCAACATGTCCACCCCCAGGGCGAGTAGCAACTGCTGGTTGCTGACATGGCGCTCTTCGTGCCAGCGCAAATGGCTGGCCAAGTTGAAGGCCACCAGGCACACCAGCACCGTGACCATGGGCAGCACGGGCAGTGCCATTTTGAAGCCCCAGGTCACGCAGGCCATGGTTGCTATTTGCCCTGCCACGGCCAGCCAGCGCAGGCGAATCAGGTAGAGCATGTTGCGGTGGCCGGTCCACTCGTCCAGCTCGCGCAGGGTGTCAAGTTGGGGCGGGGGGGG
>CAIUTG010000147.1 GCA_903902035.1 uncultured Curvibacter sp. | reverse complement strand
CGCAATCTTATCGGTTTCGCGGGTGCCCACAATGCCCACCACGGGGATGCGGCCCGGTTTGTGTTCGGTTTCGGCATCGTTGAACAAATGGTCCACAATGGCTCGGCCCACGGGGCGGGGCGAGCCTTCGGCGGGCTTCAAATGCATCAACAGACCCGGGCCCGCGTTCACCTCAACAATCGCACCGCCCTGGGCTTCCAGGGGTTTTGAAATGTCCAGGGCCACCAGGTCAATGCCAGCAATGTCCAGTCCCACCACCCGGGCCGCCAGGGCGGCTGCATGCTGCACTTCGGGGTGCACGGCGTCGGTGCAGTCAATCGCCATATTGCCATTGCGCTCAATCACCACAAAGCGACCCGCTTCGGGCACCGAATCGGGGGTCAGACCTTGGCGTTGAATTTCGAGTTGAACCTTGGTGTTGGTGGCAATCACAATGGTTTCGAGGGGGAATTCCTCCTCAATGCCGCGCCGGGGGTCGGTGTTGAGTTGGTGGTCGATCAATTGGCGCACGCTGGAGCGACCATCGCCCGTGATGCCAATGATCTCGCCGCGCGCTGCCGCCACCACCTTGTTGCCGACCACCAGCAAGCGGTGTTCGTGGCCGGGAATGAAGCGCTCCACCATCACGTCACTGCCTTCGGGGTAGGCAATGTGGTACGCAGACTCGATTTCGGCCTGGCTGCGCAGGTCCAGCGTCACGCCCCGACCATGGTTGGCATCCGAGGGTTTGACCACCACCGGCAAACCAATGTCTTGCGCGGCTTCCCAGGCCTCCTCGGGGCTGTTCACAATTTGACCTTCGGGTACGGGCACGCCGCAGGATTTGAGCAGGGATTTGGTCAGGTCCTTGTCGCTGGCAATGCCTTCTGCAATGGCGCTGGTGAATTCGGTCTCAGCGGTCCAGATGCGGCGCTGGCTGGCGCCGTAGCCCAATTGCACCAGGTTGCCATCGTTCAAGCGGATGTGGGGAATGCGGCGGTCGGTGGCCGCGTCCACGATGGAAGCGGTGCTGGGGCCCAAGTAGCAGTTGTCCACCTCGGTGCGCACGCGGCCGACGGCGGCATTCACATCAAAGGATTCGTTCTTCATGCAGGCCAGCAACAGGGCATGGCCTTCGCGCAGGGCGGTGCGTGCCACACGTTCTTCGCGGGCCCGGAACACCATGCGGTAGACCCCCGGCTGGCTGGTGCTGCGGGTTTGGCCAAAGCCGGTCGGCATGCCGCCCAGGTTGAGCAGTTCGATCACCACATGTTCAAGCACATGGCCGGCCCAGGTGCCTTCGTCCAGTCGCATGACAAAGCCGCCGCGCTCGCCCACGCCGCAGTGGTGTTCGATCAAGGCGGGCAGGGCCGTGGTGAGTCGTTCTTTCAGGCCGGGAATTTTGTTGGAGGGGAATTCCTCCAGGCGCCCCAGGTCGAGCCAGACTTCCAAAACAGAGCGGTAGGTCCAAATATTGGGACCACGCAAAAAATTGATGCGCAAAAGCTTCAGGTCGTCGGCTGGAATCATTGTGGTGGTATCGCTTTGAACAGGGGCCGTGGAGTGAATGTCCTTGCCCTGCATTGTCTCAGGTTGGTGGCGGGGCTTTTGACGAATTTTTCAGCGAAAATCACGGGACATGCATTTTGATCTTTCATCTCAGCTCCTTCCCCAAGAAAACGTGTTGGCCAGCCTTCCGGTTGACTTGGACACCAACCTGCACTTCACATCGGGTCAATTGGCTCTGACAGAAGGCCGGTTCTTGGCCTCGAATCATTTGCAAGATTGGCAAGTGTGGGCCTTGACCCCTGGCCTGACTTTGCGTCATTCTGACCATGCCGGGGTGGGCACCTTGCAATTGTGCGACGCCCACCAGCTTTTGGCCCGTTGGTATTTCACCTTGAGCAGTGATGCGCAGGCCCTGCAGATGCTGCAGGCGTTTGAGCGGCAAATCAAGCGGCTCGGTCAGCCTGATGGGACGCTGGTTGCCTCGACCGATCCGGCCGATGAAACCGAAGAGGCCCCAGAGGCGAATGACGCCCCAGACGCTGAAGCCGAGAGCAAACCACCCTCCACCTGGGTGTTGCTGCGCTTGTGGCGTTTTGCCAAGCCTTATCAAAAGCAATTGATGCTGGGTTTCGGCCTCACATTGGCTTCGACGGGGGCTCATCTGATTCCCCCTTATCTGACCATTCCCCTGATGGACGACATTTTGATACCTTATCAAAATGGACAAAAAATCGACCCGCACCTGCTGCTGATGTACTTAGGGGGCTTGCTGCTCTCGGCCTTGGCCGCTTGGGGCTTGGGCTGGGCCCGGACCTATGTGCTGGCCCTGGTGTCCGAGCGCATTGGGGCCGACTTGCGCACCACCACCTATGAGCACTTGCTGCATTTGTCGCTGGATTATTTCGGTGGCAAACGCACTGGTGATCTGATGAACCGCATTGGCTCCGAGACCGACCGCATCAATGTCTTTTTATCCCTGCACGCGCTGGACTTCATTACCGACGTCTTGATGATGGTGATGACGGGGGTCATTCTGTTCAGCATCAACCACTGGCTGGCCATCGTCACCTTGCTGCCCTTGCCCTTTATTGCCTGGCTGATTCACATTGTGCGCGACCGCTTGCGCACCGGCTTTGAGCGAATTGACCGGGTTTGGTCCCAGGTCACCAATGTGCTGGCCGACACCATTCCGGGCATTCGCGTGGTCAAGGCCTTTGCGCAAGAACAACGCGAGGCCGACCGTTTCCGTCTAGCCAATCGCCACAACCTGGAAGTCAACGACCGGCTGAACCGGACTTGGTCGCTGTTTTCGCCCACGGTGTCTTTGTTGACCGAAATCGGCCTGCTGGTGGTCTGGGCCTTTGGCATTTGGCTGGTGGCCCAAAGCCAGATCACGGTGGGGGTGCTGACCGCCTTCATTGCCTACATCGGGCGGTTTTACACCCGCCTGGATTCGATGAGCCGCATTGTTTCGGTGACCCAAAAAGCGGCGGCCGGGGCCAAGCGGATTTTTGACATCCTGGACCATGTCAGCAACGTGCCCGAGCCCGCGCAACCATTGGCTTTGGGACCCGTTCGAGGCGGCATTGAGCTGTCGCACATTGGTTTTCGTTATGGCACGCGCTCGGTCATTCGGGACCTGAGTTTGAACATCCAGCCGGGCGAAATGATTGGCCTGGTGGGCCACAGCGGCTCGGGCAAAAGCACCCTGGTGAATTTGATTTGCCGTTTTTACGATGTCAGCGACGGCGCCATTCGCCTGGATGGCACCGACATCCGCCGCTTCAAGCTGGCCGACTACCGCAGCCAAATGGGCCTGGTGTTGCAAGAACCGTTTTTGTTCTTTGGCACGATTGCGGAGAACATCGCTTATGGCAAACCACAAGCCAGCCGCGCTGAAATCGTGGCCGCCGCCCGCGCCGCCCATGCGCATGACTTTATTCTGCGATTGCCCCAAGGTTATGACTCCTTGGTCGGAGAGCGCGGTCAAGGCCTGTCCGGTGGCGAGCGCCAACGCATCTCGATTGCCCGGGCCCTGCTGATTGACCCGCGCATTTTGATTTTGGACGAAGCCACCTCGGCGGTGGACACCGAAACCGAAAAGGAAATTCAGCGTGCTTTGGACAACCTGGTGCAAGGGCGCACCACGATTGCCATTGCCCACCGCCTGTCCACGCTGCGCAAAGCCGATCGCTTGGTGGTGATGGACCGGGGCCAGATTGTTGAGGTGGGCCCACACGACGCCCTGATGGCGCAAGAGGGCGCTTATTGGCGCTTGTACCAAGCCCAGCTGAGAAAAGAACATGAATTCAACTGACGCCCCCACCGATCTGGTTTTGTCCCAAGACGCCTTTGGTCAACTGGTCTTGCGCCAAGGGGCGGCCAGCCAGCCGATTCCGGTGATCCCGGTGCGTGCTTTTCCCATCGCCGCGCCCGACGAAGGCTTGTCTTTGGTTGGCACCGATGGGCGCGAAGTGGTCTGGATTGAGCATTTGTCTCAGCTGCCCCAAGACCAATTGGCGCTGGTCTTGGCGGCCTTGCGTGCACGTGAATTCAGCCCCGTGATTCGGCGCTTGGTGTCGGTTTCGGGCTTTTCCACCCCCTGCACCTGGTGCGTGCAAACCGATCGGGGCGACACCGAGTTCGTGCTCAAAACCGAAGACGACATCCGCCGCCTGGATGCCCGCCAATTGCTGATCACCGCCAGCCAAGGCATCACCTACCGCGTGCCCGACCGGCAGGCCCTGGACAGCGCCTCCAAGCGTTTGCTGGAACGATTTTTGTAAAAATTTTTAGAAATTCTGAAACATGAGTTCAGCCCCCAACACCGCCAACGCACCCCACTACCCCTTGCACCGCAGTGCCCTGGTGCTTTTTTCAGGCGGACAGGACTCCACCACTTGCCTGGCCCATGCCTTGAGCCGTTACGAGCGGGTCGAGACCGTGGCCTTCGATTACCGGCAACGTCACTCGGTGGAGTTGACGGCCAGGGTCAATGTGTTGAAGGCCCTCCAGCAAGAATTTCCGCAGTGGGCGCACAAACTGGGCGAGGACCATTTGCTGGATTTGGGCGTGCTGGGTCAGGTCAGCGAAACCTCACTGACCCGGCAAGTGGCTTTCAAAATGGAGCAAAACGGCTTGCCCAACACCTTTGTGCCGGGGCGCAATTTGTTGTTCCTGACCTTGGCGGCGGCCTTGGCCTATCGACGGGATTTGCAAGTCATCGTCACCGGGGTGTGCGAAGCCGATTTTTCGGGTTACCCCGACTGCCGTGACGACACCATGAAGGCCATGCAATTGGCCTTGTCCTTGGGCATGGACAAACGCTTTTTGATTGAAACCCCCTTGATGTGGATCGACAAGGCCGACACCTGGGCGCTGGCGCACCAGCTCGGTGGAACCGCCCTGGTGGACTTGATCGTTGAGCATTCTCACACCTGCTATTTGGGCGACCGCGAACACCGCCACCCCTGGGGCTATGGCTGTGGCGAGTGCCCGGCTTGCGTGCTCAGGGCGCGGGGCTTTGCGCTTTATTCGTCACGCCACTGCTGACATGGCCGCTGGGCACGTGGCGCGCGGCTTTTTGAACATGGCCGGTTTGGTCGTCAAAGAAAAAGTCGGGCTCAAATTCACGCAAAAACCCGGTCTTTTCCAGGCCCCCTAAAAACATCGCCTCATCGACCGTGATGTGCCAGTCCATCAAGGTGCGAATCGCGCGTTCGTGCGCCGGGGCGCTGCGCGCCGTGACCAGGGCGGTGCGAAGCCGCATCTGCGGAGTGCCCGCTTGTTGCAAACGGTGCAGCGCCATGAGCAAAGGTTTGAACGGCCCTTCTGGCAGCGGATAGCGGGCCTTGCTCGATTCATGGCGCTGGAAGGCATCCAGGCCCTGGCTCTGAAACACCCGCTCGGCCTCGTCTGAAAACAACACGGCATCGCCGTCAAAGGCAATCCGCACTTCATGGGGGTGGCTGTTGCTGGCTTGCACCGATTCGGTCAGCACCCTTGCGGCCGGAAAGCCCATCGCCAGGGCTTGACGCACATCATTTTCATTGGCCGACAAAAACAGCTGGGCACCCAAGGGGCGCAGATAACCAAAGGGGTCACGCCCTTGGGTGAAGACGCCGCGCTGCATCGGAATCCCGGTGCTTTGCGCCGAGCGAAAGATGCGCATGCCACTCACCGGGTCGTTGCGGGAGAGCATCACCACTTCAACGCGGTGGGCCTCCGGGGTGTTGAAAGCCAGCAGTTTTTTCACCAAAGAAAAAGCCACGCCAGGGGCGGCGGGCTGGTCGAGGCGGTCCAGTTGCAGGCGCATATAGCCCTGCTCGTCGCCGGTTTCAAAGAGCCGGTTTTCTTCTTCAAAATCGAACAGGGCGCGCGAAGAAATCGCCACCACCAGTTGGTCGTCAAGGGTCACTGCCATGTTCTGTTCCCGTCCTGTGCCTATGGGTTGATGGGCTTATTTCACCAGTTGGTTGAGCTGCATGATGGGCAGCAAAACGGCCAGCACGATCAGCATCACCACCAAACCCATGCCCACAATCAACAGGGGCTCCAACACGGTGGCCAGCTGCATGGCACGGCGCTGCACTTCGCCTGACAGTTGTTGGGCGGCGCGTTGCAACATGGCGGGCAGTTGGCCCGTTTGCTCGCCCAAGCGTGCAAACATGCCGAGCAGGCCCGGGAAGTTCTTTTTCTGGGCCATGGCCGAGCCCAGCGGCGCGCCTTCGCGCACCAAGACCAAGGCATCCAGCGCATCGGCGCGCATGGCCTGGTTCGACAGAGTTTGTGCGGCCGCTTGCAAGGCTTTCAAGATCGGTACCCCGGCCCCCACCAACATGGACAAGGTGCTGGCAAAGCGGGCCGCGTTGTAGCCTCGGGTGAGCTTGCCCAGGATGGGCAAGCGCAGCCAGGCCGCGTCAAAGCGAAGTCGAAACGCTTCTTGTTTGAGCGCTTGTCGAAAGACCCCAGCCCCGACAATGAAAATCAACAACAGCCACCCGCCGTAGGCCCGCACGCCGTCACTGGCGGCCAGCATGAGCACCGTCAAAAAAGGCAGGGCCTGTTTGGAGCCCGCAAACACATGGGCCACTTGCGGCACCACATAGCCCATCAAAAAAAGCACGATGGCCACGGCCACGACGCTGACGATGGCGGGGTAGAGCGCGGCCCCGATCAGCTTGTTGCGCAAGACCTGGCTTTCCTCCAGGTCGTCGGCCAGGTTGTTCAAGACCAGGCCCAAGTGGCCGCTTTGTTCACCCGCGCCAATCACGGCCACGTAGATGGGGGCAAACTCATTTGGATACTGGGCCAAGGCGCGGCCAAAGGGGGCACCGGCATTCACTTCGGCGCGCAAGGCGGCCATCAGGTTGCGTTGCGCCTCGTCTTCGGCTTCTTCCATCAGCGCCGTGAGGGCTCGCTCCAGCGTCAGTCCCGCGCCCACCAGGCCCGCCAGTTGCCGGGTCCATATGGCCAGTCGGGTGCCATTGAACACTTTGGCGCTGAACCAGCCCGCTGTGCGAACGCCTGCCGCACTGGTGCTGGCCCCCATGCCTGGGCTGACGGGGGCCACTTGCAGTGGGATCAGGCCCTGCGTGCGCAATTGGCTGCGGGCGCTGCGGGCGGTGTCGGCTTCGACCACGCCCTTGCGGGCCTGGCCTTGGGCGTCAACGGCTTCAAATGAATAAGCAGGCATGGCGCGTCAATCCCGGGTCACGCGCAACACTTCTTCGCGGGTGGTGATGCCAGCGGCAATCAGGCGCTCGGCATCGTCGCGCATCAGGGTCATGCCCCTGGTCAAGGCGGTCTGGCGGATGTCGGCTTCCGAGGCTTGCTGGTGAATTTGTGCGCGGATCGCTTCGTCCGTGACCAGCAGTTCAAACACGCCGGTGCGGCCCGCATAGCCGGTCTGGCCGCAGTGCTCGCAGCCTGCGCCTTGGCAGTGGCTGCAAATTTTTCGCACCAAACGCTGGGCCAACACGCCCAACAAAGAGGACGAGAGCAAGAAGGGCTCAACCCCCATGTCGGTCAAACGGGTGATGGCGCTGGCCGCGTCATTGGTGTGCAGGGTGGCCAACACCAAGTGCCCGGTGAGCGAGGCCTGGATGGCAATTTGGGCGGTTTCAAAGTCGCGGATTTCACCGATCATGATGACATCCGGGTCTTGCCGCAAAATCGCCCGCAAGGCCTTGGCAAAGGTCAGGTCGATCTTGCTGTTGACCTGGGTTTGGCCGACGCCCGCGAGTTCGTACTCGATGGGGTCTTCGACCGTCATGATGTTGTTTTGTGTGGTGTCCAGGCGCTGCAAAGCCGCGTACAAGGTGGTGGTTTTGCCCGAGCCGGTCGGCCCCGTGACCAGCAAAATGCCGTGCGGTTGGGCAATGCACTGCTCGAAGCGGGCCAGCACATCGCCTTGCATGCCCACCGATTCCAGGCTCAGCTTGTTTTCTGATTTGTCGAGCAGACGCAACACGGCGCGTTCGCCGTGGGCACTGGGCAAGGTGGACACGCGCACGTCGATGGCGCGGGTGCCCAGGCGCAGGCTGATGCGACCGTCTTGGGGCAGGCGCTTCTCGGAGATGTCCAGGTCGGCCATGATCTTCAGCCGCGAAATCAGCGCGGCGTGCAAGGCCCGGTTGGGCGTCACCACTTCGCGCAGGCTGCCATCGACGCGAAAGCGCACGCTGGAGTGGCGCTCGTAGGGCTCGATGTGGATGTCGCTGGCTTCGTCGCGCGCGGCTTGGGTCAACAAGGCATTCAACATGCGGATGATGGGGGCATCGTCGGCCGAGGCCAGCAAATCTTCCACCGCAGGCAGTTCTTGCATGATGCGCGAGAGATCGGCATCGGACTCCACTTCGCTGACCACACTGGCCGCGCTGGATTCGTTTTTGGAATAGGCCGCTGTGATGCGTTGCGACAGTTCGTTTGGCGCCATGTCTTGCACCTGGGCGACGGCATGGCAGCGCATGACTTCGCTCATGGCCTGTGCATCCGACTGGGTGCTGATGAGCAAGGTGCTGCCCACGCCGGGGTCTGAGCTTTCGCGTTCGAGCAGCAGTTGAAAACGGCGCGCAAAAGCGTAGGGCAGTGGACGATGCAAGCTGGGTGGCGAGGGCGTTGGCGTGGGCATTTTGATGGACAGGCCGATCAGTGGGCCTGGGTTGGGGTCAAAGGCGGCATCACGGCGGAGTCTTGGACGCTGGGCATGCCAAAGGCCGGGATGGGTTGCGCTGACTCTTGCCAGCCTCTGGCCGCCTGATAACGCTCGGAGGTCAGGCGATCGATGGTTTCTTTGTCGCGCACCACCAAGGGCCGCAGGAAAATCATCAGGTTGGTTTTGGTTCGGGTGCGGTTGTCGCTGCGAAACAGGTTGCCGACCACCGGCAAATCCCCCAAACCGGGCACCTTGTCCTGGCTACCGGCATAGGTGTCTTGCAGCAAGCCGCCCAGCACCACGATGTTGCCGTCGTCAACCAAGACATTGGTTTCGATGGCCCGCTTCTTCGTCGTTGGGCCGTTGCCGGTGCTCGCCACCGTGGTGTCAATGCTGGACACCTCTTGGTAGATGGCCATTTTGACGGTGCCGTTTTCGCTGATTTGCGGTTTCACACGCAGGGTCAAACCCACGTCTTCGCGGTCCACGGTCTGGAAGGGGTTGCTGGAGCCGGTGGCGGTGGTGGTGTAGGTGCCGGTCACAAAGGGCACGTTTTGGCCCACGATGATGCGGGCCTCCTCATTGTCCAGGGTCAGCAAATTGGGGGTGGCCAGCACATTGCCATCCCCGTTTTGTTGCAGAAAATTGGCCAGCGCCCCCAGCACGGTGTGGCCGGCGACGTTGGCGGCGTAGCCCAAGTTCATACCGGCTGGAATCGTGCTCAAGGCGCTGGCCGCTGTGCTGGAGGTGGTGGCCGTCAAAGCAAGGATATTGGCGCCGGTCACATTGGAGCTGTTGCCAACGTAGCCGGTGCTGCCCAGGAGGCTTTGCCATTGCACCCCGAACTGGGCCAGTTTGGTGCTGTTGACCTCCACGATCAGGCTTTCCACCAGCACTTGGGCGCGGCGTTTGTCGAGCTGGTCAATCACGGCCAAGAGTTGGCGCATGACCGGATCGGGTGCGCTGATGATGAGTGAGTTGGTGGCCGGGTCGGCCTGGATTTGTCCACCGGTGGAGGGTTGGGCCAGATTGCTGTTGCCAAAATTGCCCGAGGCACCGGTGCCCAGGCCCGCCTTGCCCGTGCTGGTGTTGAGCAGATTGTTGCTGGCTGGGGTTGGGGTGTTGCTGCTGGCGCTTGAGCCACTGCTGGACCCTGGGTTGTTGTTGCCGGAGGCACCTGGGGTGCCCGCCATGGCAGAGGCCAGGGCTGCCCGCAAGGTAATGGCCAGTTTGCTGGCTTCGGCGTTTTTGAGGTAGACCACATGGATGTTGCCGCTGGGCGAGTCACCCGTTGTGGCTTGGTCCAACTTGGCCACCAGAGAGCGCACCAGGGCCGCGCGGGCGGGGTTGGCGGCGCGCAGGATCAGGGTGTTGGAGCGGGGCTCGGCGATGACGGTGGTGCGGTAGCCGTTGCCGTCGCTGTTGGCGGTCGGGTTGACCGCATTGCCGGCGGGAGCGTTGGGGGTGTTGTTGCTGGACGTGTTGTTGCCATTGGTTTCGAGCAAGCGGGTCACGATGGGCGCCACATCCACGGCCAGACTGTGTTGGAGGGGCAAGATGTCCACATCACTGGCATTGGGCACATCCAGGGTGGCGATGATTTGGGCCAGTCGGTGCAGGTTGTCCGCGTAGTCGGTGATGATCAGGGAGTTGTTGCCGTTGTTGACGTTGATGGTGTTGTTGGCACTGATCAGGGGGCGCAGGGTGGGCACCAGGTTGCTGGGGTTCTCGTAGTTCAGCTTGAAAATCTGTGTGACGATTTCATTGCCATTGGTTTTTTTGCCGGCGTTGTTGCTCACCGAAACGGGGCCTGCTTGCAGCTTGGCATCGGCCTCGGGCACGACCTTGAACAGACCGTCGGCCTCCACCACGGTGAAACCCTGCAAACGCAAGGTGGACAGAAATTGCTCATAGGCCACGGCGGGCTTGACGGGCGTTTCGCTGGTGAGGGTCATGGTGCCTTTGACGCGGGGGTCCACCACCATGTTGCGCCCCGTGATCAAACCCAGGGTGCGTGCCACCCCCTCGATTTCGGCATTGTTGAAGTTCAAGGTAATGGGCTCACCGGGTTTGGCAGGCCGTGTCGTGCCAGTCGAGCTGCTGGCAGTGGCCGTGGCCGCCGCTCCGGCTTGCGCTTGTGCCGGGCGCCAGGCGACCGGGGCCATGGTCATCAACAAAGTCAGCAAAGGCACAGGCCACGAAAAGCCCGACACGAGACTTTTCAAAACAGGGGTGCGGTGCACTGAAAACAAGGGGTAAGACATGGTGGTGATGGCGTTAAAGATTGAATTTCAGCCCAGAGAAATGCGCGACAGGTTGCCCTCGCGCCTTCCGATGACGTTCAGTAAATTGTTCAGTGCATTTTCTCGTTCTGGTGCCGCATGGGCTTGGCCGCGAAAATGGAGCTGACCCTCAACCCACTGACCCTCGCCTTCAAGGAGCAAGCTGCCCGTCAAGGTGCTGAGACTGAGCTGCGGCGTGCTGCCACCAACCAGGACCATTTGGTAGCTGCCCAGGGGGCGCAAGGTGGAGAGTGTGGATGAAATGTCCAAAGCCTGCAAGACAGCTTGGCCGCTCATTTGTAACCGACCCTGCGCAAAGGTCAGGCGCAGGCGGTCGCTGTCCAGCTGGAGCTGGCCTTGCAAAGCCAAGGTATTCCAGGGGGCGCCCAAGCCAGACAAGGTGTCCGCCGAGCCCAAAAAATGACTGTCAGCCAGGCTGACGGTGACCTGTCCCCAGTCGGGCTGTACCGTCAGCGCCAAGGTTTCACGGGTGCAACAGGGGGCCTGAAGCGCCAGGGTCAAGCTGGGCAACGCTTGCCAATGCATCTGCCAATGCAAGCGCCAGTCGATTCGGCCCGGCAAAGTGCGTGCGTCCTGGCTGCCCGGCCCCCCGCACAAGCTCAGCTGCGCCGACCCTTGCCAGACGGTGCCACGTGGGGCCTCCAGCTTCAAGTGCCCTTGGCTGAACGCTGACAGGGCTTGTCCCAGCCAGCGGGCTGGCGCAAACAGGCACAACGCCACCAACGTACCTGCCAGGGCACCCGCCAGGGCCCCTTGGGGGGGCTGAGGTCGACGCAGGGCGCTCATGGGGCAGGCAAAGTCAACAACAGCCGACCTTCCCACTGGCCTGCGGCGTTGCGTTGCAGCTTGGCTTCGCTGGGCAGGGCATGGGCATTCAAACGGGCTTGCGCCAACCAGGTCAACAAGACCTCGGGTGCGGTGCTGGGCAAGATCAAGGTGGCGTGCTCGTTTTGTATTTGCAACTCGGCCTGGTTGCCCCATTGGTTTTTGACACTGGTTTGAAGCGCCGTCAAACTGGTTTGGCGGTCAATGGGGGGACGTCCTTGCAGGGCCAAAGCCTCGGCCCGTGCGTTCAGCATCTTTTGGCGCTGGTCCTCCGCTTGGGCTTGGTTTTCTTGCGCTTGCGCCAACGTATGCCGCGCAGGCGCAATGCCGACCCACCAAATGAGGGCCAGGCTGCAGCAAATCCCGGCGCTGCGCAGCAGCAGGCGTTCACGCGCAGACAATTTGTCGTCTCGCTGGCGCAGTGCGGTCAATAAAGAGGTGAGGGTCGCCATGCGGGTTCTGCCTAGGGTGTTTCGCTGCGCACGACCACTTGCCCGTCTTGCTGACGGGCCAGCAAACCCTTGGCCTGGAGTCTTTGCGCGAAAGCGTTGAAGTCTTGCGGGCTGAACGTCAAGCCCTTGAGCTTGAGCACCCCGCTGGTGTATTCAATTTCTTGCGGAGGGTGCTGCTCTGCTGCCGTGCCTTGGACCCCGCTTTGCACGGCGGCCAGCAGGCTCTCCAGGTCGGTCGGGCCGATTTCACCCGCCTTTTGACGCAGCCGATGGAGTTCGTTTTGCATCTGCAAGGGGGCATCGACCACCACCTGCACGGTGGGAAAGGTGCTGCTCAACCAGGCATTCATCTCGGTTTGTCGCTGCGCTTGGTCTTGGCGGGTGCGCCAAGCCTGGATATTCAGGCCCAGAATTTGCAGCAAGACCAAGGCCACCAGGCCCAGTCGAGCCCAGGCCCATTCGGGGTTTTTGAGCAGGCTGGTGCCCACCCGAACCACGCGCCGCAGGGCCCGGTCCCGTGTCGATCGGGCGAGGCTGTACTGGGCCAAATTCCAAGGGCTGCTGCCTGCCAGCAGCCACCGTTGGGCTGCGGTTTGCAGTTGGACCTGCATGCCCGAGGCCGTTTCAGCGGCCGAGGCCAGTGCCGGCTCTGCCAACACTTGCAGCGCTGGCGCCAAGGCAGAGGGGCTGGATTCCAAATCGGAGGCCGAGGCGGGTGTTAAAAGCCAGGGCGGGGGCGAGGCGGTGGGGCCCTCGGGCTGCAGGGGCCAACGCAGCACCGAATCGTGACGCAGGATGACCCATTCAGCCTGCTGCGGCCCCTGCACCGCCAGCAAGGTGGTGGCCTGGCCAGGTTCAACCCTGTCTGGCCAGACTTCCGGCACGATGCGGTTGACGGCGATGCCTTGGCCTTCCAGTGCCTGCAAAGCCGTTTGCAGCCAAGCCTTGTCAACGGCGGCGACCCAGTTGGCGCTGGGGCCCAAGACCAGGTGCAAATTCTGGGGTTCACTCAGCAGATGCTCTTCCAACAGGCCTTCGAGCAGGGCCTGACTGCGTCCGGCTTGGCGCAGGCTGTGGCTGGGCAGTTCGACGGCGTGCCAGGACAAGGCTTGCAGAGGAACAATCGCCACCACTTCATCGCCACGTCCGGTTTTGGGCAACAAGGCGGCAGCGGCCGTGCCTTGGCGCGAGGGGTTCAAACTATCTTCTGACCACACAAAAGGCCACTCCCCGCTGGCTGGGCTGGCGGGGCTGGGCAGATAGACGAGAAGCAGGCTCATGAGGGGGTGGGCTCAGTGGGGCAGGGGTTTCATGAATGGGGCGCGCTGAACGGGCCGATTGTAGAGAGGCTGGGCGAGGGGCCCTGCGAACCGCGCACTCGCCACAAGGTGCTCACACTGCTGCCGCTGCGCCAGACCAGGGAGGTTTCCTGAATCACGGTGTTGTCCCAGCGCAAGCGACCCAGCACTTGAAAATACTGACTGGACACCCCGTGATCGGTGCTGTTGATGGCCGTCCCGAAATTGCCCAGCCATTTTTGGGCATCCGACAGGTTGTAAAACGGACTCGTGGTGCGGTGATTCACCAGATTTTGGGCGCTGGCCAAGTCGATGCCTGGGATGGCGGCCTGAATCACCAGAGCCGGTGCGGTGTTGAGGTTCAGGGTGGTGGTGGTGGGCAAAATCGTCGCGTAGTCGGACAAAACATTCAGGGTGTTGGGGCCGAGTCCCAAATTGATCAACTCGGCCCAGCGTTGCGGGGCGATGACGGCGTTGGGGCTTGGCGAGCTGGTTTGGGTGTTCAAGAGGTTTTGCTCCAGGCTGCTCAGTTCTTGGGCCGGCAGCCCCAGAATGCCAAACAATTTGACAAAAGCTTGGTGGGCGCTCGGGTTGATGCCCCCCGAAGACAGCAGGAGGTTGGTGACATTCAACAGCCCCTGCTGGTCCGTGATGGCGCCGGATAAAAAAGCGTTTTCAAGGTCTTGGCTGGGGTCTGAAACCGGCTGGTTGTTGCCAGCCAGAAAGCTGGACAGCTTGGATTCCTGCAAGGGCACGGCCCAAGGTTCGGACAGGTAGTCGGGGCCGCCGTTGAGCCCGTCTTCGCGCAGAATCAGACGCGACCAATCCAGCGCCCCGGTGAGCAGCCAACTGGCCTGGACCCGCACCCTTTCGCTGCGCTCCACTTCGATCTCGCGCCATTGCTGCCAAGCGGCCGCAGCCGCCAAGGTGGCCACCAAGGTGACGGTGAGCATGGCCGCCAACAAAGCGGCACCGCGTTGGGCAGTGGCGCAGGGCGGGGTGGCTCGGCGGCTCATGATTTGCCCCCGCCCACCACAGGTCGAACCCAGTCCTGGGTGAGGGTTCCCTGGAGGGTTTGGCCTTTTGACAAAGTCAAAATGAGTTTGACGGCTTGGGGCAGGGTGCTGGTGCTGGCTGTGATGGGCGCACCTGTGACTGCCGAACCCTTGGCGGGCGTTAAGGCGCTGCTGGCAGCCGCCGTCGCGGCACTCGACAGCGAGTTGGTCCAGGCGTTGTCACGGTAGTAAAAAAGCTGCCAGGCCTCGGCTTGGGCCATCACCACCGCTTGTTGTTGGGCTTGGGCGTTGGTGCCCTGGCCCCAACTGGTGGCCGCTTGCCAAGCGGCTTGCCAATCGCTCACGCGGCTCAAGGGGGCCGATTGCCAACGCTGCCATTGGCCCTCGCGCTGAGTCCAGGCGGTCACCACGAAATACCCTGGTGAACTGCTGGGCGCGGTGCGGGTCATGCGCAGCGTGTTGCCGTCCCAATCCAGGGCGGTGGTGTTGGTGGTTTCAATCAAGGCGTCCAGATCGGTTTGCCATTGGGTCAGGGCCGCGTTCAGGCTCAACACCTGGTCCGCCTGGTGGGTGGTGCTTTGCAGGGTGCGCATCATGCCGTCCAGGCCCTGCCAGCTGAGCACGGCCATGAGCGCCATGATGAGCAGGGCCACCATCAACTCGACCAGGGTAAAGCCCTGCGCGGCGTGACGCCTCATTTCAGTACTGCCCCAGAATGGTGGACAGGGTCACCACGGCCGAGTTGGATTCATCCCATGCCGTGACGTCGATGCGCCGAAAACTGGGGTTTGGCGTGCTTTGGACCGACTGACGTACCACCCAGCTTCGCCCGGCTTGCTCACAGCGGCTTTGCCCCTCGCCTATGGGCGGCATGACGGGCGCCAAGCGCAGGGCCACCAATTGGTTTTGAACACACAGATGACCCAACAACAGGTCGACCTGCCGGTTGGCGTTGCGCGTCAAAGCACCACTCGCTTGCAGGCCGGCCAGCAAAGCCACGGCAACAATGGCCAAAGCCACCAAGACCTCGATCAGGGTAAAGCCATTTTTCATGGGGACTCGCTGCTCACACCAAAGGGCCGCAAACCGTCACTGCTCACGCGCAAACGCCGCTGCGGCTGGCTGAGGTCAATCAGGGTCACTTGTTGCGGGCCGATCACCGGCTCTGGCCCCAGCGTGAGTTGTGCCTGCGGGTCGGTCGTGGCCGTGTGGGGGCTCAGCCACGCCAGGGCACGGTTGGGGTCGGCCGCAGGCAAACCCTGGAACGCAAAGCCGCCCGGCTGGGCTTGCCAAGTGACCGGGTTGCCTTGAGTGATGGCGCTGTGTCGGGCGCTTTCCAGCAAAGTGGCCAGACGCTGGGCATCGCGGTCGAGCTGGGCTTGTTCTCCCTGGTTGATGTAGAACATCACCCCGGCCGAGGCCAGCGCCATGATGACCAGGACCACCATCAGTTCAATCAGGGTAAAGCCAGCCGCAGGCGCGGGGCATGCTGGCTTACTGCCAACTGCCAATGTCGGCATCTTTGCCTTGACCCCCGGATTGACCATCGGCGCCATAAGACATGACATCGATTTCACCTTTGATGCCGGGGTTCAAATAGACATAAGGGTGACCCCAGGGGTCATTGGGCAGCTTGTCCAGATAAGGCTTCCAGTTGTTGGCCTCGGGCCCCGAGGTGGGGCGCACCACCAGTGCTTGCAAACCTTGCTCGGCCGTTGGGTAGCGTTGGTTGTCCAGCCGATACAACTTGAGCGCTTGCATCAGGTTGTTGACGTCGGTGCGGGCGGCGGTGATGCGGGCATCGTCCGCGCGCTCCATCACATTGGGCACGATCAGCGCCGCCAAGACGCCGATGATGACCAGCACCACCATCAACTCGATCAAAGTGAAGCCGCGCTGGAGGCGCTGACGCGCCAAGCAGCGGGCGCCTGGACGCCCCGGAGGGTGAAGGGGGGTTGTGAGCATGTCGGATCGCAACAAAAAAGAACATCATAATCGGGTCTTATGAAGTTCATCCTCGCTTTGCGTTCTAACGGTTGGGGGGGCTTGCCTGGCAACAGGCTGGCTACCAGACTGCCTTGGCTCACCACGTTCTTGCTGTGGGCGGCGGTGGCGGCGAGTGCGGTTTTTTGGGTTTTTCGCTGGACCGACCCTTTGTCCAGTTCGGGCTCGGTGGCGCAACGTGAGGCCGAGCAGCGCATAGAT
>CAIUTG010000146.1 GCA_903902035.1 uncultured Curvibacter sp. | reverse complement strand
TATGCGGATCCAACCGGTTTTCAGGTGCTGCTCTTTACATCTGCAGGGCAACGCGCCAGCGGAACCGTGTCCTGGGCTGCCAAGGGCTATTGAATCCAAGGGCATTGAGGCCCGTACCACTGAGTTAATGAAAGGAGTCAATCCATGAGCAATACGTCGGATTTCTCAAAACCGCAAACCACCGACACCTATGTGAACATCACAGCCGAGGTCAATGCCATCGCCGGTGATCTGGCCAAGGGGCTGGATCCAGCGACCACCACGGCGGCGAACCTCCCCACCAATGCGGTGCGCTGGAACAGCGCCAACGGTTATTGGGAAAAATTTACCGGCACAACCTGGAATGCGCTGGCCAGTGTCTACAACATCGTTGCGGCCCAGGCTGCCAAACTTAAGTCAGCCGTCACCATCGCCATCAGCGGTGACATTTCCGGCAGCACCAGTTTTGATGGCAGTGGCAATGTGTCCATTGCGACGACGTTGCCTAATGTGAACGCCAATGCCGGCACCGTTGGGAGTGCCACGGCCGTGCCGGTGATCACCACCAATGCCAAGGGGCAGGTCACGGCAGTGTCGGCTGCGTCGATCAGCTTTCCGACAGCACCCGTGACTTCGGTTTTTGGTCGCACCGGTGCTGTTGCTTTGGCCTCAAGCGACGTCACCGGCGCCCTGGGCTACACACCTCCCCAGCCCGGTGGATCGGGCGCATCTGGCACTTGGGGCATCAGCATCAGTGGCAACGCCGCGACAGCAACGAATGCCACCAACGCAACGAATGCGACCAATGCCACAACAGCCGCATCAGCCAACGCCGTGGCATGGGGCAACGTTAGCAGTCGGCCTACAGACTTGGGATCGTTCTCCAATGGCCCGGGTTATATGAACGGTGTGGTGCTGGGAAACTGCTACGGCGATGGATCTTCTCCGACGAGCGGCACCTTTGCGGTCAACGTGCTGCCGTATCGCTCCGGCGCCAACCTGGTGATCGTGCGCAACACGAATTGCAACTGCAACTGCAGTTGCTAAAGGACAAAGTCATGACCACGACAAATAACTACACCATGGCGCTTTGGCCCACGCGCGTGATGTGCCTGGAGATGGATCCAGCGTCCGCTGGATTGCATAACCCTGATTTGATTGACCTTGTCATGTCGGGCTGTGCGCGGCAAAAAACGCGGGTGGTCAGAGAGCTCCGCCTGTACGAATTCGAGGAAGTTGATCATGGCGCGGTGCGCTGGCTGGTCGGTGAAGTGCGCCAAGCTGCAGCACTTTATGCCGGGTTCGATTCGCCCGAAGGCATTCGGGTCGCGTTGCGCGGGGTTCAGATCAACCATGGCCAGCACATCAACACACATACCGAGGCGCGCGAGAGCGATTTGGCAGTGGCCTACTGGCCCAGCGGCAACCCGGATAAGATCGGCACATCGGTGAGCGAAAACGGCGACGAATGGGCTCCAACCTTTGTGCTTGAAGATCCGTCACGCCATTTGTCGGATCTGCGCTTGCCGTTTGAGACACGCCATTCGGTGAACATCTGTCCCCGACCGGGACTCATGGCGATTTACCCCGCCCATTTGCCGCACAACTTCCACCCCCACCAGGGGACAGTTCCCTTTATCCACATCGTGGCTCAGGTGCGATTTCCCTGGCCCAAAGACTATTTCAGGAGTTGATCATGATTCATATTGCCGCACAGGTTGCACCCGCTGCCGATGATCCAGCCTTTCAGGCCGGAAAACGTGTTTTGACCTTGCAAGTGGTGAACACGACGTGCCTGAGCATCTCCTGCCAGGGCCAGACCATCACGATTGACCCAAGCCAACTCCAGTTCACGCCGGACATCGCTGTGGGCTACGCTGGGCTTGAGGCCGCTATCGAGCTGGCCTGGGACTCCGAGCGTTTCAACAGCCGAGACATGGCGGCCAGTCTGGTTGAGCGTAAGGGGATTGCTAACTTGACGGAAGCGCTGTTCATGGTCGGATTTGATGGTCAAGATATGTATCTGATCACCCGTCAGTGGATTGCCGCCGCACCAGACGGCGTGACCTTTACGCCCATCGTGCCTTCCGGCCTGGAATTCTTACGCCCTCGGCTTTGGCTGACCGAACAATCTGCGCTCTTAAAACCGCTGGTCATCAAAAACAAAGCCAAGCGTACGCTGCTTTCGCAAATCAAAACGGGGGACTCACTGGCCGCACTGGAGTACCAGGTCGATCTTCTATCGCAACTCGTGTTGTCATTGATGGCATCCCAGAGCGCGGTGGCATCCCCATCCTGGCTGGCTGCATTTCAAAATGCGCTGACCAATCAATCCTCCCTGCAGTTCAAAGGGGCTGATGCCGTTGCCACTGAAATCGGTAACTACAAGGCAGGTCTTCGCACCTTGCAGAAAAACTACATCAGCCAACGTGCGCAGGAGGCCTGATGCCAATCTTCACGCTGTACGGCGAACAACCAGAGACCGGGCTGCGTGCCCGGTTTTTTTATGACAACGAGACGAGTGATCTCTGGCGGGATGACGGCACGCCCGTGGTGCCAACACCAACGACCACTTATGGATGGCAAGCCGTTGACGCGGTGTCCTGGGACCAGCCAGGAATCAAGGCGGAAATTCGCACGCTCAAGATCCAACTGGGCTTGGGATGCAATTTCTCTTGTGAATACTGCAACCAGCGTTCGGGTGCCGACGAGATGGCGGCGTCTGCTCGTGGGACAGATGTAGAAAAATTCCTGGTGGAGTTGCAGAATTGGTTCACCGGTGGCTCTGGGGGCAACGGTCAGGACACCCGCATCGAGTTCTGGGGCGGCGAGCCTCTCGTGTATTGGAAAATGCTGCTGCCGCTGGCCCGGGCGCTACGGGAAAAGTACCCGAAAGCGGCCTTCAAAATCATCACCAACGGCAGTCTACTGAACGCAGAAATCAATGACTGGCTCGACTTTCTCGGGTTTTATGTGAGCATCTCTCATGATGGTCCGGGCCAGAAGGTGCGTGGTCCGGATCCTTTGGATGACCCGGTATCCAGGGTCGCCATACGAGATCTCTACCAACGATTGCACCCGCAGGGTCGGTTCTCGTTCAATGCGATGGTGCATCGGGGCAATCCAAGTCGTGCGGCCATTAACGAATTTTTCTTGCAACTGACGGGTGACCCCACGGTCGTGATCGGTGAAGGAAGCGTGATCGACCCCTACGACGCTGGGGGCTTAAGGCATTCGTTTAGGAGTGATGCTGATTCGGTCGATTTCAGGCGAGCTGCCTTTGATGACATTCGCCAACGCCGCGTCACGAATTTGGCAATCGTTGAGCAGCGCGTCAATGACATCGTGCAGAGCATCGCTCAAAGACGCCCATCGACAGCTTTGGGCCAGAAATGCGGGATGGACCGCTCGGACGCAATCGCTGTGGATTTGCATGGCAATGTGCTGACCTGCCAGAACACGTCCTTCAAATCACGTGCCCCCAACGGGGAGTCTCACCGAATCGGACACGTCTCTGATTTCAGGGGCATACGCCTGACCACGGCGACGCACTGGTCTCACCGTGATGAAT
>CAIUTG010000145.1 GCA_903902035.1 uncultured Curvibacter sp. | reverse complement strand
GCACTTTGTCGTGCTTACCGTGGGCCACAACCGTGGCTTTCACAGTGGCGCCGGACACCAGGGGCGTACCAACCTTGATTTCAGCGCCGTTGCCGACGGCCAAAACCTGGTCAATCACAATTTCCTGGCCAACGTCCGCAGCAATCTGTTCTACTTTAATTTTTTCGCCAGCAGCAACACGATACTGTTTGCCGCCGGTTTTTATGACCGCGTACATATAAAACCTCTTCATTGAGAAAATAGAAGTCTCTAGGGGCTTTGAACCCAAAGAGCCCGCTATCATAGCACGGCAGTCATTTTTCTTCAAGCCCCACCAGGAACCCCATGCGCGCCAGCCCACCCGCCCGAGCCGAGTTGTCTGCTGAAAGCCTGGCCAAAGTCAATGAGCTGTCCCTGTTGCTGGAACAGTACGCCAAGAACAAGCGCCTGCCCTCGGTTCATCCGCTCGGGCGCGAGGCGGCCGCCCACTACGCGCTGACCTTGCGGGTGGCCCTGATGGACAACTTGATCGACGACAACCCCTTTCTCCAAGCGCACACCAGCCATGCCATCACGGAGCTTGAGCGTTGCCTGGCGTCCGATCAGCGCCTGCTGCAGCTGGGCGCCCGCTTGCCCGAGGCTTTGAAAATTTACCAAAGCAAAATCATGCACGCCCTGGCAGCAGCGGCACAAGACCTGCTTGACCTCACCCAGCCAGCGCAACGGCGCACCTTGCGCATGCGGCGTTTGGTACGCCAAGAACTGCTCAGTGCGCTCCACCTCGAAGTCACCGATGCCAATTGGTGCATCGCCGTCGGCGCCCTCCAAGACCACGGTCTGATGGCAGGCTTTGAGAAGCTGACCCTGGAAGGCATGGTGGCCCCGAGCCGGGAACTGGGCGCCGTCTGGCAATTCGGCGGCAGCGAAGGAGAACGGGCTTTGTGCCTGCGGCAGTTGAATGTTTTTTCAAGCGAGGTCCAAAACTTCCTGGACAAGGTCACCCAAACCGCCCAAATCCGAAAAATCGCCCAGGAGCGAAAAACCAGCGCCTCGTTTTTCAGCCAGCGGGTTTTGCAGCTGGCTTTTTACGCCTTGTTTTTCCTCATTGAATGGCTGATTGTGCGCTGGGGCTTTACCAACGAGCACCCCAGCCTGGTCGTGCTGCTGGGCAGTTCGATGGCGATGGTTGCGCTGTGGGTGCTGCGCAACAACACCCTGTGCCCGCAATGTGGTCAAGCCTTCGTGCGCATCAAAATTGCCGACACCCTGGTGCGCCCGCCACCGGAGAGCCCCACCGAAAAAACCACCCGCATCACCGACACGGAGGGGCGTCACATTGGCAACTTGGTCAACCCGGGCGCGGCCCCTTCCGCCAAAACCGCAAGCAAAATCCACAGTTGCTGCGAGAAATGCAGCTTTGTTTGGTCCACCAATCTGGCTTGACTACAGCGTTTGAATGGCGGCGTGCACGGCGTTGCTGATTTGGTCCAAGCGCTGAGAATGCCAAGGATCGGGCAGCCTGGCATTGCTCAGGTAAGCAAAGGACACGCCGCTGTTGGGGTCAGCCCAGCAATAGGACGTGCCCACCCCGCCATGCCCATAGGCATTGGGCGGCGCGATATTTCCCAGGCCGCGAATGGCGATGGACTCGCCCCGCAAATGCGGCCCCAAGCCCCGGTGCATGGGCAGGCCCATGAACTCGTCCACCCGCTCCTCTGTGTAATTGCGAATGGCGTAAGCCAAGGTGCGCGGCGACAGCAAACGCACACCGTTGAGGGTGCCGCCTTGCAACATCATTTGGTACAAGGCCACCATGCCCCGTGCCGTGCCATAAGCCCCGGCACCGGGCACCCCGGCCTGCTGCCACAGGGTGCTGGTGCTTTCCAGGCGCAGTTGTTCGGGTGGCTCATACAAATAGGCCATACGGGTCGAGTGCGCGGGCAGCAACTGATTCGGTAAGCCCATGAATAAATCCTGGCCCAAACCCAAAGGCTGTAAAACCAACTCAGTCACCACCCGGCGAAAATCCTGCCCGGTGATGGCTTCGATGACCATGGCCAGGACCCAATGGGCGCTCAGCGAGTGGTAGTGAACCCGGCTGCCAGCGGGCCACTCCGGCATGAAGTCGGCGACCGCCGCTCGAACCTGCTCATGGTCCAACCAAAGCGCCGAAGGCACTTCGGCATTGGGAAAACCGCCCTGGTGGGTAATGACCTGAAACAGGGTGATGTCGCCCTTGCCATGTGCCGCAAACTCGGGCAAGTGATCGGCCACTTTGTCAGAAAAGCGCAGTCGGCCCGTTTCCATCAACTTCCACAAGGTGGTGGCGATCAGGATTTTGGTGTTGGAATACAAGACCCACAGGGTGTCAGAGCGGGCCGGCACCGGTGCCTCGCCCTGCCGGGCCCAACCGAAGCCCTGATCCAGGACCAGCTTGCCTTGATACGCCAAGGCCACTTGGCAGCCAGGATAGCGGCCTTGTGCCAAATGCGATTGGATCAAATCCTCGACTTGCCTGAACGCCGTCAAATCCAGGGGGGCATCGGACAGCGGCGCGGTGGACAATGGAAAAGGAACTTCGCCATGAGCGACCGTAGCCATAAAAAACCTTTTAAAAAAACAGGGTCAACTGAAGATTTGGCAACTTCTGCCGATACCCACTTTAGCGCCTATTCCCATTCAAGCCCAGCCATTTCATCCAGCAACACCATGATTTTTTACCGGCGAGCCCCGTCCACTTTGTTCATCGCCAGCCTGATGGCGATGGCCGCCGGTCTGAGTCCGAGCCTTGGGGCGGCCACCACGAGCAAAGGCAAAGCCAGCGAGCCAGCGCCAGCGCCCAAACCCACGGGCTGTGCGCCCCGTCAATTCAGGACCTTGGCACTCACCACCCATGACCCCAAGGAGCGCGAAAACACCGCCCTGGCTTGGCTCAAAAGCAATGGCGCTGCCTGCACCCTGGCTCAAATCAGCTACCTCAGCGCCAACAGTGCCCAATGGCTAGGCACGGCCGACACGGTGCGAGTCAATGGCTTGTTCGATGAATTGGTGGACGCCAAATCGGGTGAATTTGTTGGTGACAAAGCCCCCAAGCCCCCAGCTCGGGTCGAAGCGGATGCCAGCGCCAAGGGCCGACCCCAAGGCCCGAACGGCCCCACCACGGTGGTCCCGCCACCCGCAGCAGCCCCAACACCCGCCGTGGTCATGGCGCCCCCCACTGGCGCGCCCGCGACACCCGGCGCCGGCAAATGAAGCTAAAACCCAGCCATGACCACCGCTCGTTTTACCCCCGCCTGCTTGTCTCTGTTGACTTGCGCTTTGGGCGTGTTGCTACCCCACTCAGTGCACGCCCAAGAGCGACTGCCCACCATCCCCCCGGCTCAATACACCGAAGCTCAAAAACAGGCCGCGCTTGAATTTGAAGCGGCCAGACACACCCCGGTTTTTGGCCCCTTTGAACCCTTGATGCACAGCCCCAAGCTGATGAGTCAGGCCCGGGCCATGGGCGACTATTTGCGTTACGGCTCGGCGATTGGCACCACCTTGAGCGAGCTGGTGATTTTGGTCACCGCCCGTTTTTGGACCCAAGACTACGAGTGGTATGTTCACCAGCCCTTGGCTGTCAAACAAGGCATTTCAGTCGAAGTGACCCAGGCCATTGCCCGAGGTGAACGCCCAGCCAAACTGAGCGAAGACGAAGAAATCGTGTACAACTTTGCCACCGAGCTACACCAAAACAAAAGCGTTTCCGACACCACCTTTGCGCGGGCCGAAAAACGCTTTGGCAAAGCGGGTGCCGTGGACATCGCCGGCATTTGTGGCTACTACACCCTGCTCGCCATGGAGCTGAACCTGGCGCAATACCCATTGCCACCCGGCGCAAAGGCCCTGCCCAGGTTGCCGAACAACCTGGCCAACCGCTGAGGCCGGTCGGCCGGGCCCGACGACCGTTTAGTCGCGGTGGCGACCTTCTTTACCAGGGTGCGCTTGCATCCAGGCCGCATATTTGGCCCGTTGCTCTGGACTAAAGACATTGGCAATGTCGATGCGCATTTGGGTGCGTCGCTTGGAGAGGGTTTCTTGCAAGGCCATGCTTTTTTGGCGGTTCGCCTCAATCGCGGCCGGATCCAGCTTGGCGGCGGTCAACAACGCCATGCCTTCACGGTGCAAATCATGCGCCGCTTGCTGCTGGGGCTTCGTGTCTTGCTGGGCGGTCATGACAATTTTTTTCACACTCTCGCGCTGGGCTTCGGTGGCATCGACCACTTTGAAGAGGTGCTTGAGCTGGCGAGCTTCCCCGCCACGGTGATCTCCCCCAGCCCCAGGCCCCGGCCGCTCCATGCCGGCAGGGGGCGGCGGCCGCACAGGTTCCTGGGTTTGGGCTTGCGTGGTCCAGGAACTAAAAGCCAACAAACTGGTCAACAAGGCGACCGACAATGAACGCTGGTTAAACATGAAATCTCCCTTTTAAAACAGAGAGGGAAATTTTGCCGGCACCATGTGAAATTGGACTGACCGCCAGGTGAAATAGTATGAAGTTCAGGGCTTGGGCAAAGGGGCCAGCGCCCGGGGCCATTTTTTCGGGGCATGGATGCGCAACTGCTTGTGCACACTGGTTTGACCAAACACCACCTCAATCGCCGAGACGGGGACGCCGAATTCCTTGGCCAAAAATCGCAGCATGTGTTCGGTGGCGCGCCCCGAGGTGGGCGAAGCGGTCACACTGATTTTGAGCTCGTGGCCGTGGACCTCGCCAATCGCATCACGCCGAGACCCCGGTTTGCCCAAGACCTGCAGCACCAGCACCTCACCGTCCCAGCGGCAGGCGGGACGGGATTGGGCCAAGCTGGGTGCGTTCATGCGGATAAAGTTTGCCACAATCCGGCCATGGCGCCTCACTCACTCACCCGCCCCACCTTCAACCTGATCGGCTGCGGTCGGGTGGGGCTCACCTTGACGCGTTTGCTGTCTGACCAAGTCACCGTTCAAGGCCTGTACGCCCCCCGCGCGGCCAGTCGCCAAGCCGCCCTGGACTTCATTGGCTCAGGCACCCCCTGCACCGGTTTGGCCGAGATGCCCAGCGCCGATCTGTGGCTGCTGGCCGTGCCCGATTCACACATCGCCCCCGTGGCCACGCAACTGGCCGAGCAATTGCCCACGCGGGTGCCATCCCGGGTGGGCGCCAAGCCCCCGATGGTCTTTCACTGCAGCGGTTTTTTGAGCTCGGCGGTTTTGTCCCCGCTGGCCGAGCGAGGCTGGGCCACGGCCAGCCTGCACCCGGTCTTGAGCTTTGCCAGCCCGGCTTTGGCGATCCAACAATTCGCGGGAACGCCCTGCGCACTGGAGGGCTCGCCAGCGGCTTTGGCGGTTTTGCGCCCTCTTTTTGAGCATTTGGGCGCACGCTGTTTTGGCATCCTGGCCGAGCAAAAAGCCCTCTACCATGCCGCCGCCGTGTTTTCCAATAACTTCACCGTGGTCTTGCAAGGCATGGCCCAAGCCGCCTGGCAGAGCGCGGGGGTGCCGAGCGAATGGCTCACCCCCCTGACCGAGGCGTTGTTGAACAGCGCAACCACCAATGTGCTGGCCCTGGGACCCCAGGCCGCGCTGACGGGGCCGGCTGCGCGTGGCGATCAAGCGGTGCTGCAACAACAGGCCCAGGTGGTTCAGCAATGGGACCCCTTGAGCGGTCAAGCCTACCAAGTCATGAGCGAGCTGGCCCAGCGCCTCAAGTCGGCACCGAGACCTTTAACCGGATCGAAGTGACTTCCCAGCCATGGCTGCGCAAATGGGCCAACAAAGCGGGCAATTGTTGGCGCAACTTGGCCGCCACCGCGTTGGAGCTGACGAGCAAGCACCAGCTGCCGTCCTCAATCGGGCCCGCCCGCAAGGCGCCCCGCAAGCCCGGGGGCAACAAAGGCGAGATGGCCTGGAGGCGACGGGCCGAATCTTCCGCCAAATCGGCCAAGCGGGCCAGGGTCGCAGAACCCCGCGCCGCTTGCGCGATGGAGACGACCGGGTTCATCTTGTTTTGCTGCGCCATGCCCCCATTATGACTGGGGCCTGGGCTGCCTGAGTCAGCCAGTAGAATGCCCTGTTTAGCGCGCGCAAGCGCCCTCATTTGCTCTATTTCGCCTTTTCGCGTTTCGAATCGCTCTCAAATTCATGGCCACCAACTTTCTCACCAAAATTTTCGGCAGCCGCAACGACCGGTTGCTGCGCCAGTACCGCAAAACGGTGGCAACCATCAACGCCCTGGAGCCCCAACTGGAGGGCCTGTCCGACGCCCAGCTCCAAGCCAAAACCACCGAATTCAAAGCCCGTGTGCAAGCCGGTGAGTCGCTGGATGCGTTGCTGCCCGAAGCCTTTGCCGTGGTCCGCGAAGGGGCCAAACGCGCCCTTAAAATGCGCCATTTTGATGTCCAACTCGTTGGCGGGATCGCCCTGCACAACGGCAAGATTGCCGAAATGCGCACCGGCGAAGGCAAAACCCTGACAGCCACCCTGGCGGTCTACCTCAATGCCTTGACTGGCCGTGGCGTGCACCTGGTGACGGTGAACGATTACCTGGCTGGCCGCGACGCCGCCAACATGGGCCGTTTGTACAACTTCCTGGGCTTGTCGGTGGGGGTCAACCTGCCCAACCTGCCCCGCCCCGAAAAACAGGCCGCCTACGCGGCCGACATCACCTACGGCACCAACAACGAATACGGTTTTGACTACCTGCGCGACAACATGGTTTACGAAGTCAGCGACCGCGTGCAACGCGGCCTGAACTTTGCCATCGTCGATGAGGTCGACTCGATTCTGATTGACGAAGCGCGCACCCCCCTGATCATCAGCGGCCAAGCCGACGACCACACCGCGCAATACCTCGCGATCAACCAAATCGTGCCCTTGCTGACCAAGCAAATTGGCGAGGCCGATCCGCGCACGGGCGAAGGCGTCATCACCCCCGGCGACTTCACGGTGGACGAAAAATCGCACCAGGTTTTCCTGACCGAAATGGGCCATGAAAACGCCGAACGCATCTTGGCCGCCAACGGCTTGTTCCCTGAAGGCGCGTCTTTGTACGACCCCGCCAACATCCAGCTGATGCACCATTTGAACGCCGCCCTGCGTGCCCATCACCTGTACCAACGTGACCAACATTACGTGGTGCAAGAAGGTGAAATCATCATCGTGGACGAGTTCACGGGCCGTTTGATGACAGGCCGACGCTGGAGCGAGGGCCTGCACCAAGCCGTTGAAGCCAAGGAAGGCGTGCAAATTCAGGCCGAGAACCAAACCCTGGCCTCGATCACCTTCCAAAACTATTTCCGTCTCTACAACAAGTTGGGCGGCATGACCGGCACCGCCGACACCGAAGCCTATGAGTTCCAAGAAATTTATGGCCTGGAAACCGTCGTCATCCCCCCCAACAAACCCAGCCGACGCGACGACCAACTCGACCGGGTCTACAAAACCACCGCTGAAAAATACCAAGCCGCGGTGCAAGACATTCGCGAGTGCTTCGAGCGCGGCCAGCCGGTGCTGGTGGGCACCACATCGATTGAAAACTCCGAGCTGATCTCCGACCTTTTGAACCGCGCCAAACTGCCGCACCAGGTCTTGAACGCCAAGCAGCATGCGCGTGAGGCCGACATCATCGCCCAAGCGGGGCATTCCCGGATGATCACCATCGCGACCAACATGGCAGGCCGTGGCACCGACATCGTGCTGGGGGGCAATATTGAGCGCGCTGTGGCTGAGATCGAGGCCAACCCTGAACTCTCCGAAGCCGAACGCGAGCATCAGGTGGCGGCCCTGCGCCAGGCCTGGAGCCTAGACCATGAACTGGTGAAATCCTTGGGCGGCCTGCGCATCATTGCGACCGAGCGCCATGAATCCCGCCGCATCGACAACCAGCTGCGCGGCCGCTCGGGCCGTCAGGGGGACCCGGGCTCGTCGCGCTTCTACTTGAGCCTGGACGATGCGCTGATGCGCATCTTCGCGGGTGAACGCGTCAAGGCCATCATGGATCGCCTGAAAATGCCCGAAGGCGAAGCCATCGAAGCGGGCATGGTGACGCGCAGCATTGAATCGGCACAACGCAAGGTGGAAGCGCGCAATTTCGACGTTCGCAAACAACTGCTCGAATACGACGATGTGTCCAACGACCAGCGCAAGGTGATCTACCAACAGCGCAACGACATTCTGGACGCCGCCGACCTGAGCGCCCAAATCACCGCCTTGCGTGAAGGCTGTTTTGAAGACTTGGTGCATGCTTTTGTGCCCCCCGAATCGGTTGAAGAACAGTGGAATTTGCCCGCCCTGCAACAGGTGCTGGCCAGCGAATGGCACCTGGAGGTGGATTTCCAAGCCCTGCTCGACGCCAATGACAGCGTCACCGACGAAGACATTTTGCAAGCCGTGCAAGAAGCGGCCAAAAACGCCTTTGAAGCCAAGGTGGCGGTGATCGGTGGCGAGGCCTTTACGGGCTTTGAGCGCGCCGTGTTGCTGCAAACCATCGACAGCCATTGGCGCGAACACCTCAGCTCGCTGGACCACCTGCGCCAAGGCATCCACCTGCGCGGTTATGCCCAAAAGCAACCCAAACAAGAATACAAGCGTGAGGCTTTTGAGTTGTTTGGGCAAATGCTGGACTCCATCAAAAATGAAGTCACCCGCTTGCTGATGACGGTGCGCCTGCAGTCCTCCGCTCAGGTCGAGGGCGCTGCCGAGGAAATGATCACCGACAGCGTGCACAACATCAGCTACTCGGCCCCCAACGAAGACGGCGAAGCCGAAACCGTGATCGACCCAGCCACCTTGGTGGCGGCCATGCCGGTGGGTCGCAACGACCCCTGCCCTTGTGGCAGCGGCAAGAAGTTCAAGCAATGCCACGGCAAGTTGGCTTGAGTTGGGCTCGACCTGACCTTTCATCAACGACTCTCCACCCCCTTTTAGAGCCCTGAAAATGCCCGTTAACCTGATCCCCACCGACCCCGCCCAACTCGCGCCCGTGAAGGGCGTTCGCATCGGTGTGGTCGAAGCGGGTATCCGCAAAGCCGACCGCAAAGACCTGACCGTTTTTCTGCTGGACCAAGGCAGTTCTGTCGGCGGCGTTTTCACCACCAATCGTTTTTGCGCTGCCCCGGTGCAGGTCTGCCGCTCGCATCTGGCCTCTGGCGCTGAAATTCGCGCTTTGGTCATCAACACGGGCAACGCCAACGCGGGCACCGGTGAGACGGGCCTCGGCCACGCCAACGCCACTTGCCAGGCCATAGCCGACTTGCTGGCGGTTTCTGCCCAACAGGTGCTGCCTTTTTCGACCGGCGTGATCATGGAACCCTTGCCGGTCGAGCGCCTCGTGGCTGGTTTGCCTGCCGCTTTGGCCGATGCCCGATCAGAAGCAGGCCACCGCAACTGGGGCCGTGCTTCCGAGGGCATCATGACGACCGACACCCTGCCCAAGGCCTTCAGCAAAACCATTGAGTTGTCGGGCCACACCGTGACCATCACCGGCATCAGCAAAGGGGCAGGCATGATTCGCCCCAACATGGCCACCATGCTGGGCTTTTTGGCCACCGACGCGGCCATCGAACCCGCCCTGTTGAACGGCTTGTGCACCGACTTGGCCGACGCCTCGTTCAACTGCATCAGCATCGACGGCGACACCTCGACCAACGACTCCTTCATCGTCATGGCCACGCACCAGGCGGGCAACCCCGCCATCCGCCAATTTGAGAGCGGCGATGGCGCGGTGCTCAAAGCCGCCATGGCCGAGGTGGCCCGCCTGCTGGCCCAAGCCATTGTGC
>CAIUTG010000144.1 GCA_903902035.1 uncultured Curvibacter sp. | reverse complement strand
CCGCAGCGCAGAGGAGGGCGCGGCACTGGCTCGTCTGGACATGGCCATTGACCGCGAGGCTGAAATACGCTTGCAAGTCGAGACCGAAGCACACCGCGTGAGCAACGCGGTGTGGGCAAGTTATGGACTGTGGCGGCAACAACTGAGGCTGAAAGCGGATACCAAACGGAACGCCGACTTGGCGCTGACCGCGTATTCGCTGGGCGAATTGCCGTTGTCCGAAGCGATGCAGGCACGTTGTGTCAGCATCGAAGCCGCCTTGGCCAGTGACAGCGCCGCGCTGGATTTTTACGAAGCCCAGGGGCAATTGCTGATCAACTGCCATGAACTTTGGGCGGAGCCGAGTGAGCACTGAGTTTTTGACCATGCTTGGCTTGCATTTGTCATTTAACATAATATAAATTGTATTAAATTAAGGAGATGGGATGTGTCGGCACTTGCGGCACTTGCGGCGCTTGGCCTGTGGGAAAATGAAAACATGTCAAAAATCATCGCCCAGATCGCGGCAGAAATCAAAGTCAGTCCCTCCCAAGTCCAAGCCGCTGTCGATTTGCTCGATGGCGGAGCCACCGTGCCATTTGTGGCGCGCTACCGCAAAGAAGCCACCGGCGGTTTGGACGACATTCAATTGCGTGAAATCGATGGCCGCCTGGCTTATTTGCGTGAACTGCAAGCCCGGCGTGAGACCGTGCTCAAAAGCATCCAGGACCAAGGCAAGTTGACGGACGAATTGCGTCTGGCCGTTGAAGACGCCAGCACCAAACAAGACCTGGAAGACCTTTACCTGCCATTCAAACCCAAACGCCGCACCAAAGGCATGATGGCCCGCGAAGCGGGCATCGAGCCCTTGGCCGATGCGCTGTTTGCCGACCCCAGCCTGGTGCCGGTTGAGGCGGCCAAACCCTATGTGCGGGCGGAGAAAACCGAGCAAGGCGACGATTTCACCACCGTCCAGGCCGTGCTCGATGGCGTGCGCGACATCCTGAGCGAACGCTGGGCCGAGGACGCCGTGCTGGTGCAGAACCTGCGCGAATGGCTCTGGCAAAACGCCTTGCTGAGCGCCAAGCTGGTCAGTGGCAAGGATGAAAACCACCCCGATCACGCCAAGTTTCGCGACTACTTCGACTACCAGGAACCCATCAGCCGGGTGCCTTCGCACCGCGCATTGGCCGCGTTTCGGGGTCGGGGTTTGGAAATCCTGGCCTTGAAACTCGAAGTTCCCCAAGTGCCCGATCAACCCACTGGCCCCAGCTTGGCAGAAGGCAAAGTCGCCCTGCACCTGGGTTGGCGTCACCAAAACCGAGCGGCAGACGACCTGATTCGCAAAGTGATTCATTGGACCTGGCACGTCAAGCTGGCCCTGTCTTTGGAGCGGGACTTGTTCACCCGACTGCGTGAAGACGCTGAAAAAGTCGCCATCAAGGTGTTTGCCGACAATTTGCGCGACCTGTTGCTGGCGGCACCTGCGGGGCAACGCGTGGTCATGGGCTTGGACCCCGGCATCCGCACGGGCGTCAAAGTGGCTGTGGTGGATGCGACCGGCAAGCTGGTGGACACCGCCACGGTCTACCCCCATGAACCTCGGCGCGACTGGGAAGGTGCCCTGCACACTTTGCAACGTCTGTGCGCCCAACACGGCGTGAACCTGATTGCCATTGGCAATGGCACCGCCAGCCGTGAAACCGACCAACTGGCGGCTGAGTTGATCAAGCGCTTGGGTTCAGACCAGCCAGGCTTGTTGAAAGTCGTGGTGAGTGAGGCCGGTGCTTCGGTCTATTCGGCCAGCGAATTTGCCTCGCAGGAAATGCCCGATGTGGACGTCAGCCTGCGCGGTGCGGCCAGCATTGCGCGCCGCTTGCAGGACCCCTTGGCCGAATTGGTCAAAATCGACCCCAAATCCATCGGCGTCGGCCAGTACCAGCACGATGTCAACCAATTTGACTTGGCACGCAGCCTGGACTCGGTGGTGGAAGACTGCGTGAACAGCGTGGGCGTGGACTTGAACACCGCCAGCGTCCCCCTGCTCTCCCGTGTGTCTGGCCTGAGCGCGTCGGTCGCCAAGGCCGTGGTGCGCTGGCGTGAAACCCACGGAGCCTTCAGCAGTCGGGCCGATTTGCTCAAAGTCAGTGGACTCGGCCCCAAAACCTTTGAGCAATGCGCGGGCTTTTTGCGCTTGCGCCAAAGCACCAATCCCCTGGACATGACCGGCGTTCACCCCGAAACCTACCCCCTGGTCGAGCGCATTTTGGCGCATACACAAACGCCCATTGAGGCTTTGATGGGCCGGGCCGAAATGCTCAAAACCCTGCGTCCCGAGTTGTTTGCAAATGAACAATTTGGCGTCATCACGGTCAAGGATATTTTGAGCGAGCTGGAAAAACCAGGCCGCGACCCCCGCCCCGATTTCAAGGTGGCCCGTTTCAACGACGGCGTTGACGACATCAAAGACCTGAAGGTCGACATGGTGCTCGAAGGCACGGTCAGCAATGTGGCGGCGTTTGGGGCTTTTGTGGACTTGGGCGTGCACCAGGACGGTTTGGTGCATGTGAGCCAGCTTTCGCACAAATTCGTCACCGACGCCCGCGAGGTGGTGAAAACCGGCGACATCGTCAAAGTGCGCGTGACCGAAGTCGATGTGGTGCGCAAACGCATCGCCCTGACCATGAAGTTGGGCCAAGCGCCCGCCGGTGCGCACCGCGAAAATGCGAACCGCTTTGAGCCCTCGCGGCCAGGGCGGAAGAACCCTGCCCACCCCAGCCAGGTGGGTCACACCGCCATGGCCTCGGCTTTCAGCAAACTGGCAGGGCTTAAAAAGTAAGCGGCCTGAGCGGCCCCTGCCCGTCGCGTTGCCATTTTTTGAAGGGGGGCAGGCCCTGCAACAGGCGCTTGCCGTAGCCGGTGGTCAACAGCCTGGGGTCGTAACAAACCACGCGGGCGCGGTCGGTTTCGGAACGAATCGCCCTGCCCACCCATTGGGCCAAGCGCAGGCTGACGGCGGGAATCACCCATTCATTGAACGCATCGCGCCCTTGCGCGCGCAGCCATTGGGCACGGGCACTGCTGAGCGGATCGTTGGGGGGCGCAAAGGGCAATTTGGTAATGAACAGGTGCTCACACAAGGCCCCTGGCAAATCCAGCCCTTCCCCAAAGGACTGCATGCCAAAGATGATGGAGGGCT
>CAIUTG010000143.1 GCA_903902035.1 uncultured Curvibacter sp. | reverse complement strand
CGATCTTGTTGTACATGACCTTCACCATTTTGGTGACGCGCTGGCGCACCCAATACCGGGTGTTGGCGAATGAATTTGATTCGGCGGCCCACAACCGCGCCATCGACTCTTTGCTGAATTTCGAGACGGTCAAGTACTTCAACAACGAGGCCTTCGAGGCCCAGCGCTACGACCAAAGTCTGGCGCGCCTGCAGGGCGCCCGGTTGAAGTCACAGACCACTTTGTCGATGTTGAACACCGGCCAACAACTGATCATCGCCACCGCTTTGATCATCATGCTGTGGCGCGCCACCCAAGGGGTGGTGGCGGGGCGCATGAGTTTGGGCGATCTGGTGATGGTCAATGCGTTCATGATCCAGCTGTATGTGCCGTTGAACTTTCTGGGCGTGATTTACCGCGAAATCAAACAAAGTCTGACCGACCTGGACAAGCTGTTCAGCCTGATGCAACGGGAGCGTGAAATTGCCGATGCCCCCGATGCCCTGTCCCTGCAACTGAGCCAGCCCCCCGAGTTGCGTTTCGAGAATGTGCACTTTGCCTATGACCCGGCACGCCCCATTTTGCGTGGGCTTTCCTTTGTGGTGCCGGCGGGCAAAACCGTGGCGGTGGTCGGGCCATCCGGGGCGGGCAAATCGACCCTGGCCAGACTGCTCTACCGGTTTTACGACATCCAGCAAGGGGCCATCACCCTCAATGGCCTGGACTTGCGTCAGCTCACCCAGGCGTCGCTGCGCCAAGCCATCGGCATCGTCCCGCAAGACACGGTCCTGTTCAACGACACGGTGGCCTACAACATTGGTTATGGTCGTCCTGCCAGCAGCCAGGCCGAGATTGAAGAGGCCGCCAAGGCCGCGCACATTCACGACTTCATCATGGCCTCACCCAAAGGCTATGACACCTTGGTGGGGGAGCGCGGCTTGAAGTTGTCTGGCGGTGAAAAGCAGCGCGTGGCGATTGCCCGCACGCTGTTGAAAGACCCGCCGATTTTGATTTTTGACGAAGCAACTTCGGCCCTGGACTCGACCAACGAGCGTGCCATTCAGGCGGAGCTGAAAAGCGTGGCACACAACAAAACCACCCTGGTGATTGCGCACCGCCTCTCTACCGTGGTGGATGCGCATGAAATTCTGGTGATGGACGGTGGCCAGATTGTCGAGCGCGGCCACCATGCGGAATTGTTGGCCTTGAACGCGGGCCGTGGGGTTTACGCACGGATGTGGGCGTTGCAACAAAATGGGCACCGCGAATTGCCCCAGGCCGAAGTGACTTTGGCAGTGGCTTAAGCGCTTGACGAGGGGGGCGGGTTTGGCGTCTGTTGAGCGCTGGCGGCGATGACCTGGGCCACGGCGGCGGTGAGTTTCTTGGCGTATTCGACGTGCAAAAACTCATTCGGTCCGTGCGCATTGCTCTTGGGCCCCAAGACGCCGCAAACCATCATTTGGGCTTCAGGGAAGCCCTTGGACAGCAGGTTCATCAGGGGGATGGTGCCACCTTGACCAATGTAGCCGCAGGGAGCCCCAAAGTGCGCTTGTGAGGCGGCATTGAGCGCGGCTTCAAACCAGGGCTGCGTGGTCGGCGCGTTCCAGCCCGAGGCACTGCTGGCGCCTTCAAAAGTGACCTTGGCTTGGTAGGGGGCGTTGTCTTCGAGCAAGCGCTTGAGTTCGGCCACGGCCTGATCGGCCGGGACCAAGGGAGGCAAGCGCAAGCTGAGTTGAAAGGCGGTGTAGGGCCGCAACACATTGCCGGCATCTTTCATCTCGGGCAGTCCTTGCGCGCCGGTCACGCTGAGGGTGGGGGCCCAGGTTCGGTTCAGCAAGCCTTGCACGGGGTCGGTGGTGGTGGGCAAGGTCACGATGGTGGAGCCGCCGCAATCGTGGTGCGCCCAGGGAAAGCGTTTGTGAATTTCATCGCCCAGAATGGCCGCCGTGGCCTGGGCTTGCGCCAAGCGTTCGGGGGGCACTTCGCAATGAAAGTTGGCGGGCAGCAAACGGCCGGTGGCGCTGTCTTCGAGGCGGTCTAAAACCTGCCGCATGATGCGAAAGCTCGAAGGCACCAAGCCCGAGGCATCGCCTGAGTGCACCCCCTCGGTCAAGACCTCGACTTTGAGCGTGCCGCTGGCCAAGCCCCGCAAACTGGTGGTCAGCCAGAGCTGGTCGTAATTGCCTGCGCCCGAGTCCAGGCAAATCACCAAGGCCACTTCCCCCAAGCGCGCACGCAAGGCCTCGACATAGGGCAGCAAATCGTAAGAGCCGCTTTCTTCGCAGGTTTCAATCAGGCCCACGATTCGCGGGTGCGGCGTGCCTTGCGCCTTCAGCGCCTGGAGCGCGGCCACACTGGCGTAGACCGCATAACCATCGTCAGCGCCGCCCCGGCCATAGAGCTTGCCATCTTCCAGCTTGGGCGTCCAGGGTCCCAAGTCGCTGCGCCAGCCGGTGAACTCGGGCTGTTTGTCCAGATGGCCATACATCAACACGGTGTGTGGGGTCGTGCGGGTGTCGGCGGTGGCCTCGACCTCAAAGAACAACACGGGTGTGCGCCCGGGCAAGCGGATGATCTCCAGGCTCAGTCCGGCCACCTTTTGTGCTTCCACCCAGTGGGCGGCGTTGCGCACCACGGTGTCGAGCAAACCCTGTTCGGCCCAGTCGCTGGCAAAGGCGGGTGATTTGGCAGGAATGGCAATGTAGTCTTTGATTTGCCGCAGCAAGTCACGGTCCCACTGCGTACGGGCGTGGGTCAGGGCCGCGCTGGCATCAAAGGGGGGTTGAGGCGGATCAGGGAGTCGAGCATTCATGGGGCCACCAATTTAAAAACGGCGGTGCTGGCGCGCCAGTTGGCACCCCAACGCACCAGGGCGTTGCCTTCCAAGCCAAAGGCGTCTTCGATCTGGAGTTGGTTTTTTTGCGCCAACACCACAAAGTCGGCAAAGGTGCCAACCCGGATGTTGGGGGTGTTGTACCACTCATAAGGCAAGCGCTTGGTCACGGGCATGCGGCCCAGCAAAACACGCAAGCGATTGGGCCAGTGGGCAAAATTCGGAAAAGCGACGATGCCGGTTTTTCCCACCCGCACCGTTTCGCGCAACATGGTTTCGGCATTGCGCAAATGCTGCAAGGTGTCGATTTGTAGCACCACATCAAAGGACTGGTCTTCAAAAATGGACAGGCCTTCATCCAAGTTGAGTTGCAAGACCTGCACGCCCCGCGCCACGCAGGCCAACACATTGGCGTCGGACAATTCCACGCCATAGCCCGTGCAACCACGGGTTTGTTGCAAATAAGCCAGTAAAGCACCGTCGCCGCAGCCCAGGTCGAGCACACGGGCGCCCTGGGGGATCAGGCTGGCAATGTGGCGCATGCGCGCCAATTGGGCTGAGTCTGGTTGGGCGGGTTTGGGACTCATGCACTGACCTGTTGTTCAAAATAGTGGCGCATCACATCAAGGTAGCGGGGGTCGTCCAATAAAAAAGCATCGTGACCGTGCGGCGCGTTGATTTCGGCGTAGCTCACGGTGCGCCGGTTGTCCAGCAGGGCTTTGACGATTTCTCGGCTGCGTGCCGGGGCAAAGCGCCAATCGGTGGTGAAACTGACCAACAAAAACTGGCTTTGCGCCCGTTCAAAGGCGGTGGTCAAATTGCCGCCATAAGTACGCGCCGGGTCAAAATAATCCAGTGCCCGGGTGATGAGCAGGTAAGTGTTGGCGTCAAAATAATCGCTGAATTTATCACCCTGGTAGCGCAGGTAGCTTTCGATTTCAAACTCGATGTTCTGGGTTGTGTATTGATACCCCGTGGGGTTGTCCTGGACGGCATGCCGCAACTGGCGACCAAATTTGGTGTTCATCACATCGTCGCTCAGGTAGGTGATGT
>CAIUTG010000142.1 GCA_903902035.1 uncultured Curvibacter sp. | reverse complement strand
CGCAGGCGTTCGTGCCCAGGGTCGCCACCGAGGCCGATTTGGCGTATTTCTCCCAAGCCACCGATGCCCTGATTCAATGGCAATTGGCCAGCCAGGCCGGTGAATTGCCACCCTATGATGCGGCCTTGCTGAGGCGGGAGCTGGCTTTGTTCCCCGATTGGTACCTGGCCCAGCACCGCCAATACACCTTGTCTGCCAAGCAGCAGACGGTGTTGGATGCGGCCTTTGACGCCATCGTGGCGCACAATTTGGCGGCCCCTTCGGTGTATGTCCACCGCGACTTCATGGCACGCAATTTGATGCTGCCCCAGCATCCCGGCGGGCCTTTGGGTGTGCTCGACTTTCAGGACGCGGTCTATGGACCCATGACCTACGACATCGCCAGTTTGATGCGGGACGCTTTTATTTCTTGGGAAGAGCCCTTTGTTTTGGACGTCACCGTGCGTTATTGGGAAAAAGCCCGCAAGGTCGGCCTGATGGATTTTGAAGACTGGCACAGCGACTTTGGGGCTTTCTACCGCAGTGTGGAGTGGATGGGCTTGCAGCGCCACTTGAAGGTGGCGGGCATCTTTGCCCGGCTGACCTTGCGCGATGGCAAGCCCCGGTATTTGGCCGACACGCCCCGTTTCATTCATTACATCCGCGAAACCTGTAACCGCTACCGTGCCTTGGGGCCCTTGCTCAAATTGATCGATGAAATTGAAAACATCCCGACAGCCAGTGGCTATGCCTTCGGCCGGGTTTGACGCGACATGCCCCGTTTTTACTGCCCAACGCCTTTGAGCACCGGCTTGGCCTTGGCCTTGCCCGCCGCCACGGCACGCCATGTCCAGGTCTTGCGGGCCCAACCCGGGGACCCCATCACCTTGTTCAATGGCGAGGGGGGGGAGTTCACGGCCACCATCACTGCCATGGGGCGCTCCGAGGTGAGCGTCAACGTGGGTGAGCACCGGGCGGTGGAGCGCGAGCTGGCCGTTCCGGTCCACCTGTGGGTGGTGATGCCGGCCAATGACCGCATGGATTGGCTAATTGAAAAAGCCGCCGAATTGGGTGCCGCCTCGGTGCAACCGCTGATGAGTGCACACAGTGTTTTGCGTTTGAAGGCCGATCGGGCCGAAAAAAAACGCCAACACTGGCAGGCCGTGGCGGTCGGGGCTTCTGAGCAATGTGGCCGCAACCGGGTCATGACCATTGCCCCCGTGCTGGCTTTGGGCGAGGCCTTGGCGGCTTTGCCCCAGCAGGGGCACAGCGCCCCGTCGTCCCGTCTCAACCCCGAAGCTTCTGTGGATCTTGAACCCCGCTATTTGCTCAGTTTTCGACCCGACTCATTGGACCTGCGTCGCCTTTTGAATGCCCCTTCCAAGCCGGCTTGCGTGTGGGTTTTGAATGGCCCCGAAGGCGGTTTGAATGCCCAAGAAGAGGCCGCGGCCATGGCCCAGGGTTTCATCCCGGTACAACTGGGGCCGCGTGTGCTGCGTGCCGAAACCGCCCCGCTGGCCCTGTTGGCAGCGCTGGCTGCCGTGTATTAATTTTTCACACAATACCCTTTATGAACGCCCCTTCCTCACCCCCGTCACTGACCCTGATTCGTCCCGACGACTGGCATGTCCATTTGCGCGATGGCGAGGCCTTGCAAACCGTGGTGCCGCACACGGCGGCCCAATTTGCGCGGGCCATCGTCATGCCCAATTTGCGCCCCCCCATCACCACGGCAGCGCAAGCCCTGGCCTACCGAGCGCGCATCCTCGCGGCGGTGCCCGAGGGCGGGTCTTTCGATCCGCTCATGACCTTGTACCTGACCGACCAGTTGCCGCCTGAGGAAATCCCCCGCGCCAAGGCCGCGGGTGTGGTTGCTTGCAAGCTTTACCCGGCGGGGGCCACCACCAACAGCGACTCGGGTGTGACCGACATTCGCAAAATTTACCCCACCCTGGAGGCCATGCAGCGCGAAGGCCTGTTGCTCTTGGTGCACGGTGAAGTCACCAGCCCCGACATCGACTTGTTTGACCGGGAGGCCGTCTTCATCGACACCCAGTTGCTGCCATTGCGCCGCGATTTTCCAGAGCTCAAAATAGTTTTCGAGCACATCACCACCCGTGAAGCCGCTCACTATGTGCGCGACGCCGACGCGTTTGTGGGGGCCACCATCACGGCCCACCATTTGCTTTACAACCGCAATGCCATTTTTACGGGCGGAATCCGGCCGCACTACTATTGCCTGCCGGTCTTGAAGCGCGAAACCCATCGCCAGGCCTTGCTGTCAGTCGCCACGCAAGGCGCGTCGCGCTTTTTCTTGGGCACCGACAGCGCGCCTCATCCGGCGCATTTGAAAGAACACGCCAGCGGCTGTGCCGGGTGCTACACCGCCCACGCCGCCATCGAGATGTACGCCGAGGCCTTTGACAGCGTGGGTGCCCTGGACCAATTGGAGGCCTTTGCCAGCCTGAATGGCCCCGATTTTTATGGCTTGCCTCGCAACACCACACAGATCACCTTGCAACGCCAAGTCTGGACGCCACCCGAGCAGTTTGCGTTTGGCCAAGGCGAGCTGAAACCCTTGCGTTCGGGTGAGGCCTTGCCTTGGCGGCTGTTGCCCTGATGCGCTTGACTCAATACCCGCCAGAAGCGCTGCGCCCGCGGGCATCGCGGGGCTGCGGCAGGTTCAACAAGGCGCGGGCCACGGCTTCGCCCACCTTGATGCCATCGACCCCGGCTGACAAAATCCCCCCGGCATAGCTGGCACCTTCGCCCGCCGGGAAAAGCCCCAGGGTGTTCAAGCTCTGAAAATCATCGTTGCGGCTGATTTTGAGGGGCGAGGAGGTGCGCGTTTCCACGCCCGTTAGCACGGCATCGGGGAGGTCAAAGCCCAAGATTTTCTGGCCAAAGGCGGGCAAGGCTTCTCGAACGGCCTGAATCGCATAGTCGGGCAAGGCCTGCGACAAATCGCCCAGTTGCACGCCCGGCTTGTAAGAAGGCTCGACGGCGCCCAGCGCCGTAGAAGGGCGGCCAGTCACAAAGTCGCCCAGCAATTGACCCGGTGCTGAGTAATTGCTGCCCCCCAGTACATAGGCTTTCGATTCAAGCTGGCGTTGCAAAACCAGGCCTGACAGGGGGTGGGGCCGTGACGGGTCGGGGTGGCCCTGAAGGCCGTGGGCATGGTCACCCAAGGCCCACTCAAAGGCCGCTGCATCGGTGTGGGGTTGCGGGTAGTCGCTGGGGTCGATGCCCACCACGATGCCCGCATTGGCATTGCGCTCGTTGCGCGAATACTGGCTCATGCCATTGGTCACCACCCGCTCGGGCTCCGAGGTGGCGGCCACCACGGTGCCGCCAGGGCACATGCAAAAACTGTAGACCGCACGCCCATTCTGGGCGTGGTGCACCAGCTTGTAATCGGCCGCGCCCAAGAGGGGGTGACCCGCGTGGCGCCCCCAGCGTGCCCGGTCAATCAGGCCTTGGGGGTGCTCGATGCGAAAGCCCACTGAAAAGGGCTTGGCCTCCAAATACACCCCCCGTTGGTGCAGCAGCGCAAAGGTGTCGCGTGAGCTGTGACCCAAGGCCAGCACCACTTGTTGAGCGGGCAGCGCATAGGTTTGGCCGCTGACCAAATCTAGAATTTTGAGGCCCTGCACCTTTTGGGTCCGAGCCGGGTGGGGGCCTGAGCCCTTGTTCGACAAGGGCGCCAGTTCAAGGTCAATCAAGCGCTGTTGGAAGCGAATTTCGCCACCGAGGGCGATGATTTGCGCGCGCAAGTTTTCCACCACTTTGACCAATTTGAAGGTGCCGATGTGGGGGTGGGCCGCAAACAAAATTTCTTCCGGCGCACCCGCCTTGACGAACTCTTCCATCACCTTGCGGCCCAAAAACCGGGGGTCTTTGATCTGGCTGTAAAGCTTGCCATCCGAAAAAGTGCCTGCGCCGCCTTCACCAAACTGCACATTGGATTCCGGGTGCAACACCCGTTTGCGCCACAAGCCCCAAGTGTCTTTCGTGCGTTCACGCACGGTCTTACCGCGTTCGATGACGATGGGTTTCAAGCCCATTTGGGCCAAGACCAGGGCTGCAAAAATGCCGCAGGGGCCAAAGCCCACGACCACAGGACGGTCTTGCCCTCCGGCTTCAGGACGGGCTGGGTGGTCAACGCCCGGTTGAATCAAGGGGCTGGGCGGCACCCAGGCCATGGCCGGTGTGGTTTGCACATGCAAGGGGGCCTTTTTTTGCCCCGTGGCCAAGGCTTGCGCCTCCAAGGCGGGCGAAGCGAGTGCCACATCCACGATGTAGACGGCCTGCAAATCGGCTTTGCGGGCGTCAAAACTGCGCTTAAAAACCCTCAACTGGGTGAAGTCGCTGGGGGCAAGCCCCAGCACGTCTGCCGCCAGCGCACGCAGCGCCTGTTCCGGGTGTTGCAAAGGGTCCAGCGGCAATTCACCCAAGCCCAGCTTGAGTTCAGACAAACGAATCATTCAGCGCAATCGAATCGGCAGCAAAGGCCTGAGGGAAAAGAGGTCGTCAAAGGGGCGGGCGGTACAAGGGCGTTCAGGGCAAGAAGCCTTCCACCGACAAGTAACGCTCGCCGGTGTCGTAGTTGAAGCCCAGCACCCGTGCGCCAGCAGGCAGTTCGGGCAACTTCTGGGCAATCGCGGCCAGGGTCGCCCCAGAAGAAATGCCCACCAGCAGGCCTTCTTCACGGGCGCTGCGACGCGCCATTTCGCGGGCCGCTTCGGCATCGACCTGGATCACGCCGTCCAGCAAAGTGGTGTCCAGGTTTTTCGGAATGAAGCCCGCACCAATGCCCTGAATGGGGTGGGGCGCGGGCGAGCCGCCAGAAATCACGGGTGAGGCCGTGGGCTCCACCGCAAAGACCTTGAGCTGGGGGAATTTGGCTTTCAGCACCTGAGCCACGCCGGTCAAGTGCCCCCCCGTGCCGACACCGGTGATGAGGGCGTCCAGTCCGTCGGGGAAGTCGGCCAAAATTTCTTGCGCCGTGGTGCGCACGTGTACGTCGATGTTGGCGGGGTTTTCAAATTGCTGGGGAATCCAGGCGCCTGGGGTTTGAGCGGCCAATTCTTCGGCCCGGGCGATGGCGCCCTTCATGCCCTTTTCGCGCGGCGTCAAATCGAAGCTGGCGCCATAAGCCAACATCAGGCGGCGGCGTTCAACCGACATG
Source organism: uncultured Curvibacter sp. (assembly GCA_903902035.1). Lineage (GTDB taxonomy): Bacteria > Pseudomonadota > Gammaproteobacteria > Burkholderiales > Burkholderiaceae_C > Curvibacter. The sequence goes on along the minus strand of CAIUTG010000142.1, from coordinate 29,285 downwards.
CTGTCGGGCATCACCAGAACCAACTTGTAGCCCTTGACGGCGGCGACCATGGCCAGGCCAACGCCGGTGTTGCCCGAGGTGGGTTCGATGATGGTGCCACCGGGCTTCAAGGCCCCCGATTTTTCGGCGGCTTCGACCATGGCCAGGGCAATGCGGTCTTTGATGGAGCCCCCGGGGTTGCTGCGCTCGGATTTGATCCAGACATGGGTGTTCGGACCAAACAGACGGTTGATGTGCACATGGGGGGTGCGGCCGATGGTGTCCAGAATGCTGTTGGCTTTCATGCGGGTCTCCTAAAGGGTCTGAGTGGGTGGAAAATTTGTCTAAGGTACGAAGGGTCTTGAAGGAAACAAGGATAATCCAGGGTGTGAAGTTTGCCAGACTGCCGCTGGTGCCCAGCAGAAATGCCGCACTGGAGGAACGTCCGGACTGCACAGGGCAGCGTAGGAGTTAACCACTCTCCACCGTGAGGTGAGGATCAGAGCAACAGAGACGAGCCGATTGAGTTCGGGTGAAACGGGCAATCTCTACGCGCAGCAATACCAAGTAGGCACACGTTGACGGGGCCCCCGGAGTGTGCGGGTAGGTAGCATCGAGCCGTTCGGGTGACCGGCGGCCCAGAGTAATGGCAGTCACGCCTTGGCTTGCCAAGGCGCACAGAATCCGGCTTATCGGCAAACTTCACACTTTTTTAGCGTTGGCTTCAAACCAGGCCCAGCTCCCGAATCCTTTGGGCATGGGCCAACAAGGAACGCAGGGCAATCGGCCACAAGCCGGGCGGGGTGTCGTCGTAGGCCAGCGCGACCCAATCTTGGGGCTCACCTTCGGGCAATGCCTGCATGGCCGCGAGGACTTTGGCTTCACGTTGAAGGCGGTGGTTTTTCAAATGGGCAATGGCGTCACGGGCATTGTTCAGCACATGGCCGTGGGCGGGCAAGATGTAATTGATGTCATGCGCCACGCAGGCGGCGTCCAAACGGTCGAGCGAATCCAGGTAGTCGCCCATGTGGCCATCGGGGCCGTCGATGACGGTGGTGCTGCCGTTCAGGATGTGGTCACCCGAAAACAGCACGCCGTCTTCCAGCAAGACCAGGCACACATGGTTGGCCGCGTGGCCGGGGGTGTGGAGGGCCTTCAAACTGAAGTGACTGGACAGGCTCAAAATCTCGCCCTCTGCCAAAACCCGCTCGGGCGTGAAGCGGCTGTCGGGTCTGGCGGTGGCGGCCGAGGGCAGGCCCAAGATGACGGGTTTGGCTTTTCCGGCCTGCTCGCACAGCGCTTGCAGGGGGCGTGCGCCGGGCGAGTGGTCGGGGTGGGAGTGGGTGCAAAGGATGCCGCGAATCTGGCCTTGGGTGACATCGAACAAACGCTGCTGGTGCGAGGCGTCGGCGGGGCCGGGGTCGATCACGAAAAAACCCAAATCGACCGAGCCCACCACATAGCTGTTGGTGCCGGGGCCGGTCATCACGCTGGGGTTGGGCGCGGTCAAGCGCCAAAGGTTTTTTTGAAGCGGCACAGGGTTTTCGCTTTGCCACTCGGCAGCCCGCTGGCTGCTGGCATGCGGGTCTAACGACGGGCCGTTGGCATGGGTGAGGAGCTGGCTGGTTCGGGTCATGGTCGTTTTTAGGACATGTCTTGTCCCGGATTATGACCAGAGGCGGAATGCTGCATGGGTCCTGAGATCGGTCTCATTGGAACTTGGGGGTGCTCAAAGCGCCAAAATGGGTGCCGCGTGCAGCAAAGGAAACGGCATCGATTCAAAAGCAAAAGCAAAAGCAAAAGCAAAAGCAAAAGCACGGCGCCACTGACCCGCTTGGGCTGCCCGATAATGGCGGCATGCAAATTCGCTTTACCAAAATACACGGCGCTGGCAACGATTTTGTGGTGTTGGACGAAACCCAACACCGCCTGAATTTGAGTGCAGCGCAGTACCGGTTTTTGGCCGATCGCCACTTTGGCGTGGGGGCCGATCAAATTCTGACCGTGCGTCCGAGCCCCGCCGATGGGGTGGATTTTGAATACATCATCCACAACGCCGACGGCGGGGAGGTGGGGCAGTGTGGCAACGGGGCGCGTTGCTTTGCGCGCTTTGTGCACGACCAAGGGTTGACCAAGAAAACCGTTTTGCGCGTGCGCACCCGCTCGGGCGATATCCAGCCTGTGCTGACCGAAGACGGTCGGGTGCGCGTTGACATGGGGCTGCCGCGTTTTGCGTTGCCGGACCTCCCGTTTGATGGCACTGACTTGGCAGCGCAGCCCTTTGGGGCCTGGGAGCGTTGGCGTGTGCGACCCGAAGGCGCACCGGCTTCCTTGTCCTTGGCCGGTCTGGTGTCCATGGGCAATCCCCATGCGGTGTTGTGCGTGGCCAGCACCGAGCAGACCGATGTGCTGGGCTTGGGCGCCGAAGTCCAGGCCAACCCCCGTTTCACGGAGGGCGTCAATGTGGGCTTCATGCAGGTGATCTCTCGCCAAGCCATTAAATTGCGGGTGTTTGAGCGCGGTGTCGGTGAAACCCTGGCCTGTGGCACAGGTGCTTGTGCGGCGGTGGTGGCGGGGATTCGTTGGGGCTTGCTGGACCCCGTGGTCGAGGTGCACACCCGAGGCGGCGATTTGCAAATTGCCTGGTCCGGCGGCAACGGCTCCGTGGCGATGACGGGGCCCGCCATCAAAGTATTTGAGGGGCAGCTGGTGCTGCCAGATTTGACATAAAGACAAAGGCATTTTCAACATGAATCTCCCCCTGAACCCGATCACCGAAGAGGACATTGCCAATTACCTCCTCAACACGCCCGATTTTTTCGAGCGCCATGCCGAAGTCTTGGCCAGCGTGCAAGTGCGCAGCCCGCATGGCCAGCGAGCTGTCAGCCTGCAAGAACGTCAGGCTGAAATGCTGCGCGAGAAGATCAAAAACCTGGAAGGCCGCATCATGGACATGATTCGCCATTCAGGTGAAAACGCCCTCATTGCCGACAGGCTGCAGCGATGGGCCGTGGGCTTGCTGCGAGAGCAGTCGCTGACCGATTTGCCCCAGCGCATTGCCGACGAGGTGCGCGATCAATTCATGGTCCCGCAGGTGGCGATCCGGCTCTGGGGCCTGTCTGCCGAACACCAGTCGGCACCCTTCGCGCAAGGGGTGACGGAGGAGGTGAAGTCTTTTGCCGAGACCTTGCAACAACCATTCTGTGGGGCCCAACCCGGGACCGAAGCCGTGAACTGGCTGCCCCAAGCCGCAGAAGCGGTTTCAGTGGCCCTGTTGCCCTTGCGTTCCCGGCAAACGGTGTTTGGTTTGCTGGTCTTGGCTTCGCCCGACTCGCAGCGTTTTCACAGCGGCATTGGCACCGACTTTTTGGAGCGCATGGCCACCTTGGCGAGCGCGGCTTTGTCACGCTTGCAAGCGCAAGCCGCGCCGTCAGATTCAGCCGATTGATTGCGCCCCACCATGAACCCGCTGGTCCAACGCTATCTCGACCATGCCCGGTTTGAAAAGCGCTTGGCCGAGCGAACGCTCAGCCTGTACCAGCAGCATTTGACGCAATTGACCACCCTGGCCAGCGGTGCGGTCCAAGCCCAGCCCCCAGGTCAAGGCCTGGATTGGCACCAGATTCAGCCCGCCCACATCCGCCGTTGGGCGGCGCAGTGGCATGCGCCTACCGACCAAGGCGCTGGCAAACACAGCGCCCGCAGCGTGGCCTTGATGCTGTCAGCGTGGCGCGGCTTTTTTGCCTGGTTGTGCCGCGAAGGCCTGATCGCCAGCAACCCCGTGCAAGCCGTGCGCGCGCCCAAATCGGCCAAGCTCCTGCCCAAGGCTTTGCGGGTGGACGACGCGGTGCAGTTGGCCGAATTCAAGGCGGCCGCCGCCTCTGATCCCGCCGATTGGCTGGAGGCCCGGGACGCGGCCTTGGTCGAGTTGCTTTACGGTTGTGGCATTCGGGTTGGCGAGTTGGTCGGGCTGGACTGCGTATTCAGTGCCGAAGCCAAAGACCAGGGGCGTGGCTGGGTTGATTTGAGCAATGCCGAGATCCATGTGTTTGGCAAAGGCCGCAAACGGCGTCAATTGCCCTTGGGGCGTCAGGCCTTGGCTGCCTTAAAAACCTGGCTGCAGGTGCGTGCGCAAGGCTTGGCCCCTGGGGTTGAAAACCAGGCTTTGTTCATCGGTCAACGCGGCACCCGCTTGACACCACAGGCCGTCTGGCAGCGCTTGCGGCAACGCAGTTTGCGGGCCGGTTTGGCCGCCCCGGTGCACCCGCACATGTTGCGCCATTCTTTTGCCAGCCATGTCTTGCAATCCAGCGGCGATTTGCGCGCCGTGCAGGAGTTGATGGGCCATGCCAGCATCAGCAGCACGCAGGTTTACACGGGTTTGGACTTTCAGCATCTGGCCAAGGTCTACGATGCGGCCCATCCCCGGGCCCACAAAAAATCTTAATTTCTTTTTCTGTTGTTGCCATGAAAATCATTCGACTGCGCGCCGGCAAGGAGCGCTCCTTGTTGCGTCGCCACCCCTGGGTGTTTGACTCCGCCATTGCCAAAGGCAGTGCCGACGCGGGAGAGACCGTGCGCATTGAGTCCTCGGAGGGTCAGTTCTTGGCCTGGGCGGCGTTTTCACCCCATTCCAAAATTCGGGCCCGGGCATGGAGCTTTGACGAAAACCAGCGCATTGAAGCGGCTTTTTTTCAGGCCACGGTGGCCCAAGCCGTGGCCGCGCGTGCTTGGTTTCAGATCGACAGCGATGCCCGTCGCTTGGTGCACGGCGAGTCAGACGGTTTGCCCGGCCTGGTGGTGGACCGCTACGGCGACACCCTGGTGGCCCAGTTTGGTTCGGCTGGGGTGGAGCGTTGGAAATCGGTTTTGGTTTCGGCTTTGTTGCAAGTCACCGGTTTGACCCGCCTTTACGAGCGCTCGGACACCAGCTCGCGCAAGTTGGAGGGATTGCCCCCCAGCACGGGCTGGCTGCAGGTGCCTGAAGGCGCATCGGCCGCGTCCACGCAAATTGTCTTGCGTGAGCACCAATGGCGTTTGGCACTGGATGTGGCCACGGGGCACAAAACCGGCTTCTATTTGGACCAGCGAGACAGCCGCCGCCGCTTTGCCGAATGGTCTGCACAGCGGCGATTCGACCGGGTCTTGAACTGCTACGCCTACACCGGGGGGTTCACGGTGGCCGCCTTGGCGGGCGGGGCCCGGCATGTGACTTCCATCGACTCTTCTGCCTTGGCCTTGGCGCTGGCGCAGTCCAATGTGGCGCTCAACCAGCTGGCGCTGGACGCACAAGGGCAGGCCAGGGCCGACTACCTGGACGCCGATGTGAACGCCAGCTTGCGCCGCTTTTTGGCGGAGGGGCGCCAGTTCGATGCCATCGTGCTGGACCCGCCCAAACTGGCGCCGAGTGCGGCCCACGCCGAACGGGCGGCCCGGGCCTACAAGGACATCAATCGCCTGGCGTTGCAGCTGTTGCCCCCTGGGGGCGTGTTGTTCACCTTTTCTTGTTCGGGCGGCATTTCGGCCGATTTGTTTCACAAAATTGTTGCCTCGGCGGGCATTGACGCGGGGGTGGACGGTTTCATTGCCGAGCGCTTGGGCGGGGCCCCGGACCACCCCATGACCCTCAACTTTCCCGAAGGCGAGTACCTCAAGGGCTTGGTGGTGGTGCGCCGCTGAGACAGGGCGCTGAGCTGCCACGCCGGGCTCCCTAAAATAGAGGCCATTTCATTCAGAAGGTACTGAAAGCCATGGCCTTGATTCCTGTCACCATCCTCACCGGCTTTTTGGGTTCGGGCAAAACCACCCTGCTCAAGCGGGTATTGACCGAGGCCCACGGCCAGAAAATTGCCGTCATTGAAAACGAATTCGGCGAAGAAAACATCGACAACGAAATCTTGGTGAGCAACACCAACGAGCAAATCATTCAGATGAGCAATGGCTGCGTGTGTTGCACCATCCGCGAAGATTTGCGCGAAACCCTGCAACTCATTGCTGCCAAGCGCCGCAAGGGGATGCTGGATTTTGAGCGCGTGGTGATCGAGACCACCGGCTTGGCCGACCCGGGGCCGGTGGCCCAGACCTTCTTCATGGACGATGAAATCGCCGAAACCTATTTGCTGGACGCCATCGTCACCTTGGTGGATGCCAAGCACGCTGACCAGCAGCTCGACGACCGCCAGGAAGCCCGTCGCCAAGTGGGTTTTGCGGACCAAATCTTCATCAGCAAAGCCGACTTGGTCAGCGCCGAGGCGTTGCACAGTTTGCAGCACCGGCTGGCCCACATGAACCCCCGCGCGCCGCAAAAAGTGACCCACTTCGGGGAAGTGCCCTTGAGCGAGGTGTTTGACCTGCGTGGCTTCAACCTGAACGCCAAATTGGATGTCGATCCCAACTTCCTGCACGAGGCTGAAGCCGGACACGATCACCGTGACCATGACCACGAACATGCTCACCACGACCATGGTGAAAATTGCCAGCACCCCTCGCACCACGCTGGCCAGGGCCACCACCATCACCACGATGACGATGTGAAAAGTTTTGTGTTTCGCTCGGAACGGGCTTTTGACCCGGCCAGACTGGAAGACTTCTTAGGGGCCATCGTGAATGTCTATGGTCCGCGCATGCTGCGCTACAAGGGGGTTTTGAACATGCGGGGCGCCGAGCGCAAAGTGATTTTTCAGGGCGTGCACCAGTTGATGGGCAGTGATTTGGGGCCTGAATGGGCGCCCGGCGAGCTGCGTCAGAGCAAACTGGTTTTCATCGGGATTGACCTGCCCAAAGACATTTTGTTGCAGGGACTGGAACAAAGTTTGGTGAATTCGAACTCGCCAAGCTGACAACCGATACAATCGCGCCGCGATAAATCACCCTGAAACGGCTCCAACCCGGTTTCAGGGTGGGGTCGCGTTCTTCGGCTGCTGTCCCTTCAGGAGACTTTGCGTGAAAAAAATTGCTGTGAAAGCCAAAGCCTTGCCCAAATCGGAGGCCAAGGCCCCTGCCAAATCCGTGGCCAAGCCAGCCGCCAAAGCGCCTGCAAAGAAAATCACGAGCGCCAAGGCGGTGCCTGCAAAAGCGGTGAAGACGACCCAGGCAGGAAAGGCCAGCAAAACGCCAACACCGGCCAAGACCCCGGCAAAAAAGTCCACTCAAGTTCTCAAACCCGCCGCTAAGCCGGGCAAGGTGAGCGCAGCGGCCAAAAAGACCTCGGTCAAGCTAAAAACACCCCCGCCCTCCAAGCCCTCAAGTGCTGGACCTGTGAAGGCCCAGCGCCCTGTTCCCTCGAAAGTTGTTTCTGTGACCGCTCCTAAAACCGTCAATTCCAAAGCCTCTGCGACCGCTGCCTCGGTGGCCGAGCAAGAAGCCATTCAGGCCATCCAGGCCGCCACGGCGGCGGGCGTGCCTGCGCGCAGCACCCGGCCCTCCTCCCGTTTGACCCAATTGACCGTGCCTTCAATGGACAACGCCGGCATGGTGGCCTCCACCGCCGCCAAGGCCAGCTTTTCCGCGCCGCCTGCCCTCAGCGTGGTGCCCTCACTCACCCCGATGAGCATCAAAAAAGACCCCAAGTTGGTCAACAACTGGAAAAACAAGCCCGTTGAGAGCCTGAGCGATGCCGAAGTCATTGCCATGCCCGATGACGAGTACATGAACGAGGTGCAAACGGCTTTTTTCCGCCTCAAGCTGGTTCAGTTGCGCCAAAGCATGCTGAACAACGCGGGTCAAACCACCGAGCATTTGCGCGAAGACACGGTGGTGGTGCCCGACCCCGCCGATCGCGCCACCATCGAGGAAGAACATGCCTTGGAGCTGCGCACTCGGGACCGCGAACGCAAGTTGCTGAAGAAAATTGAGCAATCCATTGCGCGCATCGACGCTGGCGATTATGGCTATTGCGATGAAACGGGCGAGCCCATTGGCGTCGGTCGTTTATTGGCGCGCCCCACGGCGACTTTGTCGCTGGAAGCCCAGCAACGACGGGAATTGAAACAAAAAATGTTTGGAGATTAAGGCTTGGCCTGAAATCGGGTCCAAAAATCTGTTTTTGTCCCAAAAAAATCCGAGTCCAAGGGCTCGGATTTTTTTTGTGCCTGCAATGTCTGAGGCATCACTTTCATTGCCATCCCTAAGTGCTTTATTTACTTGATATTTTTTCCGTTTCAAGCCCTAAATTAACGCTCTAAGTCCTTGATTTCATTGTTGAATTTTCATTCGACGGCCTTGCAAAGTGGGTATTTCCTGCTACAGTGGAAGAAAGTGCAATTAAGTGGTGAAAAGTGCCTGAGAAATGGTGTCTGCGGACATTTTCAAGGGACTTGCGCCGGGTTTGTTTGGACAGGCAAGGGGATTAGTCGGTGTTTCAAGGGGCGTCAGCGATCAGTTTGGATGCAAAGGGGCGGTTGTCTGTGCCGACCCGGCACCGTGACGTCTTGGCGGCAACGGCCGCTGGTCAACTGACCTTGACCAAACACCCCCATGGCTGCCTGATGGTTTTCCCTCGACCTGAATGGGAAAAATTCCGCGAACGCATTGCCAGCTTGCCGATGTCGGCGCAGTGGTGGAAGCGGATTTTTCTGGGCAATGCCATGGACGTCGAGATGGATGCCACTGGCCGGGTGTTGGTTTCGCCCGAGTTGCGTGCGGCAGCGGGCATTGCCAAAGACACCATTTTGCTGGGCATGGGCAACCATTTCGAGTTGTGGGACAAGGCCAGCTACGACGCCCAAGAAGCCCAGGCCATGCAGGGCGAGATGCCCGATGTGTTCAAAGATTTTTCTTTCTGAGTCGACATGACGGCAGCTCCTCAACATGTCACGGTATTGCTGAACGAGGCGGTGGATGCCTTGTTGGGCTCCGGGCCGTCGCTGGACGTTTCGGCGGCTGCGGGTGGGCGGCTGTTTGTGGATGCAACCTTCGGGAGGGGCGGGCATACCCGCTTGATGCTGTCCCGGCTGGGGCCCTCGGATCGGGTCTTGGCCTTCGACAAAGACCCGGAGGCCATTGCAGAAGCAGCGCGCATCTCCGATGCGCGTTTTTCCATTCGTCACCAGGGCTTTCGTCATGTGGACGAGTTGGCCGCGGGCTCGGTCCATGGGTTGCTCATGGATTTGGGTGTCAGCTCACCTCAGATTGATGTGTCCGAGCGCGGTTTCAGCTTTCGCCGTGAAGGCCCTTTGGACATGCGCATGGACCCCACGCGGGGGAATTCTGTGGCCGATTGGCTGGCCTCGGCACAGGTGGATGAAATTGCGGAGGTGATACGTGATTACGGCGAAGAACGGTTTGCTTTTCCGATTGCAAAGGCGATTGTCGCTCGCCGACAGGCAAGCGGCCCCCTCGGCACCACATTGGAGCTGGCCCAACTCGTGGCGAGCGTCGTCAAAACCCGTGAGGCGGGCCAGGACCCCGCGACACGCACCTTTCAAGCTCTTCGGATTTTCATCAACGCCGAGTTGGAGGAGCTCCAGCAGGCACTCGATGCTTCGTTGAGGCTCTTGGTGCCTGGCGGTCGTTTGGTGGTGATCAGCTTTCACTCGCTGGAAGACCGCATCGTCAAACAATTCATGGCCAAACACACCAAAGAGGTGTTTGATCGGCGGGCGCCCTTTGCGGTGCCGCCGGCCATGAAACTGCGCACCCTCGACCGGATCAAACCCAGCGCGGCCGAGGTGGCGGCCAATCCACGCTCGCGCAGCGCCATCCTGCGGGTGGCCGAGCGCACCGAGGTGCTGGCATGACAGGGCTCAATTTGCTCTTGCTGGTGGCGGTGATTTTGAGTGCCCTGTATTTGGTGGGCACCCAATACGACTCGCGCCGTTTGTTTACCGAGTTGGAGCACGACAAATCAGAGGCGCACAAGCTCGAACTCGAAAACGAGCGCCTGCGTTTGGAAATCCGTTCGCAGGCCACCCCGTTGCGGGTGGAGGCCTTGGCCAAGTCGCAGCTGAAAATGCGCACCACGACGCCCGCCATCACGCAGTATGTGAAAGCCCCGGCAGGCGCTTTGGCACCCGTCAAAACCAGCGATCAGGCGCAGGCCCGGTCGGCCAAACCGGATGCCAAGACCCGAGCCCCTGACCCGGCTGCTAAAAAAATCTCGGTCGAGGCGGGCTCGGCCACCGAAACCGCCGGGGGGGCGTCATGAGTCGGAGTGTGCGCTACACCTCCAGCCCCTTGCTGGCCAGCAAAACCCCGGTTTGGCGCAGCAAATTTGTGGTGGCTGCGATTGCCCTGGGCTTTTTGGCCCTGGGCGCTCGCGCCGCTTACATCCAGGTGTTCAACAACAACTTCTTTCTGCACCAAGGCGAAGTGCGCTATGCCCGCACTTTGGAGCTGCCGGCCAGTCGAGGGCGCATCTTGGACCGCAATGGTTTGATTCTGGCCTCCAGCGTGCCGGTGCCCAGCTTTTGGGCGATTCCGGAGGATGTGGATCGGGACCCCGCCAAGCTCAAAGAATTGGCGCGTTTGCTCGAAATCCCCTTGCCCGAGCTGACGAAGAAGCTCGAAAACGAAGACAAGGCCTTTGTTTGGCTCAAACGCCAGGTGGATGTGGATGTCGCCAAAAAGGTGACGGACCTGGGCATCAAGGGCATTTACCAGCGCAAAGAATACCGCCGTCAATACCCGGAGGGCGAAGCCGCAGCGCACGTGGTGGGCTTCACCAATGTGGAGGACCAGGGCCAAGAGGGCGTGGAGTTGACCTTCAACAAAGAGCTGGGTGGCAAGGCGGGTTCGCGTCGGGTCATCAAAGACCGTTTGGGCCAGGTGGTGGAAGACGTGGGTGAAGAGGTCCCGCCGGTGGATGGGCGCGACCTGCAACTCAGCATCGACAGCAAGGTGCAGTTTTTTGCTTACCAAAAACTGCGCGACGCCGTGCAACTTCACAAAGCCCGCGCGGGCAGTGTGGTGGTGCTCGATGCCCAAACTGGCGAGGTCTTGGCCTTGGCCAACTACCCCAGCTTTGTGCCCGACAAGCGCCAGAATTTGTCGGGTGAGCAATTGCGCAACCGGGCCTTGACCGACACGTTTGAGCCAGGCTCGACCATGAAACCCATCACGGTCGCGATTGCTTTGGAGAACGGTCGCGTGACGCCGCAAACCTTGATCGACACGTCGCCCGGCAAATACACCGTGACCGGCTCCACCATCACCGACACCCACAACTATGGCCTGTTGACGGTGGAAGGCGTGATTCAGAAGTCCAGCAATGTGGGGGCCACCAAAATTTCCCAAAGACTATCGGCCAAGGAAATGTGGGACACCTACATGGCTTTGGGCTTTGGTCAAAAACCACAAATTGCCTTTCCCGGTGCGGTGTCGGGTCGGGTGCGGCCTTACAAAACCTGGCGGCCCATCGAGCAGGCCACGATGTCGTATGGCTATGGCTTGTCGGCCTCTTTGTTTCAAATGGCCCACTCTTATACGGCTTTTGCGCACGATGGGGAGTACATCCCGGTGACCATGCAAAAGACCGATTTGGTGGCTTCAGGGGTGCGTGTGTTCTCATCCGCCAATGCCATAGAAATTCGCAAAATGCTGCAAATGGCCGCGGGACCCGAAGGCACGGGCCCCAAGGCCATGACCGTGGGCTACTCGGTGGGCGGCAAATCGGGCACGGCGCGCAAACAGGTTGGCAAGGGTTATTCGACCAGCAAATACCGCGCTTGGTTCACCGGCATGGCCCCCATTGACAAGCCGCGCATCATCTGTGCCGTGATGGTGGATGAGCCCACCGTGGGCGGGTTTTATGGGGGGGTGGTGGCGGCCCCGGTGTTCAGTGAAGTGGTGCAGCAAACCTTGCGCATGATGAATGTGCAGCCCGATTTGTCGGTCAAACCCCAAGTCGTCACCACCCAGGTGGAGGAGTCGTTCTGATGGCCCCAACGCTTGTTGCCCCCCGCCTGCGTTTGAACAGCGTGCCCGAAGCGTTGGCGTGGCTGCGCGCGCAAGGGGCGCGGCAGATTCAAATCGACAGTCGCCGGGTGCAAGCAGGGGATGCGTTTTTGGCATGGCCAGGCGCGGCACAAGATGGTCGTGTTTTCGTGGGACAGGCGCTGGCGCAAGGCGCTGTGGCCTGTTTGGTGGACGCCGACGCGGGTGGGCCGCATGCGGTGACCGTGGCGACCGAGGCCAATGTGGTGCCGGTGGCGGCGATGCCCCATTTGAAGGCGGCCGCGGGTCCCTTGGCGGCCGCATGGCACGGACATCCTTCACACGACATGGCGGTGGTGGCCGTGACCGGCACCAATGGCAAAACATCGACCGCCTGGTGCTTGGCCCAGGCCCTGGCCCGTTTGCCAGCCCCCTGGGGTCGGGCCTGTGGTGTGATGGGCACTTTGGGCAACGGGGTGTTTGCCCCCGATGGTGGCCCGGCCGTGTTGCAAGCCACGGGGCTCACCACGCCCGATCCGATCACCCTGCAGCGCACCTTGCGTGAGTGGGTCGATCAAGGTGTGTCGGCTTGCGCGGTGGAGGCCTCGTCGATTGGCTTGAGCGAGCAGCGTTTGGCGGGCTGCGACATCCGGGTGGCCATTTTCACCAACTTCAGCCAGGATCACCTCGATTACCACGGCGACATGGCGGCTTATTGGGCGGCCAAGCGCGGTTTGTTCGAAACCCCCGGCCTGCAAGCTGCGGTCATCCATTTGGACGACCCCAAGGGCCAAGCCCTGCTCAAAGAACTGACCCCGGCGGCGGCAAAGGGGTTGGCTTTGTGGCCGGTGTCGGCTCAGGGCCTTGCCCATGCCCGCTTGCGTGCCGAGGCCGTGACTTACCGGGCCGAGGGTTTGTGCTTTGAGGTGATTGAAACCCAACCAGAAGGGGGTGCGGAAGTCGCCCGCGTTCAAGTGCAAACCCAACTCATTGGGCGCTACAACGTCAGCAACCTGCTGGGGGTGTTGGCGGCCCTGCGGGCCCTGGGTGTGCCCTTGGCACCTGCGGCCCAGGCTTTGTCTGGCTTGACGCCCGTGCCTGGGCGCATGCAGTGCATGGACGCCCGGCAAGCCCCGCCCATTGAGCGCCCTTATGTGGTGGTGGACTATGCCCACACGCCTGATGCATTGCGCCAGACCCTGGCAGCGTTGCGGGAGTTGGCCCAACACCGGGGCGGCCAACTGGTGTGTGTGTTTGGCTGTGGCGGTGACCGCGATGCCAGCAAACGCCCTGGCATGGGCCAGGCGGTTTATGAAGGGGCAGACCGGGTGTTCTTGACCAACGACAACCCGCGCTCAGAATCGCCCCAAGCCATTGCGGCGGCGGTGTTGCAAGGCGTCCCCGCACACGCCCCTGGCTGGCAAGTGGTGCTGGACCGGGCCCAGGCGATTGAGCAGGCCATCGCACAGGCGCAACCCCATGATGTCGTGCTGCTGGCCGGCAAAGGCCATGAAACCAGCCAAGACATGGGCGGGGTGAAAACCCCGTTTTCTGACGTGGAAAAAGCCCGCCTGGCCTTGGCCGCACATTGGGGCTTTTTTAGCCTGCAGGAAGTGGCCCAGGTGCTGGGCGCTGCCCCGCTGACACAGGGGGCTGAACAAAGGCCTGTGCGGGTGCACACCGATACCCGCAGCTTGCAGCCGGGTGACTTGTTTGTGGCCTTGCGCGGCGAGCGCTTTGATGCCCACGATTATTTGGTCCAGGCGCGCGGCGCCGGTGCGATGGGCGCGGTGGTGGCCCAAGGGGCCTTGCCCCAACCCTTGCCGCCCGCCTTGGAGGCGTGGCCCCTGATTGAAGTGGCCGATACCCAGCAGGCCTTGGGTGCCTTGGCCGCTGCTTGGCGCGAGCGCTTTACCGGCCCGTTGATTGCCGTCACCGGCAGCAACGGCAAAACCACGGTGACCCAGATGTTGGCCTCCGTCTTGCAGGCGCATTGGCCGCAGGCCAGCCTGGCCACCCAGGGCAACTTCAACAATGAAATTGGTTTGCCCCTGACCCTGCTGCGTCGGCGCGCTGAACACCAGGCGGTGGTGGTGGAGCTGGGCATGAACCACCCGGGTGAAATAGCGCGTTTGGCCGCTGTGGCCCAGCCGACCGTGGCCTTGGTCAACAACGCGCAGCGGGAACACCAAGAGTTCATGGGCACGGTGGACGCGGTGGCGCTGGAAAACGGTCAGGTCTTTCAACACCTCTCGCCCAAGGGCGTGGCGGTGTTCCCGGCCGACGAAGCGTATGCCGATCTGTGGGGCGACCTGGCGAAAAAGTCGGCGCACGGCTTGCCCCTTGACAACCAGTGTCTGCGTTTTTCTGCCACCCCTGGCGTGGCCGCCGAGGTGAGCTTGCGACAGGCCGAGTGGCTGGGTGACCGCTGGCAGGTTCGGGCCACCACGCCATTGGGTGAGTTGGATGTTGGTTTGGCCTTGCCAGGGCGCCACAACGTGCGCAATGCCTTGGCTGTGATCGCTTGTGCGGTGGCTGCGGGGGTTCCTTTGAAGGCGATTGCGCAAGGCCTGGCCGACTTCAAGGCGGTCAATGGCCGTTCGCGCGCATGGGCATTGCCCCGTGGTCAAGGTCACCTGACGGTGGTTGATGACAGCTACAACGCCAACCCCGATTCGGTGCGCGCAGCGATTGACCTGCTGGCCAGCTTGCCAGCGCCGCGTTTGCTGGTGCTGGGAGACATGGGCGAGGTGGGCGATCAAGGCCCCGCCTTCCATGCAGAAGCCGGGGCTCACGCCCAAGCCGCCGGGATTGAACACCTGTTTACTTTGGGCACCTTGAGTCAAGCCAGTGCGCAGGCCTTTGCTGGTGCGGCTGCGGGTGCGCAACATTTTGACGACATCGACTCCCTGAACCAGGCCGTGCAAGCCGCCCTGCCCACCTTGGGCGCTTTGTTGGTCAAGGGCTCCCGCTTCATGAAGATGGAGCGGGTCATTGCCAGCCTGCCGCAAACCCTGTCAAGCCCGTTAGAAAAAAATGCAAAGGATGGGCTCACATGCTCTTAAGTCTTGCTCAATGGCTGCAAAGCCTGTCGCCTGATTACGGATTTTTCCGGGTCTTCCAGTACCTCACTTTCCGGGCGGTGATGGCGGCTTTGACGGCCTTGTTGATTGGCTTGGCCGCGGGGCCTTTTGTGATTCGTCGTTTGACCGAGCTCAAGGTGGGGCAACCCATCCGGGGCTATGGCATGGAGTCGCATTTGAGCAAAAGCGGCACCCCCACCATGGGCGGGGTTCTGATTTTGTTGGCCATCGCCATTTCCACCTTGCTGTGGTTTGACCTGAGCAACCGTTTTGTCTGGATTGTGCTGATGGTGACCCTGGGGTTTGGGGCGATTGGTTGGGTCGATGATTGGCGCAAGGTGGTGCGCAAGGACCCCGAGGGCATGCGGTCGCGCGAGAAATACTTCTGGCAGTCGGTGGTGGGTTTGCTCGCGGCCCTTTATTTGGTGTTCAGCATTTCGGAGAACTCCAACCTCAAGGTCATGCAGCTGTTCTTCACCTGGGTCAGCTCGGGCTTTGATGTGAACCTGCCGCCCAAAGCGGGTTTGTTGGTGCCCTTTTTCAAAGAGGTCAGCTACCCGCTGGGGGTGGTGGGCTTTGTGCTTTTGAGCTACCTGGTCATTGTGGGCACCAGCAACGCCGTCAACCTGACCGATGGCTTGGACGGTTTGGCCATCATGCCGGTGGTCATGGTGGGCGGGTCGCTGGGCGTGTTTGCTTATGTGACCGGCAGCGCCGTGTATTCCAAATACCTGCTGTTTCCCTCCATCCCCGGCTCGGGCGAGCTGTTGATTTTTTGCGCCGCCATGATGGGGGCCGGTCTGGCGTTCCTGTGGTTCAACACCTACCCGGCTCAGGTCTTCATGGGCGATGTGGGCGCCCTGGCGCTGGGCGGTGCCTTGGGCACCATCGCGGTGATCGTGCGCCAGGAAATCGTGCTGGCCATCATGGGCGGCATTTTTGTGGTGGAGGCCCTGTCCGTCATGGTCCAGGTGACTTGGTTCAAGTACACCCGACGCCAGTTTGGCGAGGGCCGACGTTTGTTGAAGATGGCCCCTTTGCACCACCATTTTGAAAAATCCGGCTGGAAAGAAACCCAGGTGGTGGTGCGCTTTTGGATCATCACCATGCTCTTGTGTTTCTTCGGCTTGGCCTCGCTGAAATTGCGTTGAAGGAAAAACGGTTGTTGACATGAAAAGCTTGCGCGATCAAAACGTTCTCATCTTGGGCTTGGGCGCCTCTGGGCTGGCCATGGCCAAGTGGTGCGCACGCGCAGGGGCCCGTGTGACCGTGCGCGACACCCGCACAGCCCCCCCGCAGTTGGCGGCATGGCAGGCCTTTGAAGACGCGGCTGCCGGGCTGGCCCCGGTGTTTGAAAGCGGGCCATTGGCGGACCCCCTTCTCTTGGATCGGGTGGGTCGCGCTGATTTTTATGCCGTGTTGGTTTCGCCGGGTTTGTTGCCCTCAGAAATCGCGCCCTTGCTGGCGGCTGCGCGTGCCACGGGGATTTGGGTGGGCGGTGAGTTGGGCTTGTTTGCCCAAGGCTTGCGGGAACTGAATGAAGCCAGCGGCTACGCGCCCAAGGTCTTGGCCATCACGGGCACCAATGGCAAAACCACGGTCACGGCCCTGACCGGCCATTTGTTGAAGTGGGTCGGTCAAGAGGTGGCGGTCGCTGGCAACATCGGTCCCACCCTGCTCGACACCTTGCAAGACGCGCTGCAAGCGCCAGCCTTGCCGCAGACCTGGGTGTTGGAGCTGTCGAGTTTTCAATTGGCAATGGCCTCGGATTTTGAGCCCAGTGCGGCCACGGTCTTGAACCTGAGTCAGGACCATTTGGATTGGCATGGCAGCATGGCCGACTATGCCGCCGCCAAGGCGCGTATTTTTGGTGAACAGGCCTTGCTGGTGCTGAACCGCGACGACCCGGCCGTCATGGCGCTGTTGCCTGAGCTGCCGTCGCTTCCAGGCAAATCGGGCAAGCCCGGCAAAACAGAAAAACCCAAGCAACTGCGACCCCATTTGACCTTCGGCCAGGGCCAGCCGACCCGGCCGGGGGACTATGGTTTGGAAACCGTCAACGGCATGACCTGGCTGGTGCGCGCTTTGGAAAGTTATCTGCCTTTAAAGCGAGGTCAGGTGGCCGACGAGCCCTTGCTGCTGCAACGCTTGATGCCCGCCGAGGTCTTGCGCATTCGGGGCCGACACAACGCCACCAATGCCTTGGCGGCCCTGGCCTTGGCCCATGCCGCCGGGGCGGCGCTGGGGCCGTTGCTGCACGGCTTGCGCGAGTACCGGGGCGAGCCCCACCGGGTGCAGCCCATCGGCAGCGTGGAGGGCGTTGAATATTTTGACGACAGCAAGGGCACCAATGTGGGGGCCACGTTGGCGGCGCTGCAAGGCCTGGGGGCTGAGCGCCGTCTGGTGGTGATTTTGGGCGGCGTGGGCAAGGGCCAAGATTTCAGTCCTTTGGCCGAGCCCATTCAACGGCATGCCCGAGCGGTGATTTTGTTGGGCCGCGACGCCCCCTTGATTCGCCAAGCGCTGCAAGCCACCGGGGTGCCGCTGCACGACGTCACCAGCATGGACGAGGCCGTGCAAGTGGCCAGCCAAGCGGCGCAGTCCGGGGATGCGGTGCTGATGTCGCCCGCTTGCGCCAGTTTTGATCAGTTTAAAGATTACGCCCACCGGGCCGAAGCGTTTGTCGCGGCGGTGTCCGACTGGGCACAAACGCGGGGTGCTGTGCTGGAAGGGGCGATGTCATGAGCGACAAGGCGTCCCGGTTTTTCAGTTTGCAAGCCCGCATCGCGGGTGTGAAAGGGCTGTTTGGGGTGTCCACCGAACCGCCCACCGATGTGATCCCGGTGCGCACCTGGTCGGGCTACGAGGGGCGCGGTGCACCGCCTGCGATGAATGCCCAGGGTCTGGATTGGGCCTTGGTCGGGGTCACCCTGGCCTTGCTGATTTGGGGCTTGGTGATGGTGTATTCGGCTTCGATTGCCATGCCCGAAAACCCGCGCTTCACGCAGTACACCCACACTTATTTTTTGAGCCGGCACTTGCTCTGGTTGTTTTTGGGTGGCATCGCTGCGGTGGCGGCCTTCCAGGTGCCGATGGCGCGGTGGGAGCAAATGGCCCGCTGGTTGTTTGTGGTGTCCCTGGTCTCTTTGATCCTGGTGCTGATCCCGCACATCGGCAAGGTGGTGTACGGGGCGCGTCGATGGATTGCGGTGGGGCCGATTGGTTTTCAGCCTTCCGAACTGGCCAAACTTTCGGTCTTGCTCTACGCCTCGGACTACATGGTCCGCAAGATGGAGGTGAAGGAGCGCTTCTTCAAAGCCGTGGCCCCCATGGCCGTGGCCGTGGGTGTGGTGGGCTTGCTGCTGTTGGCCGAGCCCGACTTCGGCGCCTTCATGGTGATCGCCGTGATCGCCATGGGCATTTTGTTCTTGGGTGGGGTCAACGCCCGCATGTTCTTTTTGATCACGGTGCTGTTGATTATGGTGTTTGGTTTCATCATCGCGACCTCGGAATGGCGGCGCGAGCGGATTTTTGCTTACCTCGACCCCTGGACCGAAAAGCACGCGCTGGGCAAGGGCTACCAGCTCTCGCATTCCTTGATTGCCATTGGCCGGGGCGAGATCTTTGGCGTGGGTCTGGGCGGCAGTGTCGAAAAACTGCATTGGCTGCCCGAAGCCCACACCGACTTTTTGTTGGCGGTGATTGGCGAAGAGTTTGGTTTGATCGGGGTCTTGGTGGTGATTGGTCTGTTCTTCTGGTTGACCCGCCGCATGATGCACATTGGTCGTCAGGCCATCGCCCTGGACCGGGTCTTCCCAGGACTGGTGGCGCAGGGCGTGGGCGTTTGGATTGGTTTCCAGGCCTTCATCAACATGGGGGTGAACCTGGGCGCTTTGCCAACCAAGGGCTTGACCCTGCCTTTGATGAGTTATGGCGGCTCAGCCATCTTGATGAACCTGGTGGTGATTGCCCTGGTGTTGCGCATCGATTGGGAGAACAAAGTCATGATGCGGGGAGGTCGGCTATGAGGTCGCCCCAAATCCAAACCCAAACCCAGAAGACCGCCTTGGTCATGGCCGGTGGCACCGGGGGGCATATTTTCCCTGGCCTGGCGGTGGCGCAGGCTTTGCGGGAGGCCGGTTGGCGGGTGCATTGGCTGGGTGCCCCTGCCAGCATGGAAGAGCGCTTGGTGCCGCCGCAGGGTTTTGCCTTTGAAGCCATTGCTTTTTCAGGTTTGCGCGGCAAAGGCTTGGGCACCTGGTTGCGCTTGCCGGTTCGGCTGTGGCAGGCGCTGTCACAAAGTGCGGCGGTGTTGCGCCGGCTCAAACCCGATGTGGTGCTGGGCTTTGGCGGCTACATTTCTTTTCCTGCGGGTTTGGCCGCGATCTGGTTGGGGCGCCCATTGGTCTTGCATGAGCAAAACTCGGTCGCCGGTTTGGCCAATCGGCTCTTGGCCAAACGGGCCCAGCGGGTCTTGACGGCTTTTCCGCAGGCCCTGCCCAATGCCACCTGGATTGGCAATCCGCTGCGCGCACCCTTCTTGCAACAGGCCCAGCCCGCCGCACGTTTGGCGGATCGCCGTGGCCCCTTGCGCTTGCTGGTTTTGGGGGGCAGTTTGGGGGCTCAGGCGCTGAACCAGACCGTGCCACAGGCCCTGGCCCTGATCCCCGCAGGGCAACGACCCCAAGTCATTCACCAAGGCGGGGCCAAGCAGATCGAGGCCTTGCGCGCTCACTACGCACAAGCGGGCTTGTTGGCTGACGACCCAAGCGTTGGCGAGCCGGTGGCGATTGAGTTGACCCCCTTCATCGAAGACACGGCCAGCGCCATGGCCTGGGCCGATGTGGTGGTTTGTCGGGCAGGCGCCAGCACCGTGACCGAATTGGCGGCCGTCGGCGCGGCGGCCTTGTTTGTGCCCTTCCCCCATGCGGTGGATGACCACCAAACCCGCAATGCGCAGTTCCTGGTGCAAGCCCAAGCCGCCTGGTTGCTGCCGCAAGCCGAATTGACCCCCCAGCGCCTGGCCGATTGGCTCAGCGGGCTGGACCGTGAACAGTTGTTGAAATACGCCATGCAAGCCAAGAATTTAGCCAAACCCCATGCCACCGAACAGGTGGTGCAAGTCTGTGAAAACCTGGTGAGGGCCGTCGCATGAAACACGCCATTCGCCACATCCATTTTGTCGGTCTGGGCGGCTCGGGCATGAGCGGCATTGCCGAGGTCTTGTTCAATTTGGGCTACACCATTTCGGGCTCTGATTTGAACGACAGCGCCACCTTGCGCCGC
Source organism: uncultured Curvibacter sp. (assembly GCA_903902035.1). Classification (GTDB taxonomy): domain Bacteria; phylum Pseudomonadota; class Gammaproteobacteria; order Burkholderiales; family Burkholderiaceae_C; genus Curvibacter. The sequence continues at coordinate 9,066 of CAIUTG010000142.1, read as the reverse complement.
TTGCAGGACTTGGGCATGCAGGTGTTCGTGGGCCATGATCAGGCCCATGTGCAGGGCGCCGATGCGGTGGTCACTTCCACCGCCGTCCAAGCCGACAACCCCGAGGTGCAAGCGGCCCGTGCCAAGCAAATCCCCGTGGTGCCCCGTGCTTTGATGCTGGCCGAGCTGATGCGCTTGAAGCGCGGCATTGCGATTGCCGGCACGCATGGCAAAACCACCACCACCAGCTTGGTCACCAGCGTTTTGGCCGAAGCCGGTCTGGACCCCACTTTCGTGATCGGGGGACGCCTCAACAGTGTGGGGGCCAATGCCAAGCTGGGTGAGGGCGAGTACATCGTGGTTGAAGCCGACGAGTCGGATGCCTCTTTCTTGAACCTGTTGCCGGTGATGGCGGTGGTGACCAACATCGACACCGACCACATGGAAACCTATGGCCATGACTTCGTCCGACTGAAGCAGGCCTTTGTCGACTTTTTGCACCGCATGCCGTTTTATGGCACGGCCATTTTGTGCACCGATGACCCGGCCATTCGCGACATCCTGGAGCAGGTCAACTGCCCCATCACCAGCTATGGCCTGGATGCCTCGGCCCAGGTGCGGGCCGTGAATGTGCGGGCCGTTGGCGCGCAAATGCACTTCACGGTGCAGCGGCGCAATGGCGTTGCCTTGCCGGATCTGGACATCGTCTTGAACCTGGCGGGTTTGCACAATGTCTTGAATGCCTTGTCTGCGATTGCGGTCGCGGTGGAATTGGGCATTGAAGACACCGCTGTGCAACGCGCTCTGGCCAACTTCAAAGGGGTGGGGCGACGTTTCCAAAGTTATGGGGATTGGCCTTGCGTGGGGGGCGGCCAATTCACCGTGATCGATGACTACGGCCATCACCCGGTGGAAATGGCGGCTACCTTGGCCGCCGCACGCGGGGCCTTTCCTGATCGGCGTTTGGTCCTGGTGTTTCAGCCCCACCGCTACACCCGCACCCGCGATTGTTTTGAGGACTTTGTGCAGGTGATTGGTCGCGCCGATGCGGTCTATTTGACCGAGGTCTATGCCGCGGGCGAAGCGCCCATTGTGGCCGCCGATGGCCGAGCCTTGGCGCGCGCCTTGCGCGTGGCCGGTCAGGTCGAACCGCAGTTTGTGGCGAACGTGGCGGACTTGCCGGCGCTGCTGGCGCAACACGCGCAAGCGGGCGATGTTGTTTTGTGCATGGGGGCCGGCACCATTGGGGCCCTGCCTGCCAAATTGGTGGCCTTGCTGGATGGGTCGGGACAGGCGGGGGTGGCGGCATGAACCAGGCACAAAATTGGGGTCGGGTCGCCGTGCTGTTCGGCGGCACTTCGGCCGAACGAGAAGTCTCCTTGATGTCGGGTCAGGGCGTGCTGGAGGCCCTTCGTTCGCGCGGTGTGGATGCCCATGCGCTGGATCCGGCCAAGCAGCCCCTGGGGGATTTGAAAACCGAGGGCTTTGAGCGTTGTTTCATCGCGCTGCACGGCCGAGGTGGTGAAGACGGGACCGTGCAGGGCGCGCTTGAATGGTTGGGCATTCCCTATACCGGCTCGGGCGTGGCGGCTTCCAGCGTGGCAATGGACAAAACCATGACCAAGCGGCTTTGGGCGGCAGAAGGGATTCCAACCCCGCGTTACCGCTGTTTGAATTCAACCGAAGTCTCGGGTTTGGATCAACAGGCCTTGTCCGAATGGGTGGCCGACTTGGGCTTGCCGATGATTGTGAAGCCCCCGCACGAGGGCTCTTCGATTGGCGTGACCAAGGTCAAGGCCTTGTCCGAATTGCACGCGGCCCTGCAATTGGCCGCCGAGCTGGACGACAGCGTCTTGTGCGAAGAATTCATCGAGGGTGACGAAGTCACCTGTGCCGTGCTGGGCCAAGGGCAGGATGCACACGCATTGCCGGTGGTGCGCATTGCCGCCCCCGACGGCGCCTACGATTATCAAAACAAATACTTCACCGACAGCGTGCAATACCACTGCCCGAGTGGCTTGCCGGCGGCCGAGGAAGAGGCCATTCAAAAATGGGTTTTGCAGGCCTACCGCTCGCTCGGATGCCGGGGTTGGGGCCGTGCCGACGTGATGATCCGGCGCCGTGATCGTCAGCCTTTCTTGCTGGAGATGAACACCTCGCCCGGCATGACCTCGCATTCCTTGGTGCCGATGTCGGCCAGGGCCGCTGGCATTGACTACCCGGACCTGTGCCTGCAAGTGCTGTCACAGGCCCGTCTGGACAAAGGGCCCCGCCCATGAACCGCCGCGCGCATGCTCAACACGGCTTCACGCCACGCCACGCCGGGGCTTATGCCCAGGCGAAGGGCGAGCCGTTGGCGTGGGACGTGCGAGCCATGCGGCGTTTGAGCCTGCTGTTGCTGTGGCTGGTCTTGGCCATGGCGCTGTTGGTCATGGGCAATTGGGTGCTGAATCGGCCCTTGTTTTCGATTGCCCAGATTGTGGTGCGCGGTGATGTGAACCACAACAACGATGTGACCCTGCGGGCGAATGTGGTGCACCAGCTTTCTGGTAATTTTTTCTCGCTCAATTTGCGCCAAGCCAAAGCGGCATTCGAGTCTGTGCCCTGGGTTCGGCATGCCCAGGTGCGACGCAGTTTCCCCAATCAATTGATCGTCAACCTGGAAGAGCAAAAACCGTTCGCCTTTTGGGGTGAGGACGGCGCGTCCACCCTGGTCAATCCCTATGGCGAGGTGTTTGAGGCCAATGTGGGCGAAATCGATCAGGACGACTTGCCCCGCTTGAACGGCCCGGTGGAGTTGGCGCCGCAGGTGCTGAACCTGTACCAACGCCTGGGCCCCGTGTTTGCGCCCTTGGGTTTTGAGGTGGATGCCCTGGCTTTGGATCGCCACGGCGACTGGCATGCGACTTTGAGCACCGGTGCCGAGGTGGTGTTGGGCTCTGGCAGCGTTGACGAGGTGCTGGCCCGTACCCAGGCTTTCTGCGCCACCCTGACGGAAATCAGCGCCCGATACAACCGACACGCCACGGCCTTGGCTGCGGCCGATCTGCGGCACAACCAAGGCTATGCCTTGCAACTCAAGGGCGTGAGCACGCTGACCAGCGATGCCGCACCCGCCCCTCTCATTCAACACGACTCGCACTCCCACAGGTGAACCATGGCTAAAGAATACAAAGACCTTGTTGTTGGACTCGATATCGGCACCGCCAAAGTGATGGTGGTGGTGGCCGAGGTCATGCCAGGCGGGGAGCTCAAACTGGCTGGCTTCGGCGTGGCCCCCAGCAGCGGGCTCAAACGCGGTGTGGTCGTCAACATCGACGCCACCGTGCAGAGCATCCAGCAAGCCCTGCGCGAAGCCGAGTTGATGGCCGACTGCAAGATCACCCGGGTCTACACCGGCATCACGGGCAGCCACATTCGAGGCCTCAACTCCAGCGGCATGGTGGCGGTGAAAGACAAGGAAGTGACCCCGGCCGACGTGGCCCGTGTGGTCGAGACTGCCAAGGCCATCAACATCTCGACCGACCAGCGCCTGCTGCTGGTGGAGCCGCAGGAATTTGTCATCGATGGACAGGATGTGCGTGAGCCCATTGGCATGAATGGCCTGCGCCTGGAGGCCAAGGTGCACATCGTCACCGGGGCCCAAAGTGCCGCCGAAAACATCTTGAAATGCGTGCGCCGCTGCGGCCTGGATGTCGAGCAGCTGATGCTGAACCCGTTGGCCTCGAGCTTGTCGGTGTTGACCGAAGACGAGCGTGAATTGGGCGTGGCGGTGGTGGACATTGGCGCGGGCACCACGGACGTGGCGATCTTCACGAATGGCGCCATTCGCCACACGGCGGTGATTCCCATTGCCGGTGACTTGATCACCAGCGACATCGCCATGGCCTTGCGCACACCCACCAAGGATGCCGAGGAAATCAAAGTGGAAGCGGGTTACGCCAAACAGTTGTTGACCGACGCCGAAACCCAGGTGGAGGTTCCCGGTCTGGGTGATCGCGGCCCCCGCATGCTCAGCCGCCAAGCCCTGGCGGGGGTGATTGAGCCGCGTGTGGAAGAAATTTTTTCGCTGGTTCAACAGGTCATCCGAGAGTCGGGCTACGAAGAAGTGTTGTCCTCGGGCATTGTGCTCACCGGCGGCAGCGCCGTCATGCCCGGCATGATGGAGCTGGGGGAAGACATCTTCCTCAAACCTGTGCGACGGGGCCTGCCCCAGTACAAAGGCGGTCTGTCCGACATGGTGGCCTTGCCGCGCGCGGCCACCGTCATGGGCATGCTGGAAGAAGCCCGGCTGGCCCGGGTCCGGGGTTTCAAAGTGGCGCAGAAAAACAGTTCCATGAAGAACGCCTTTGGCCGTTTCAAAGACATTTTGTTGGGGAGCTTTTGAACATGAACAGCCCCCAACCCAGACGCCTTTGGCGATCCGCGCTTGAAGCGCCTTGTTGGCTGGCCCGGGCCAGCCCACCACGAGGAGGGCCTTGATTGAACACAAATAAAAAATCCGAACCCATCAAAGCAACTGCAGTTTCCAGTACCGAATTAAGAAGTTTTAGGAGTTAAAAATGACCATCGAAATGATTGAAGTTGAAGAATTCAACATGGGCACGCAAATCAAAGTGATTGGCGTGGGCGGCGGCGGCGGCAACGCGGTCGAGCACATGATCCAACGCCGCGTGCAAGGCGTGGAATTTGTGTGCGCCAACACCGACGCGCAGGCCCTCAGCCGCAGCGCGGCCCACCGCACCATCCAATTGGGACAAAGCGGTTTGGGCGCCGGCAGCAAGCCCGACAAAGGCCGTGAAGCCGCCGAGTTGGCCGTGGACGACATTCGCGATGCGATTGCCGGTTCGCACATGCTCTTCATCACCGCCGGCATGGGCGGCGGCACCGGCACCGGCGCGGCCCCTGTGATCGCTCGCGTGGCCAAAGAAATGGGCATTTTGACCGTGGGCGTCGTCACCAAGCCCTTCGACTGGGAAGGCCGCCGCCGCATGACCAATGCCGACGATGGCTTGGCCGAACTCGAAGCCAATGTGGATTCGCTGATCGTGGTGTTGAACGAAAAACTGCTCGACGTGTTGGGCGAAGAAATCACCCAGGACGAGGCCTTTGCCCATGCCAACGATGTGTTGAAAAACGCGGTGGGCGGCATTGCGGAAATCATCAACGAGTACGGCGAAGTCAACGTCGACTTTGAAGACGTGCGCACCGTCATGGGCGAACCCGGCAAGGCCATGATGGGCACGGCCGTCGCCAGCGGCCCCGACCGCGCCCGCATTGCGGCCGAACAAGCCGTGGCCTGCCCCTTGCTCGAAGGCGTGGACCTGTCGGGCGCCAAGGGCGTGTTGGTTCTAGTGACCGCCGCCAAGGGCAGCCTGAAGTTGTCCGAATCGCGTTTGGCCATGACCACCATCAACGCCTACGCTTCGCCCGATGCGCATGTGATTTATGGCGCCGCCTACGACGACTCCCTGGGTGACAACATCCGCGTCACCGTGGTGGCCACCGGTTTGAGCAAGCCCGGCATGCGCCGCCCCACCATTCAGGTGGTGCAAACCCAGCGCACGGGCACTTACGACGCCGTGGGTTCCGATTTCATGTCGCCCGCCAATGCCGCCACACCCAATTCGCGTTTGGGTGGCGTGGGCAACACCCCTGCCGCCGCGCCAGCGACCGCAGGGATGGGCGGCGACTTCGCCATCCCCAGCGTTTGGCGTCACAACCGCACCAACGCGGCGGCACGGGTGGATGCGATGTCGTCGAGTGGCATGGATGACCTGGAAATCCCGGCCTTCTTGCGCAAGCAAGCCGATTGAGGCTTGATTAAAATCGGGGCATGCTGCAACAAAGAACCTTGAAATCCATCTCCCGAGCGGTCGGGGTGGGATTGCACAGCGGGCAAAGGGTGGAACTCACCCTGCGCCCGGCCCAGCCCGACACGGGCATTGTTTTTCGACGGGTCGATTTGGCTCAGCCGGTGGACATTCCCGTGCGGGCCGAATCGGTCAGCGACACCCGCCTGGCCTCCACCATCTCGGCCGGTCATGCCCGGGTCAGCACGATCGAGCACCTGATGTCGGCCTGCTCCGGCTTGGGGCTGGACAAGTTGTATGTGGACATCACGGCCGAAGAGGTGCCCATCTTGGATGGCTCCTCGGCCTCTTTTGTGTTCTTGCTGCAAAGCGCAGGCATCAAATTGCAAAAGGCCCCGAAGCGTTTTGTGCGCGTCAAACGCCCCATCGAAATCAGCGAAGGCGAAGGGGCCAACCTCAAGTGGGCGCGCTTGACGCCTTACCACGGCTTCAAGTTGGGTTTTGAAATCGACTTTCACCACCCCGCCGTTGACTCCACCGGCCAAAGCGTCGAGTTTGATTTGGGCGCTGGCAATTACAGCCGCGACATTGCGCGCGCCCGCACCTTCGGTTTCACCCGCGATGTGGAGATGATGCGCAACAACGGCCTGGCGCTGGGGGGAGGCTTGGACAATGCCATCGTGATGGACGATTACAAAATTCTGAACAGCGACGGCCTGCGCTACGACGATGAGTTCGTGAAGCACAAAATTCTGGATGCCATGGGCGACCTGTACATTTTGGGCAAGCCCCTGTTGGCCGCCTACACCGCTTTTCGCTCGGGCCATGCCTTGAACAACCGTTTGCTGCGGGCCTTGCTGGCGCAGCCCGATGACTGGGACCTGGTGACTTTCGAGAATGAACGCGAAGCCCCTGCGGGGTTCTTAAAGCCGTTGCTGGCCTGGTGATCCCGGCGTCTGCCTGGCGAGCCTGGGGCGACTCACAAAAATCGGAACGCCAATGCGGCCACGCAGGTCGCTGGCAAAGCGGCCAATACCAGGCCCAAGGGGTGCACCGCCTCGTCCTCGAAGTACTGGCGCAAGATGGCGATGCCCGCTGGATTGGGGGCGTTGGCAATGATGGTCAAGCCCCCGCCGGTGACTGCGCCAGCGACCAGGGCCTGTTTAAATTCGGGCGACAAGCCCGTCACCAATGAACCCAGGTAGGTCAAGGCGGCGTTGTCCGTGAAGGCCGTCAAAAGGGCTGCACCGAAAAACACCTGATCGCTGTTCATGCTCATCAAGACCGGTTGCAGCCACCACCCCTGCTGCCCGCCCAGCACCACCAAGCCCGCCAGGAAGAAAGCCACCAGCAAGCCCTCGCGCAAGATCAGGCGATCCTGGTATTGTTGGTAGGCCTGGGTCACACCCAAGAAAAACAGGAACAGGCCCATGAACATCGCCGGGTGATGACTGAACACCACCACGGCCACCAGAAACGCAAAATGGACCCCCATCAAGGCCGCAGGAACCGGTTGATCGTTGTGGGCATCTCCAGGCAAGTGTTGGCTCAATTCCTTGCGAAACAGCAACATGGCCCCCAGGGCGTTGACCACGACGGCGATGACCACTTTTCCGCCAAATTGGTTCATCATGAAAGAAAGGTCCCAACCCCATTGACTAGCGACCATGAGCACCGGTGGCGCGGCAAACGGGGTCAAAGTGCCGCCGATGGAAATGTTCACGAACAGCACCCCCAGCGTCGCATATTTCAAGCGTGAGGACAGGGGGCTGGCAAAGAGGCTGTCGGCCAAAATCAGCGCGCCCAGTGTCATGGCCGCAGGTTCGGTGATGAACGATCCCAGCAAGGGCACCAAGGACAAGACCGTGAAATAAAAGCCCATGCTGCCGGGCAGGGGCAGCAGCCGGGCGATTTGACGCACCCCGCTCATCGTCGGTTGCAAAATGGGGCGAGTGCCGGCGATCACCATGATGGCAAAGACAAACATCGGCTCAGTGAAATTGCGCGAATCAATGTACTGCGCAGTGGCTTGGGTGCCATCGGTGACAAACATGGCCATCACCATCACCAGGGCCCAAAACCCGAACACCACTTCCACCTCACCCAGCAGGTGCCAGAGTCCGGCGTGGGTGGGCCGGGTATGTGCCAGGTGTTCAAAAAACTGGGTGGCAAAGGTATGCAAAATGGCCAGCGCAAACAAGGCGGTGCCGATCAGTTGGATGGTAGTGGGTTGCACGGGTTCCCCTTATCGGGCCAGATGGAACGGTTCGCTGGCGAACCGTGAGAGAGGCGGCCCTGCTCAGAGCAGCCGCCGCTTGAAATCCTAAAATAATCATCCGCCTCGGTCAAGCCAGCGGCGGGCCCAGGTCAATAACTTCGGCCTTTTCGGTACATGGCGTGCTGCTTGCGGTTCAAGGTGGCGGCTTCGGCCAGCTTGGCCATGGACTGCCCGACCTGCGCATGCGTGATGGCCAGGCCCAACCCGTCGGCGGCGTCGGGGCCTGGCAAGCCGGGCAGTTGCAGCAATCGGCGCACCATTTCCTGCACCTGGGATTTGGCCGCCCGGCCATGGCCCACCACCGCTTTCTTCATCTGCAAAGCGGTGTACTCGGCCACCGGCAAGTCCTGCGAGACCAGGGCCGTCAAGCAAGCCCCCCGGGCCTGGCCCAGCAGCAAGGTGGATTGCGGGTTGACGTTGACAAACACGATCTCCACGCAGGCCACATCGGGGCTGTAGCGGGTGCTCACTTCGCGGATGCCATCAAACAAGACTTTGAGCCGCCCTGGCAGATCGCCCAAGGCCAGGTGGGTGGTGTTGATGGTGCCACTGGCCACATAAGCCATGCGCGGGCCTTCGACGTCGATCACGCCAAAGCCGGTGGTTCGCAAGCCAGGGTCAATGCCAAGAATTCTCATGGGCTGGCGGGAAGGTGGGCGCTGGGCATGCGCTCGACAATGGTGGCGCTGCGTTGTGCCAGGTAGGGCGAATCGGGGTGCTTTTCAAAATACTTGGGGCGGGGCAGCATCACGGCCAGACGCGCGGCTTCTGGGGCGTTGAGATCGGCGGCTGATTTTTTGAAATAGTGCCGCGCAGCCGCTTCGGCACCAAACACCCCTTCGCCCCATTCGACATGGTTCAGATAAAGGGCCAGGATGCGTTCCTTGCTCAAGAACAGTTCGAGCCAGCAGGTCACCCAGAACTCTTCGCCCTTGCGCCACAAAGTGCGCTCGCCGCTGAAGAACAGGTTCTTGGCCAATTGCTGGCTGATGGTCG
>CAIUTG010000141.1 GCA_903902035.1 uncultured Curvibacter sp. | reverse complement strand
GCTGCCCATGCCACGGTAGCTTTTGTAGCTGCGGCCTTGGAACAGAATCACTTCGCCTGGGGCCTCTTCGGTGCCCGCAAAAGCGCCCCCCAGCATCACGGTGGCCGCACCGGCGGCCAGGGCTTTGGCCACATCGCCGCTGTAACGAATGCCGCCATCGGCAATGACGGGCACGCCCGAGCCCTTGAGCGCGGTGGCCACATTGTCAATCGCCATGATTTGCGGCACCCCCACCCCCGCCACAATGCGGGTGGTGCAAATGGAACCGGGGCCAATGCCCACTTTGACGGCATCGGCGCCGGCATCGGCCAAGGCCAGCGCTGCTGCGCCAGTGGCAATGTTGCCACCCACCACATCCACTTGCGGAAAGTTTTGTTTGACCCAACGCACGCGGTCGATCACGCCTTTGGAGTGACCATGCGCCGTGTCCACCACCAGCACATCCACGCCGGCTTTGACCAAGGCCTCAACCCGCTCTTCGGTGCCCTCCCCCACGCCCACGGCGGCGCCGACGCGCAATTTGCCCGCAGCGTCACGCGCCGCATTGGGGAAGCTGGTTTGTTTGGTGATGTCTTTGACGGTGATCAGGCCCTTCAATTCAAAGGCGTCGTTCACCACCAAGATGCGCTCGAGTTTGTGTTTGTTCAACAGCGCTTTGGCGTCTTCAGGGGTGGCGCTTTCGTTGACAGTGACCAAACGCTCGCGGGGCGTCATGATGGCGGCCACCTTCAAATCGAGACGGGTTTCAAAGCGCAAATCACGCCCGGTCACAATGCCCACCACCTTGCCGGCATCGCAAACCGGGAAGCCCGAGACGCCCAATTGTTCCGACAAGGCCAGCACTTGCGCCACGCTGTAATCGGGGGTGATGACCACGGGGTCTCGCAAAATGCCCGATTCATACCGTTTGACTTTGGCGACATGGGCCGCCTGGTCTTTGGCCGTCAGGTTTTTGTGAATGATGCCAATGCCACCTTCTTGCGCGATGGCAATCGCCAAACGGGCTTCGGTGACCGTGTCCATGGCCGCTGAGACCAGGGGCAAATTCAAATGGATATTGCGACTAAAGCGGGTGGCAAGGGAAGTGTCCTTGGGCAGGACTTGGGAGTACGCAGGCACCAACAACACATCGTCGAAGGTGAGCGCTTTTCCTAACAGGCGCATGAGAAAGCTCCAAAAGGCGGATTGTAGCCTCCCAGCAGAAGGGAAATGGGCTCAATAGCCCGCTTCCACCCCTCGTTTTTTCTTGGCAAACAGCCCCGTGGCCCGACTGCCTTGTTGGGCAAAGCGCTCACGCCGGGCGATTTTGGGGTCCACTTTCAAGGCCCGGCACAGGGCCAAGCGGTCGCCCGCTTGGAGAACCTGGTCCGGGTCCACCGCCCTGCCCCAAACGCTCCAGGCCAGCGTGTCCAGCTCGAGTTTGGGAAAGCAAGCCATGGCGCTGGCTGCGGCCAAGGCCTGAGCGGCTGTGCTGCCCTCGGCAAGGTTCAGGCTTTGCTCGAACACCTCCCGCGGTGCCGGGGCGTAAACCAAGGTGACTTGCATGGTTTTAGTTGCCATAAACCTGCTCGGCGCGTTTGACAAAGGCATCGACCAAGGAGCCCGCTATCTTGTCAAAAACCGGCCCCACCAAAGCGCTCAGGGTCATGCTGTCAAAGCCGTAGTGCAGGTCCAACACCACCTTGCAGGCCCGGCTTTGCCCATCGCCGACGGGCAAAAACTGCCACTGGCCTTCCAGTTGAGAAAACGGGCCTTTGACCAGCTTCAAGCGCACTTCGTAAGCACCTGCTTCGGTTTTGTGGGTGTTGTGGGTCTCAAAGGATTGGTGCAGTCCGGCAAAAGCAATGCCGATCTCGGCGCGCATTTCCGAGCCATCGGGGGCGGCTTCGAGCACTTGGGCATGGTCACACCAGGGCAAGAACTGCGGGTATTGAGGCACATCGGTCACCAAGGAAAACATTTCCTGAGGCGAGTACCAAATAAGGACGGATTTATGGACGGACTTCATCAAGGGGGCTTGCGGGCATCGGGCCCTTCAGCAATGGGCCTAAAATTGAGGATTATGGCGAAAAAACCAAACCCCGACTCCCGCATTGCCGACAACAAGAAAGCCGCGTTCAATTATTTTTTTGAAGAACGTCATGAAGCCGGCATGGTGCTGCAAGGGTGGGAAGTCAAGGCCGCCCGCGAAGGCAAGGTGCAATTGACCGATGGCCACGTCGTCATTCGCAACGGCGAAATGTTTGTGATTGGGTGCCAAATCAACCCGCTGCATTCGGCGTCCACTCATGTGAATCCCGATGCGGTCCGCACCAAAAAATTGCTGCTCAAAAAAGATGAAATCCGGCGCTTGATTGGCAAAGTCGAGCAACGGGGCTACACCCTGGTGCCCCTGAATCTGCATTGGAAAAACGGTTTCATCAAATGTGAAATTGCGCTGGCCAAGGGCAAGGCCGAGCACGACAAACGCGACACCATCAAGGACCGTGAAGGCAAGCGTGAGGTGGAGCGCGCCATGAAAAGTCGCAACCGCTGAAGCAGCGACCGACAGCGCCTCACCGCGCTCAGTCCAGTCCGGTCAAAGGATGCTGCTGACCTACCCAAGGGCTTTGAAAAAACGCCTGCACGACCTCCGCACCAACGTCCTCGACACGCGCCGGGTTCCAACGCGGCCGATGGTCTTTGTCCACCGCCAAGGCCCGAATGCCCTCCACGGTTTCGCTTTGCCCCGGGCGCAAATGGAAGCAGTGGTGCACCATATCCAACTCCATGCGCAGCTCATCGGCCAGGGTCATGGCGCGGGCGCGCCGAATTTGTTCTAGCACCACCGCCAGCATCAGGGGCGAGCGTTTGCGCAGCGTGGCGGCCGTCTCCTGGGCCCAGGGGCTGTGGGACGCCTCCAAAGCCTGCACCACGGCCAGCGCGGTGGGCAATGAAAAATAAGGCGCCAGCTGGGCCTCAAACTCGGCCTCGCTCAGGCCCCCCAGATTCAAGGCCGGCACGCTGTCCGCTGCCAAGCCAAACTGTTGGCCCAGCCAAGCGTAGAGGGCTTCTTCCGTGCCCCAGTGGGTGCTGCCCAGGGCTTCCCAGACCGCCGCCTGGCGATCCGAAGGCAAAAACTGGTCAGCCAAATCAAAGGCCAAAGCCTCCGCAGCCCCAATGGTGTGGCCGGTCAAGGCCAACCATTCCCCGATCCGGCCAGGACACGCACTCAGAAAGAAGCCACCGCCCACATCGGGGAACAAACCGATCAAGGTTTCGGGCATGGCCATCTTGGTG
>CAIUTG010000140.1 GCA_903902035.1 uncultured Curvibacter sp. | reverse complement strand
AGTCCCCACCGTGGTGCTGGGTCTGGAAGAGTCCAATAGCCTGGACGTGACCTCGGTGAATGTGCTGGCCGAGTTCAAGCACTTCTTGGCGCAAAACCAAATCACGCTGTTGCTGGCGCGGATCAAGGATGCGCCGCGCGAGGCCTTGTTCTTCCAGACCCAAAGTGCCGGCCTGGGTGAGCCGCCCCTTTGTTTCTGGAGTGTGGCCGACGCCGTGGCCGCCGCCCACAACCCGCCCCTGAGCGCACCACCCAGGGCCAAAAAATGAAGTTCAGCGGCCAGCGATGCCGAGCAATTCAATGTCGAAGTGCAGGGTGGCGTTGGGGGGAATGACCCCGCCCGCGCCACGCACACCATAGGCCAGGTTGGGCGGGCAGGTCAGGCGGGCTTTGCCGCCCACTTTCATGAGTTGCACGCCTTCGGTCCAGCAAGGAATCACCCGGTTCAGGGGAAATTCAGCGGCCTGCCCGTGTTTGTATGAGCTGTCAAATTCCCGCCCATCCTCAAACGTCCCACGGTATTGAACCTTGACCCGGTCGCTGGCCACGGGCGTGGCACCCGTGCCTTCTTTGACGGATTCAAACACCAGGCCGGAGGCCGTGGTCAGGGCAGTCGCCCCGGCCGAGCTTTGCGCCCCAGCGCTGGCACTGGCGAGAGCCAGCGCCAGGGTGACAGACAGGGCCGCAGCCATCGGATTTAAAAAATAGGATTTCATGGTTGGATCGTATCGCAGCTGAAGGCCCGTCAATTCAGGCCCGGGGTTTGACTTTAGAGGCCGCCAATTTGGCCGTGGCCCGCGCCGAATCGGTGCCCCCGTCGGTGCTTCGCGCCAAGGCCACGCCCATGCGGCGTTTGACAAAGCTCTCGGGTTTGCCAAACAGGCGCAAGTCGGTGTCGGGCAAGGCCAAGGCTTCCTCGATGCCGTCAAAAGCGATGCCTTTGGCATCCACGCCACCATAAATCACCGCGCTGGCACCGGGGTTGCGCAAACGGGTGTCCACCGGCAGACCCAAAATAGCCCGCGCATGCAACTCGAATTCGCTTTGGTTTTGCGTGCACAAGGTCACCAGACCGGTGTCGTGCGGGCGCGGGCTGACTTCGCTGAACCAGACCTGGTCGCCCTTGACGAACAGTTCGACGCCATAAAGCCCCAAGCCCGAGGGCTGGCCGTCCAAGCCCTGACCCAGGTTGTCGGTGACGGTTTTGGCGACGTGTTGGGCGGCGGCCAAGGCCTGAGGGGTCATGCGCTGGGGCTGCCAACTTTCCACATAGTCGCCATTGACCTGCACGTGGCCGATGGGTTCGCAAAAATGGGTTTGAATGCCCGCCCCCTTCTCTGCACTTTGGGCCCGCACGGTCAGCAAGGTGATTTCATAGTCGAAGTCAATAAAGCCTTCCACAATCACGCGCCCGCCTTGCACCCGGCCCCCGGCCATGGCGTAGTCCCAGGCTTTGGCGACATCGGCCGGGCCATCAATCTTGCTTTGGCCTTTGCCCGAGCTGCTCATGACGGGTTTGACGATGCAGGGGTAGCCAATGCCGGCCTGGCCATCCTCACCCTCAATCGCGGCTTGCAGCTCGGCCAAGGAATCACAAAAGCGGTAGGGGCTGGTGGGCAGTTGCAAGGTTTCAGCGGCCAGTCGGCGAATGCCCTCACGGTCCATGGTCAAGCGGGCCGCGCGGGCCGTAGGCACCACGCGCACCGTGCCCGCAGCCTCCAACGCTTCCAGCATCGGCGTGGCAATGGCCTCGATTTCAGGCACCACCCATTGCGGCCGCTCGGCCTCAATCAGGGCCTTCAATTGCGCGGGGTCGCTCATGGTGATGGTGCGGGCATGGTGGGCCACTTGCTGGCCCGGCGCGTGCTCATAGCGATCGACGGCAATGGTTTCAACGCCCAGGCGCTGCAAGGCGATCAGCACCTCTTTGCCCAACTCGCCCGAACCGAGCAACATCACTTTGGTGGCAGAGGGGGAAAGGGGGGTTCCAAGGGTGGTCATGTGGGCTTAAAAATCAGGTTAAAAAACGGATGCAAGTGATCGTCCGGTCGCCATGGGTTCCCCCATTTTGACGGGGAGCTGAGCGCACCACTCGGGGTTGAACAAAAGGGTGTTGGACGGGAACAACAGGACTACGGTGGAGCCCAGCAAAAAGCGGCCCATTTCCTCGCCTTTGGCCAGTACCACGGGAGGCGCGCCGGTGGGGCTCGAATAATCCCAGCGGCGAATTTGCCCGCTGCGGGGCGGGTTCACCACGCCGTGCCAAACGGTGGCCATGCTGCCGACAATGGTGGCCCCCACCAAGACCATGACGAATACCCCCGGCTTCGATTCGGGCTGACCGGGGTCGGGCAGGGATTCAAAAACGCAAACCACCCGTTCGTTGCGCGCAAACAGGCCAGGCACACCCCGGGCGGTGGTCGGGTTGACTGAAAACAAGTCGCCCGGCACATGCACCATGCGCAACAAGCGGCCCGCGCAAGGCATGTGGATGCGGTGGTAGTCCTTGGGGCTCAAATAAATCGTGGCGAAGTCACCGTCCTCAAAGACCTTGGCCAAGGCCGCGTCCCCCCCCAACAGGGCTTGGGTGCTGTAGCGGTGGCCCTTGGCTTGAAAAATCTGGTCACCTTCGATGGGCCCCAACTGGCTGATGGCACCGTCCACCGGGCTCACAAAAGCCGATTCAGCCACCGGCCGCGCCCCTGGCTTGAGGGCCCGGGTGAAGAATTCATTGAAACAGGCGTAATCACTGGCCTGCGCGGATTGCGCTTCTTGCATGTTGACGCCATAGCGGCGGATGAAGTCGCGAATGATCCAATGGCTCACAGGACCCCAACGGCGCGAAGCCACCCAGCCCGCAAAGCGTGTCAAAGCCAATTTGGGCAGCAGGTATTGCGGCAGCACCGCGAGTCGATCCAACAAGTCAATTCACCCTCAAAACGAGCATTCTATTCCGCGACAATGCTCACTTCACTTTGCCCAACGCCATGCCCATCACCACCGCCCCAGCCAGCCCAGCACCGGATGCGCCCTTGTTCGAGGCCACCCACCTGAACAAGCATTTTGGCCCCCACCATGTGGTCAAAGACCTGTCATTCCAAATTGCCCCGGGCGAATGCCTGGGCGTGATTGGCCCCAACGGCGCCGGCAAAACCACCACCCTGCGCATGTGCCTGGGCCTGACCCTGCCCGACTCAGGCCAGATCAGCGCTTTTGGGTTGGCCATGCCACAGCAGGCCCTGGCCATCAAAAACCAGCTGGGGGTGGTCAGCCAATTTGACACGCTGGACCCAGACTTCAGCTGCCTTGAAAACCTGCTGGTCTATGGCCGCTACTTTGGTGTGAGCCGCCGTGAAATGCTGGCGCGGGCCGACGGCTTGCTGGAATTCGCCGCCCTGAGCGCCAAGGCCGATGCCAAGCCGGGCGAGTTGTCCGGGGGCATGAAGCGCCGCCTGAGCCTGGCGCGTGCGCTGGTCAACCAGCCGCGCTTGCTGATGCTGGACGAGCCCACCACCGGGCTGGACCCGCAAGCCCGCCATTTGATGTGGGAGCGGCTGCAGCGCTTGCTGCAACAAGGCAAATCCATTTTGCTGACAACCCATTTCATGGACGAGGCCGAACGCCTGTGCCACCGCCTGTTGGTGATCGATCAGGGTCAAAAAATTGCCGAGGGCAGGCCGCGTGATTTGATCAAAGAACACCTGGAGCCCGAGGTGATCGAGGTTTATGGTCAAGGCGCTTTGGCTTTGGTTGAAACGGCCACACAGTCCGGCCTGTCCGATCTGGCCAAGCGCATCGAGGTCAGCGGTGAAACCGTATTTTTCTACACCCGTGCGGCCCAACCCCTGCTGTCGGCTTTGGCCCAGCTGGGGAACTTCCGCACCCTGCACCGACCCGCCAATTTGGAAGATCTGTTTTTGAAACTCACCGGCCGCCAAATCCGGGACGACACTTAAGAAGGCCCCGCCATGTCCAGCCCCCACCCGATCCCCACCCCGCATTCGCAGCCCGAGCACACCCCCCTGAACGCTTGGCGCCCCCCTGAAATCACAGGCCGTTGGTGGCCGGTGTTTTTGCGCAATTTTTTGGTCTGGCGCAAACTCGCCATTCCCAGTTTGATCGGCAACATCGCCGAGCCGCTGATGTGGCTGGTGGCCTTTGGTTATGGCATGGGGGCCTTGGTCGGGCACATTGAAGTGCTGGGCCCCCAAGGGGACCCCGTTCAAGTGCCCTACATCCTATTTCTGGCCAGCGGTTCCATCTGCATGAGCGCCATGAATGCGGCCTCTTTTGAGGCCCTTTATTCGGCCTTTTCGCGCATGCATGTGCAGCGCACCTGGGATGGCATTTTGAACGCCCCCGTGAGCCTGGACGACATCGTGCTGGCCGAAATGCTGTGGGCCACTTTCAAAGCCGTGTTCACCGTCAGCGCCATTTTGTGCGTCATGCTGGCCCTGGGCATCAGCCACTCACCCAAGTTGATCGTGGCCTGGCTGGTGTTGCTAGGCGTGGGGGCCATGTTCTCCAGCCTGGCCCTGATTTTCAATGCCCTGGCCCAGGGCTATGACTTTTTCACTTACTACTTCACCTTGGTCTTGACGCCAATGATGTTCTTGTCGGGCGTCTTTTTCCCACTGCGGCAACTCCCCGGCGTCCTGCAGCAGGTCGCGGCTTGCCTGCCCCTGGCGCACGCCGTGGCCTTGGTGCGGCCTTTGTTCATGGACCAATGGCCCAACGAGCCTGGACTGCACGGTCTGGCCTTGCTGGGCTACACGGTGGCGGCTTTTTGGTTGGCGCTGGGCCTCACACGCAAACGCTTCAGCAAGTAAGTGAACGCCATGGCTTCCATCCCTAAAATGGACCTTTGCAGGTCCTGACATCTGCACATGATTTTTTAAACAAGAGGTACTTCATGGTCATTCAAACAGTGGGCATCATTGGTGCGGGCACCATGGGCAATGGCATTGCGCAAACCTGTGCCGTGGCCGGTTTTTCGGTGGTGATGGTTGACATTTCAGACGCCGCCGTGCAACGCGGCCTCGGCACGGTGGCCAGCAGCCTGGACCGTTTGATCAAAAAGGAAAAAATCACCGAAGCCGACAAGGCCGCTGCACTGGCCCGCATCCACGGCAGTACCGCCTACGAGGATTTGCAAAAAGCCGACTTCGTGATCGAAGCGGCCACCGAAAACCATGCACTGAAGCTCAAAATTTTGCAGCAGGTCGATGCTTTGTTGGCCCCAGAAGTCATTCTGGCCTCGAACACCTCGTCAATTTCCATCACCCAGTTGGCGGCCGCCACCTCGCGGGCCGAGCGCTTCATTGGCATGCATTTTTTCAACCCCGTGCCGATGATGGCGCTGGTCGAAATCATTCGCGGTTTGCAAACCAGCGATGCCACCCACGCGTCGGTCGAGGCCCTGGCCAAGGCCTTGGGCAAGAGCCCCATCACCGTCAAAAATGCCCCCGGTTTTGTGGTCAACCGCATTTTGGTGCCGATGATCAACGAAGCCTTCTTTGTTCTGGGCGAAGGCCTGGCCTCACCCGACGACATCGATGCGGGCATGAAGCTGGGTTGCAACCAACCCATCGGCCCCCTGGCCTTGGCCGACATGATTGGACTGGACACGGTGTTGGCCGTGATGGACGTGTACCTGAAAGAATACGGCGACAGCAAATACCGCGCCGCGCCCTTGCTCAAGGAAATGGTGGCCGCTGGCCGCTTGGGTCGCAAAACCGGCCACGGTGTTTACGCATATTGAGCGCCGACCCGCACCCCTATGCCCGCCTCACCCCCGAGGTGGTGCTGGATGCTTTGAGCAGCCTCGGGCTCTGGGGCGACGGC
Organism: uncultured Curvibacter sp.; assembly: GCA_903902035.1. GTDB lineage: Bacteria > Pseudomonadota > Gammaproteobacteria > Burkholderiales > Burkholderiaceae_C > Curvibacter. Next base: position 10,769 of record CAIUTG010000140.1, on the reverse strand, counting down.
ACGCTCATGGCGCTGTCCTCCTACGAGAACCGGGTCTACCAAGTCCAGCTCGAAACCCCGCTTGAAAGTCAAGGGCAGGGGGCCCCTTCCTCGCAGGTGGTGGTCAAGTTTTACCGCCCCGAGCGCTGGAGCGAAGCGCAGATTCTGGAAGAGCACGCTTTTGCCGCCGAACTCATGGCCGCTGAAGTGCCGATGATCGGGCCGTTGATTTTGGGCGGGACCAGCCTGCACCATTTTGCGGGCTTTGCTTTTTCAGTCAGCCCCAGACGGGGCGGGCGCTTGCCCGAGCTGGACGATTTTGAGGTGCTGGAGTGGATTGGGCGCTTTCTGGGGCGCCTCCACCAAGTGGGCGAAGGCGCCTCTTTTTCAGTTCGCCCCGAACTGAACCTCGCCACTTTCGGCTGGGCTGCACGGGATTATTTGTTGCAAAACCAGTGCCTGCCCGCCGATGTGTTGAGCCCGTGGCGTGCGGCCTGCGATCAAGCCTTGGACTTGATTGAGCCTTATTTTGCCAAGGGTGGCGCTTTTAAAACCCTGCGCCTGCATGGCGACTGCCACCCCGGCAACATCTTGTGGACCCCGACCGAACTTCAAGGCGGCGGCCCCCATTTTGTCGATCTCGATGACGCACGCACCGGCCCCGCCGTGCAAGACCTTTGGATGCTGCTGTCGGGTGAACGCGCACAGCGCACCCAGCAGCTCTGCGCGCTGCTGGACGGTTATGAACAGATGCGCCCCTTTGACCGGCGCGAGTTGGTCCTGATCGAGCCTTTGCGCACCTTGCGCATGATTCATTACAGCGCCTGGCTGGCCAGCCGCTGGAGCGACCCGACCTTCCCTCAGCACTTCCCCTGGTTCGGCACCAGCGACTACTGGAGCGGCCAGACCCACGAGCTGATTGAACAAATTGAGGCCATGCAAGCGCCTGCGTTAAGCTTGCCCTGAGACGAGGCCATCAAGCCGCACCAACCCAAAGGAAGAACCTCATGAGCCGCAGCGAAGCCAATGACAACCGGCCACTCCAGGCAGCCAACGACCTTGAAGCGCCCCGCTCACGGCGCCATTTTTTAAAGGCCTCGGGCTTGCTGGCTGCCAGCAGCGCGGCCAGTGCCGGGGGTTTGAATTCGGCCCCCGAGGCAACGCCGACCAGCCTGACTTTGCCCGCCGAATTTGCCGCTGCAGGCAAAGCACCTCCCGCCGTTCCCAAGCTGCCCATGAGCGGCGGCCTGTTGTTTGCCCAAGCCTGCAAAGCCGAGGGGTTGGCGGCCTTGTTTTGTTGCCCTGGCAATTACACCGTGACGCACGCTTTGGCCGACGTTGGCATTCCCACCTACACCGGCCGGGATGAGCGCTCCATGACCCACGCCGCCGATGCCTTCACCCGCGTGACGGGCGAAGTGGCTGCGACCTCGGGCACTGAAGGCCCGGGCTTTACCAACTTGATTTCCGGCTTGGCCAATGCCAAGGCGGCGCGCACGCCGATTCTTTCGCTGGCCAGCAACAAAAGCGTCAAGGAAGAAGACACCGAAGCCGCCATCCAGGTGATGGAACAAGAAAAGCTCACCGAAGGCTTGGTGAAGTGGCAAAAACGGTTGGTGAATCCGCGTCGAGTGCATGAATACGCGGCCTATGCCTTTCGTCAATTGAAGACCGGCGTGCCCAGTCCGGTCCACCTCAATTTCACCGCCGAAGCAGCCGATGGCAAATTAAGCAAACCGACCGACATTGTTTACAACGTCGACAAAGCGCATTACCGCACCGACGCCAAACCGAATCCATCGCCCGCCCACATCACCCGGGCTTTGGCTTTGTTGGCGCAAGCGCAACGCCCCATGATCGTGGCCAGCACCGGGGTGTTTTACAGCAAGGCCTGGGAGGCACTGCGGCGTTTTGCCGAGAAAACCAAAATTCCGGTGGTGGAGTCCGGCCCCATGCGCGGCCAATTCCCCGATGACCATCCCCTGTCGGCCTCCTGCTCGCCCGATGCGCTGGCCAGTGCCGATGTGGTGATGCTGGTGGGCCAGTACTGCATGCCCGGCGTGGGGGAATACGCCTTTGGCCCGGACACCCGCTACATCCGCATCGACCCCGCCGCCGAGGACATTGGTCGCAACCTGCCGATAGAAATCGGCATCGTCAGCGACGAAAAAGCGGCGTTGGAAGCGCTGTACCAAGAAGCCCAACCCGTCACCCAGCGGGACGCTTGGCTGTCTGAAATCATGGCGGCCCGCATGAAGTTTGAGGCCGACAACGAGGCCCTTTACAAACAAGGCGCGGCCTACCGGGATGCGGTGCATCCGGTGGTGATTGCCAAAGACCTGTCTGACTTTTTGTACCGGGGCGCCTTGCCCAAAGAGCAAACCCTGGTCTGCCTGGGTGGCTTTGGCATTGCCCGCTACGCCCGCCGTTGGCTGCGGGCCTTCCGACCCGCCCAAATCATGAACGGCCAGTACCAGTTTGGCCTGGTCGGCTCCGATGTGGGGTACACCGTGGGCGCGGGCGTGGCCGTGAAAGAAGGCGTGGGCGTTCAAGCCCCCTACAAGGGCCATCCGGTCATCACCGTCATGGGAGATGGGGCGTTTGGTTTTTCTGGCATGGAGCTGGAAACCTTGGCGAAATACCGAATTCCAGCCGTCATCATTCTCTACAACAACAACGCTTGGGGCACTTGGTATTTGCAGGACGATGAACCCCGCCGCGTGCCCATGCATTTGTTTCAGGAAAACATCCGCTACGACAAGATGGCCGAAGCCTTGGGCGCGCATGGTGTTTATGTCACCCGCCCCCAAGACTTCATGCCGGCGCTCAAGCGGGCCTATCAGACAGCAGCGCAAACCAGCCTGCCGGTGCTCATGAATGTGCAAGGCAAAAAAGAATTCTGGCTGCGTGAAAAATACCCACCAGGCTTTTTAGGCAAGGTGGAACCCGGCGTGATGTCTTACTACCATTGAGCAGGTCCTTGTGAGCGCTTTGACCAACGCCCAAGCGGCCAGTCACGCGGTAGCGAATGTTCTGCTTGCTTATGCCCGCCGAGGCGTGTTCCAGGACTACCAGCGGGTCGAAGGTAAAAACCAGAAAACGGCCTTCCACTTTGGCTGGGTCTATGACCAGCCCTACACCCTGTTGTGCAATCCGCAACAGCAACAATTGGTTTTTGCCGATCTGCTGCCCCGCATCCAAAGTAACTCGATGATGCACCGGGAAATCAAGACTTTCTTGAAAAGCCGCAGCGATCCGGCCTTGCCCGAACACCGACGCCTTGACCCCAAACGAATGACCTTGAAGAGTCGATTGAGCCAAACCATCCTCTCGCTCGAATTGACCCTGGTCGATGGCGACTACGCCCAGGGCACGACCCGCTTGGTCAACCTGGTGCACGAGCTTTTTCTCTTCCTGCACGAACATTGGGCCGACTACATGTGGGAAAACTTTGACCCCACTTTGGAGTGAACATGAACACCAAGCACTGGATGATTTTGACCGCCTTCCCACTGTCCCTGTTGCTGGGCCAAGGCGCGGCACAGGCCCAAAAAGCCAATGAAGATCCTGCGCCCTTCAAGCCCGGCCCCAATGCCATGCTGGTCAAGGAAACCTGTTCCCAATGCCACACACCCAATGTGGTCGTGACCCAAACTTTCACCGAAGAATCGGCACGCAAGATTTACCGCAAGATGATGGGCGAGAGCCCCGATACGGAACGCGGCGTGAAGATCGTGAACTACCTCAGTACGGTGCAGGGTGAGGAGCAGGAGGGCAATTGATCAAATGGGTTGAAGTGGATGACATTGTGTCTCCAATTTTTGGGACGCTCGCTGCCGCGTTTCGATATCCATACAGAATTGACATGGCAATGCAATCGCATTACCATTCAATGCCTTACTCTCTGAATTGGAGACCAAATGCCTGCCACCCTCGAAGTTGAGTCCACGTTAACCGACCGCTACCAGACCACGGTGCCAGAAATGGTGCGCCGCAGTCTTCGCCTGGGCAAGCGCGACAAGGTCCACTACTCCATTCGCCCCAACGGCGAGGTCGTTCTCAGTCGTGCGGAAGTCTCTGAAACGGATGACCCTGTGCTCGGCCAATTTTTGGGTTTTTTGTCCCGCGACATCGCCGAACATCCTGAGCGATTACAAGCCTTGGATGCCAGCTTCGTGCGACGCATGCAGTCACTGACCACTGGCATCGAAGTTGACCTTGACGCACCGCTGTCGGCCGACGATGAATGAGTGAGTCCAACCCCACGCCTTTGGTCATACACGATTGGACAGTTTTTGCCCATCCATTGTTCATTGCACAAATTGAAGCTCTTGCTCAACAGGTAAGTTCACTCAAGCAAAAAGACCCCGGTGAGTATGTGAAGAAAAACGCCAGCAAGCGACTGGCAGCGATCACCAAGCTGGCCTTCGATGTCATCCCGCAAGACCCCACACGGACAGAGTACAGACAAGGAAGCACCCTCGGCGACGAACACAAGCACTGGTTCCGGGCGAAGTTTTTTCAGCAGTACCGGCTGTTTTTTCGCTACCACGCAGCCAGCAAGGTCATCGTGTTCGCTTGGGTCAATGATGAAGACACCAAACGAGCCTATGAGAGCGGCGAAGACGCGTACCGAGTGTTTCGCAAAATGCTGGAGTCTGGTCTCCCTCCAGATGATTGGTCACAGCTTCTCATGGAGGCATACGGCGGTGTACAAAAAACCGATAACTTGATCGGGCTCCTGAAAACCATTGCGTCGGGCGAACAAGATCGCCTAGCGGGCAAAGGTATTTCTGCTGCCGAATCAAAGACCCAGCTGCAGGCTACCCGACAAAGCCGCAAATAATCCCGTTCAACACTCTCAGCAGACTGCCTGCTATCGATTCCATAGCCAGCAACTGCGCGTCAGGGGCGACTTGGCCGGACAAGGTGATAACAAGGCGATGGGCTCGGGACGAAAGCACTCACTTGCGCGAACATCCACCGACTTCATTGGCAATTGGGAGACCGGGACCTGTTGTTGCAGTCAAGCCTAAATCTTCTGTATGACTGCAAAGTCCCATTCAGTGGACACCGCATGGGGCTTGGGTTTCAAAAAGTGGTGCGGCTGGCGGGGATCGAACCCACGACCCTTGGCTTCGGAGGCCAATACTCTATCCACTGAGCTACAGCCGCAAATCGAGTGTTTTCGATCTTGTCAATTATGGCATGCCCAGCCTGACGACCCATGGACGCTGGGTATAATTTCTGACGAATTTGAGCATCCCAACCACACTCCTTTGAGGACATCATGAGCGAACACGCCAACGAGTCTCACGAAGCCCACACGGGCCCGATCAAAACGCCTAAACAGCTCTTGTTGGCCGTCCTTTTTTCCTTTGTGGTGCCAGTCTTCATCATCATTGGCTTGGTTCACTACGTCACCGGTCACAACTTGCCTGAAGCCGGCGCCAGCAGCACGCCCGCTGAAATTGATGCCCGCATTCACCCCGTCGCACAAGTTGAAGTGCGCGATGCCAACCGCGAACTCAAAACGGGCGAGCAGGTTTTCAAAGCCCAATGCAGCACCTGCCATGCAGCGGGGGTGGCGGGTTCTCCCAAATTTGAAGATGCCAAGGCCTGGGCTCCCCGCATTGCCAAAGGTTATGAGGCTTTGTTGAATTCAGCCCTGCACGGCAAAGGGGCCATGGGCGCTCAAGGCGGTGGTGATTTTGACGATGTTGAAGTGGGCCGAGGCGTGGTTTACATGGCCAATGCCGCCGGTGCCAAGTTTGCCGTGCCCCAACCCGTCGCCGCCGCTCAAGCCAAAAACTAAGTCAGCCCTTTTCTGCCTGCATGGCAGGGCTCATGACAAAGCCGAAACGCTGACCCAACTCGGCCTTTGACACCTCTTGCGGGTGCCAATGCCCTGCCTCGATTTGCTGCACGGCCAGTCCAACATCCTGGCTGTGCACCAAGCCCAAGCCGGCTGGGGTGAGGGCATACAGCCAGCCCGACTCGTCGACCCAAGTGGACAATACTCGAAAAGGTGCCTCGGTGGATGCGCTGTGGGTCAGCGGGTCCGAGCCGAATTCCGGCACAAAGGCGGCCAATTGCCCGTGTTCATTCAAACGCCAAATCCAGGGCGCGGCAGCCAACTCCACAAACACCCGTTGTGGGCCATTTTGAAAATACCAGCGGCCCTGCGCATCGGCCGCGTAGTTGCGCTGAATAAAGGCCACCAGCTTTTCATGGCGCAGCACCGAGCCCTGCGCACCCGCAACCCCGCTGTTAAAGGCCCCCAAGGCCTGTACCGCATCGTCGCGCAATCGCCATTGGCCTCTGGCATCCAAGCCCAGCCAGTTGTAGCAAGCGGGCACTTGGGGCCATTTGGCCATGGCTTGAAGGACCAGGTCATCCATGCGAGGGCCTCCATTGGCTGAACCAATCCAGCACCGCGCCGGGCATGGCCAACACATGGCTGCCCAGCCCGCGACCCTGGGCAACCGGGAAGCCCACATGCCCCCCTTGCGCGGGTTGCCACAAGGTGACGCATGAACTCACCTCGTGTGACTGGGGCAAGCTGTGTGCAGGAACGAAGGGGTCATTTTGAGCATTCAAGACCAGTGCCGGGATTTGCAGTTTTTTCAAATGGGGTTTGGCCGACGCCCGTTGCCAATAGTCTGCGGTGTCCTTGAAGCCGTGCAACGGTGCAGTGAACACATTGTCGAACTCAGCCAGTGTTTTGGCCTTTTGGGTGGCCTCCAGATTGAACAAGCCCGGAAATTGCTGCCATTTGAGCCGCGCCTTGCGTTTCATGGTTTGCAAGAACATGCGGGTGTAGACCCAGCGATTAAAGCCCAGCTCCAAGGCGCGGCCGCTGACCATCAAATCCAACGGCGAGCAAACGGCCGCGACACCCGCCACATCAGCGCTGGCGCTGGTGCCGCGTTCTTGGGCCCAGCGCAGCAAGGCATTGCCCCCCAGGGAGATGCCAACCGCATAAAGCGGGGTGGGCATGCGTGTTTTCAAGTGTTGAACAATCCAATCGATTTCTTCAAAATCGCCCGAATGGTAAGCCCGGGGTGCGCGGTTGATCTCGCCACTGCAGCCCCGAAAATGAACGATGGCCAAAGCCCAACCCCGGGCCTGGGTCAAGGCCGCAAAGGCTTGAGAATACGCACTGCTTGAATCCCCTTCCAGTCCATGGAACAAGACCAGGCCACTTGTGGGCGGGTTGGTGCTGTCGAGGCCGGCAAAATCCACATCGATGAAGTCCCCGTCCGGGGTGTCCCAGCGTTCACGAACGAATTGAGGCGCGCGGGTTTGCGGCAGTCGGCTGGTTGAGCAACGCGCGCCCCAGATGGTTTGCAAATGGCCGCCGGGCAACCAAAAAGGCGACTGGTAAAACTGCATGGCCTACGCTCAATGCAAAACCGGGGCGGGGGTATGAATGTCCAACTCGGCCACATCGACATGCTCAGGCCCTTGGCTGGCGTGGTGCGCCACCAGGCGCCAGCCGTGGGCGGTGTTTTGGTACACATTGGTGGCGACGATCCAGCCGAGTTTGGGTCCCTCGTGGGTGTTCAGTTCAATTCGCTCCAGCAGGCTGTGCACCGCACTGCCCAAGCCCTCCATGCGCTGGACCCGCTGTGGGGTGACGGGGATGCCACCGTTGGCAAAAATGCCCTCAAACACCGAGCGGATGGCGCCGTGACCCAGCAGACGTGGCCCCCCGGGGTGAACGCAGACCACCTCGTCCTCTTCGGCCCAGCAAGCCATGAGCAATTCCAGATCGCCTTTTTGCAAGGCATCGTAAAAAGCCGCTTCCGTTTCTTGGGCAGATCCACCCACCATGAGGACTCTCTGTTTTGATTTAGGCATGGGGTGATTATGCAAAAAAAGAAAAGCCCGCATCGTTTGAACGATGGGGCTGATCGGCCTCAATGCAAGGTGGGTTGCCCCCTGCGCAGGACTTTATTTCTTCTGGCGGTATTTGCGCACGGCAGCCAATTGAGCAGCCATGATGGCCAACTGGGACTGGGCTTTGGCCAAGTCCAAATCGCTCTTGGCATTTTTCAGCGCTTCTTCGGCGGCCAAACGGGCTTGGTTGGCACGCTCTTCGTCCAAGTCTTTGCCGCGAATCGCGGTGTCGGACAGGACTGTCACCCCATGGGGCTGTACTTCGAGGATGCCACCTGCCACAAACACAAACTCTTCGCCGCCGTCTGCCGTCTCAATTCGCACCGAGCCAGGCTTGATGCGGGTAATCAGCGGCGTGTGGCCGGGCAAAATGCCCAGCTCGCCGGATTCACCAGGCAAGGCCACAAACTTGGCCAGGCCCGAGAACACGGCCTCTTCACAACTCACAACGTCAACTTGAATGGTTGCCATGATGATTAGACCTTTTTGGCCTTCTCAAACGCTTCGTCGATGGTACCCACCATGTAGAAGGCCTGTTCGGGCAAATGATCGCACTCGCCAGCCACAATCATCTTGAAACCACGGATGGTTTCGGACAAGGGCACGTATTTGCCGGGCGAGCCGGTAAACACTTCAGCCACGTGGAAAGGCTGCGACAAGAAGCGCTGAATCTTACGGGCGCGAGCCACGATCAATTTGTCTTCAGGTGCCAACTCGTCCATGCCCAAGATGGCGATGATGTCGCGCAGTTCTTTGTAGCGTTGCAGCGTGCCTTGCACCGCACGGGCGGTGTTGTAGTGGTCCTCGCCGACGACGTTGGGGTCCAACTGGCGGCTGGTGGAGTCGAGCGGATCCACGGCGGGGTAAATACCCAAAGCAGCGATGTCACGCGACAACACCACGGTGGAGTCCAAGTGAGCAAAGGTGGTGGCAGGCGAAGGATCGGTCAAGTCATCGGCAGGCACGTAAACGGCTTGGATGGAGGTGATCGAGCCCACTTTGGTGGAGGTAATTCGTTCTTGCAAACGGCCCATTTCTTCGGCCAAGGTCGGCTGATAACCCACCGCCGAAGGCATACGGCCCAACAGCGCGGACACTTCGGTACCGGCCAAGGTGTAGCGGTAGATGTTGTCCACGAAGAACAACACGTCACGGCCTTCGTCCCGGAAGGATTCGGCAATGGTCAAACCGGTCAAGGCCACACGCAGACGGTTGCCTGGGGGCTCATTCATCTGACCGTAAACCATGGCCACTTTGGACTCACCCAGGTTTTCCAGGTTCACCACGCCAGAGTCGGCCATTTCATGATAGAAGTCATTGCCTTCACGGGTACGCTCACCCACACCAGCGAACACCGACAAACCCGAGTGGGCCTTGGCGATGTTGTTGATGAGTTCCATCATGTTCACGGTCTTGCCCACACCGGCGCCACCGAACAAGCCCACCTTACCGCCTTTGGCGAAGGGGCAGACCAAGTCGATCACCTTGATGCCGGTTTCCAGCAATTCTTGTGAGGGCGACAGTTCGTCATAAGCCGGGGCCTTGCGGTGAATCGAGGCGGTCAGCTCTTGGCTGACGGGGCCGCGTTCATCGATGGGCGCGCCCAGCACGTCCATGATGCGACCCAAAGTGGCCTTGCCCACGGGCACGGTGATGGGCGCATCGGTGTTGGTCACCATGAGACCGCGACGCAGGCCATCGCTGGAGCCCAGCGCAATGGTACGCACCACGCCGTCGCCGAGTTGCTGTTGCACTTCGAGGGTCAGGGCCGAGCCTTCGAGCTTGAGCGCGTCGTAGATTTTGGGCATTTGATCGCGTGGAAATTCCACGTCCACCACAGCGCCAATACACTGAACAATTTTGCCTTGAGCCATTTTATTTTGCTCCATTCATTTTTAAACTGTGATCAAACCGCAGCCGCACCGGAGACGATTTCCGAAAGTTCTTTCGTGATCGCTGCCTGACGGGTCTTGTTGTAGACCAGCTTCAATTCGCCGATCACATTGCCTGCGTTGTCGGTAGCGGCCTTCATGGCCACCATCCGAGCCGATTGTTCCGATGCCATGTTTTCAGCCACCGCTTGGTACACCAGGGACTCCACATAACGAACCAGCAAGTGGTCAATCACGCTTTGTGCATCGGGTTCGTACAGGTAGTCCCAACCATGCTCGGTTTTTTCCGATTCAAGGGTCTTTGCAGACAAGGGCAACAACTGCTCAACCACCGATTCTTGTTTCATCGTGTTGATGAACTTGGTGTAAGCCAGGTAGACCGCATTGATGCGGCCTTCATGGTAGGCGTCCAACAACACCTTGACAGGCCCAATGAGCTTGTCCAGGTGGGGGGTATCGCCCAGTCCGGTCACATGCGAAACCACTTTGACACCCACCCGACCCAAGAAGCCCAGGCCTTTGTTGCCAATGGCCACGGCCTCAGCCGACACGCCTTGCGTTTGCAAGTCGCGCAGCTTGCTGGTGACGGCACGCAACACGTTGGTGTTCATGCCGCCACACAGGCCCTTGTCGGTGGTCACCACAATCACGCCAGCGGATTTGGCCTCGTTCGTTTTCATGAACGCGTGCACATACTCCGGGTTGGCTTGACCAAGGTTGGCGGCGACATTGCGGATCTTTTCGCTGTACGGACGTGCGGCACGCATCCGGTCCTGCGCCTTGCGCATTTTGGAAGCGGCCACCATTTCCATGGCCTTGGTGATCTTCTTGGTGTTTTCCACCGATTTGATCTTGCCGCGTATTTCCTTACCTGCTGCCATTCGTGGCTCCTTGGATGGTCAGGTGGGATTTAAGCGAAGGACTTTTTGAACGCCGCGATGGCACCGTTCAACTCGGCTTCGGCATCTTTGTCCATAGCCTTGTCAGCTTCGAGCT
>CAIUTG010000139.1 GCA_903902035.1 uncultured Curvibacter sp. | reverse complement strand
ATGCCTTGGCATCCTCAGCCACCCAGTACCGGGTTCATCTTTGTTGCATCTCGTACTTGAATCCGCCTTGTGAAAAACAAGACACCATTGCTCCCTTTGACTTGGAGAAGGAACCGACCGTATGACCGCATTGACCTCTTTTGCCTTGACCACCATCGATGGCCAAACCCTGCATTTGGGGGCGCACGCTGGCAAAGTGCTGCTGGTCGTGAACACGGCCAGTGCCTGCGGCTTTACCCCGCAGTTCGCTGGCTTGGAGGCCTTGCACCAGAAGTACGGCCCCGAAGGACTGGTTGTCTTGGGCTTTCCCTGCAATCAATTTGGGCACCAAGCCCCGCTTCCGATGAAGTAATCGCGGGCTTTTGCCAAAAAAATTATGGCGTCACGTTCACCATGATGAAAAAGTCCGACGTCAACGGGCCACACACCAACCCGTTGTTCCAATGGCTAAAAAAGGAAGCCCCCAGCTTGTTGGGCACCGAGGGCATTAAGTGGAATTTCACCAAATTTTTAATTGGCCGGGACGGCCGAGTCATCCACCGTTATGCGCCCACCGACACCCCTGCAAGCCTGAGCAAGGCAATTGAAGACGCCTTGAAACGGTGCTAAACCCTGGGTCCGGTGGAACTGTTTTTGACTTAAAAAAAGCACTCGGTTTTTACACGGAGTGCTTTTGACATGGGATGTCATGGAGGTATTTGGTGGGCGATGCAAGTTTCGAACTTGCGACCCCTGCAGTGTGAATGCAGTGCTCTACCCCTGAGCTAATCGCCCTTGACTGTGCGTCAAGCCTTCTATTATGACACAAATTTTCGCCAAACTGTTTGTCCGTTGCTGGACTTGTCCAACTGGGCCAACACCGCCTCATGGGCAGCCAGTTCTTGCTCGTTCGCACGCAACACAGGCAGTTCCAGGCCTTGCCAATCAAAGGCGTCTTCGGATTGGGCACTCACCTCTTCCGGGCTCGCTTCGACCAGCAAGGCGTCCTGGCCCCGAGTCATGTAGATGTAGACATCGGCCAATAACTCGGCATCCAGCAAGGCCCCATGCAAGGTGCGGCCCGAGTTGTCCACGCCGAGCCGGTCACACAAGGCGTCCAGCGAGTTGCGTTTGCCGGGGTACATTTCCTTGGCCATGGTCAGGGTGTCCACCACCTTGGCAACCACGGCTTTGAGCGGTGGTCGTTGCGCCCGCTCCAACTCTTTGTTCAAAAAGCCCACGTCAAAGGCGGCGTTGTGGATGATGACTTCCGCCCCATTCAGGTAGTTCAGCAACTCATCGGCAATGGCGGAGAACTTGGGCTTGTCACGCAAAAATTCATTGCTGATGCCATGCACCCGCAGGGCATCCTCGTGGCTGTCCCGCTCGGGATTCAAGTAGTAGTGAAGGTTGTTGCCGCTGAGTTTTCGGTTGATCAATTCAACGCAACCGATTTCGATGATGCGGTCACCGCCTTCTGCGGAAAGGCCGGTGGTTTCGGTGTCCAAAACAATCAAGCGCGACATGGTGAGCCTTGGGTCAACGCCTCAGTGGTTTTCTTTGGCGTGGTTGATGGTGTACTTGGGGATTTCGATGGTCAAAGGCGCTCGCCCCACCCGGGCTTGGCAACTCAGGCGCGACTGAGGCTCCAGCCCCCAGGCCCGATCCAGCAAGTCTTCTTCGGCTTCATCGGCTTCGTTGAGTGAGGCAAAGCCTTCGCGCACGACCACATGGCAAGTGGTGCAAGCGCAGCTCATGTCGCAAGCGTGTTCGATGTTGATGTGGTGGTCCAACAAGGCTTCGCAGATGTTGGTGCCGGTGGCGACTTGGATTTGCGCGCCTTGTGGGCACAGCTCTTCATGGGGCAGGATTTTGATCAAAGGCATGGTGTTCTCAATTCAAAGCGCGTTCATCAAACCGCATTCACATGACGGCCCGCCAAGGCCTGCTGAATCCCGCGATTCATGCGGCTGGCCGCGAAGGCTTCGGTGCCTTTGGCCAAGGCCTGGGTGGCCGCTTCAATGGCGGCGGGGTCATTTAAATTCTTGCTGGCTTGGGCCGCTTGCATCAGGGCATCAATCTGGCCCCGTTCTTCAGGGGTCAGCAAATCACCATCGGCTTGCAATGCGCTTTGAGTGGCCAGGACAAGGCGGTCCACATCCAATTGGGCTTCGGCCAAGGCGCGGGCTTGCATATCGGCCTGGGCGGTGTTGAAACTGCTTTGCAACATCTGGGCAATGTCGTCGTCAGACAAACCGTAAGACGGCTTGACCTTGATTTGCGCTTCCACCCCACTGCCCTGCTCTTTGGCACTGACTTGCAGCAAGCCATCCGCATCCACGGTGAAAGTCACGCGAATGCGCGCCGCACCCGCCGCCATGGGGGGGATGCCACGCAGCTCGAAGCGGGCCAGGCTGCGGCAATCGGCCACCAGGTCGCGTTCGCCTTGCACCACATGCAAGGCCAGCGCGGTTTGCCCGTCTTGGTAGGTGGTGAAGTCCTGCGCCATGGCGGTCGGAATGGTTTGGTTGCGAGGCACGATGCGCTCAACCAGGCCGCCCATGGTTTCGATGCCCAAGGACAAGGGGATCACATCCAACAGCAGCAAATCCCCTTTGGGGTTGTTGCCAGCCAGCTGATTGGCCTGGATGGCCGCGCCCAAGGCCACCACCTCATCGGGGTTGAGGTTGTTCAAAGGCGGCTGACCAAAGAAGTCGGCCACGGCTTGTTGAATTTGTGGCATGCGGGTGGAGCCGCCCACCATGACCACGCCCTTGACCTCCTCGCGTTGGAGTTTGGCATCGCGCAAGGTCTTGCGCACGGCCTCCAGGCTGCGTTGGGTCAGGCTTTCGGTGGCCGCATGGAAGTCGGCACGGCTGACTGTGACCGAAATGGGGCCTTGGCTGAGTTCGGCGCTGAACAGCGCACTGTCTTGCAGGGTCAGGGTTTCTTTGCAGGCGCGGGCGGCCAAACGGAGTCGGGCCCAGTCACCAGAGTCGGTGTGTTTTGCAGGGTCCGAAGGCCTCACTTGACCGAAGACCCAGGCCGCCAAAGCCTGGTCATAGTCATCCCCCCCCAAGGCCGAGTCACCGCCGGTGGCCATGACTTCAAAAACCCCCTGGGTCAAACGCAGCACCGAAATATCAAACGTGCCACCACCAAGGTCAAACACGGCGTAGACGCCTTCGCTGGCATTGTCCAGACCATAAGCAATGGCGGCGGCCTT
>CAIUTG010000138.1 GCA_903902035.1 uncultured Curvibacter sp. | reverse complement strand
GGTCGCGCTGGGTCACCCCCCGCATGCCTTCGGTCATGAACAAGCGGTTTGACACCCGTTTTTTTGTGGCCCTGGCGCCCCCAGAGCAATTGGCCTTGCACGACAATTTTGAGGCCACCGAAACGGTTTGGCTACGCCCTCGTCAAGGCTTGCACGACTACTGGGAAGGGCGCATTGGACTGGCACCGCCGCAAATCATGAGCTTGTCCCAATTGGCGCGTTTCCCCAATGCGGCCAGTGTGTTGGCCCATGCCGAAAAAACCCGCCCGACATTGACCCAGCCCGAACCCTTTGATGACAACGGGGTGCGGGTCATTTGCTACCCCGGCGACCCCCAGCACTCCAATCCTGTACCCGGATTTGAGGGGCCGACGCGGCTGCGCTTTGTCAACAAACGGTTTGAGCCGGAGGGCGGGTTGGCGGCCTTGTTGGCCTGAGCGGCCTACGTTCTTTTTCCCCGATCAACGCTTGAAGGCGAGCAGCAAAACACCGCCCGCCACCATGGCAATGCCAGACCATTCGCGCAGTGACGGACGTTCGCCCAAAAAGGCGAATGCAAATACCGCGACCAACACCAGACTGAGTTTGTCGACGGGTGCGACCTGGGAGGCGTCGCCCATTTTGAGCGCACGGAAGTAGCACACCCAAGAGGCCCCTGTGGCCAAACCAGACAGCCCCAGGAAAACCCAGGTTCGGGTGGACAAGGTCAAAGGATTGGCCCATTTTCCCGTGCAGGCGACAAACACCGACAAAACGACGATGATGATGGCCGTTCGGATCAGCGTGGCCAGATCGGAGTCAACGCCCTGAATGCCCACCTTGGCAAAAATGGCCGTCAGGGCTGCAAAGACAGCCGACAGCAATGCCCAATAAAACCAGCCCCCTGTCGTGTCCATTTTGGTCTACGCACCTTTCTCCAGCCCCTCAATGCGCTGATTTTGCTGCGCGTTGCCGAGACAGCAAAATGGCCATCACCATGAAGGCCAGCAGGACGGCCGAGGCGGCAAAGCGATTCAAGGCCAAACCACCATCGCTCAGCGGTTTGTCTAAAAAATCGCCAACCACCGCCCCCAGCGGGCGCGTCAAAATGAAAGCGGTCCAAAAGAGCAAGGTCGGGGACAGGTCAGTCCTATAGTAAGCCGCAGCGACCAACGCGAGTAGACCACCGAAGACGAGGGCAGCCCCCTCATAGCCCAGGCCAGCCGAGTCGGCCGTCCAGTCACCCAAGGCGGTGCCCAGGGTTTGTGAAAACATGATGGTCAACCAGTAAAAGGCCTCGGCCTTGGGCGAGTTGACAGAGTTGACTGAAACCGAACCCAGGGTACGGTGCCAAACACAAAGGGTGCTGAGTAACAAGGCCAGCAGCAAACTGGCGCCGCCCGCATACCCGATGCCGAGCGAACGGTCCACAAAATCGGCCAAGGTCGTCCCCACCGTGGTGGTGGCCACGATGGTCGTCCAATACAGGAAAGGGTGAAAACTGTTGGCTTTGATTTGGGCAATCACAGCGGCCAGGAAAAGCACCGCAAAGATGGCGGTCCCGACCAAATAACCCAGGTTCATCGACATCGAGATGGCATCCCCACCGGTTTCGCCAAGCGTGGTCGCGACGATTTTGATGAGCCAAAAGCTCAAGGTGACTTCGGGCACTTTGGCCAGAGGGGCGTTGTCGTTGGCTGCCATGACGCGCGCTCAGTTGGCCAGTGCGGCCAACAATTCCGTCTCGATTTCAATTTGCTTTTTGTTGTGCTGCAAGTCATTGCCTTCAACCAGGAAGGTGTCTTCAACCCGTTCCCCCAAGGTGCTGACCTTGGCCAATTGCAAATTGATTTGGTGTTTCGCCAAAATCCGGGCGACGGTATACAACAAGCCAGCACGGTCGCTGGCCGAGATGCTCAGCAGCCAACGCTGGGCTTTCTCGTCGGGGTACAAACTCACGCGGGGTGCAATCGGGAAGCTCTTGACGCGCCGTGATTGGCGTGAGCGGGTGGGGGTTGGCAAGGGCCCGGCCGTTTGGAGGGTGCGGGCCAGCTCGACTTCCACCTTTTGGGTGAACTCTTGGTAATGCTCGGGCAGCATGTCGGTCACGATTTGGAAGGTGTCCAAGGCATAGCCGGTGCTGGTGGTGTGGATTTTGGCATCCAGAATGCTGAAGCCCGCCTGGTCAAAATAACCGCAGATGCGCGCAAACAAATCGGCCTGGTCAGGGGTGTAGACCACCACTTGCAAGCCCTCGCCCCAGGGCGAAAGTCGGGCTTTGACGATGGGTTGGGGACTGTCCAAATGGCGCGACAGCATGCGGGTATGCCAGGCAATGTCTTCGGCATCGTGGCGCATGAAGTAACTCACATCCAGCCGGTCCCACAGGGGTTTTTGCACTTGGTGGGGCAGGGCGGCCAGCGCCAATTTGGCCAAAGCCTCGCGTTTGCGCGAGGCCACCTCCGCTTGGGGCTCGTGGGTGTGGCCCCCCAGGGCGCGCAGGGTCGCCCGGTAAAGGTCTTCCAGCAGCTTGCCTTTCCAGGCGTTCCACACCTTGGGGCTGGTGCCCCGAATGTCGGCCACGGTCAGCAGGTAAAGCGCCGTCAAACGGCGCTCGTTGCCGACCCGCTGCGCAAAGGCGGCAATCACATCGGGATCCCCCAGATCTTGTTTTTGCGCCACATGGCTCATGGTCAGGTGTTCACCCACCAAGAAAGCAATGAATTCGGCATCGGCTTTGGCCAAGTGGTGCTGCCTGGTGAACCGCATGACCTCGTGGATGCCCAACTGCGAATGGTCGCCCCCCCGGCCTTTGGCAATGTCATGAAACAGCGCGGCGGTGTAGAGCAGCCAGGGCTTTTCCCAGCCAGAGGCCAGTTGTGAGCAAAACGGGTACTCATGCGCATGTTCGGGCATGAAGAAGCGGCGCACATTGCGCAGCACCATCAAAATATGCTGGTCCACGGTGTACACATGAAACAGGTCGTGCTGCATTTGACCCACAATTTTGCGGAACACCCACAGGTAACGTCCCAGCACCGAGGTTTGGTTCATCAAACGCATGGCATGGGTGATGCCTTCGGGTTGTTGCAGAATCTGGATGAAGGTCTGGCGGTTGACCGGATCGGCCCTGAACTTGGCATCCATCACCTTGCGCGCGTTGTAGAGGGCACGCAGGGTACGGGCAGACAGCCCTTGCACGCCCTGGGTTTGCTGGTAGACCAGAAAGGTTTCCAAAATGGCGTGGGGCTGGCGCAGGTACAAATCGTCGCTGGCGACTTCGATCATGCCGGCCTTGTTGAAGAACCGATCGTTGATGGGGCTGAGTTGGTGGTCTTTGGGGTGCAGACGCTCTTCAATGTTGAGCATCAGAATTTGTTGCAACTGAGTCACCGCTTTGGCGGCCCAGTAATACCGCTTCATCAATTGTTCGGAAGCCCGAATCAGGGTTTTGTTGTTGGGGTTTTTCGAGCTGGCTTCGTTTTTAAACCCCAAGGACTCGGCCACACCCGTTTGCAAGTCGAACAGCAAACGGTCTTCTCGGCGGCCCGCCACCAAATGCAGTTTGGCCCGCACCAAATTCAGCCAGGCCTGGTTGCGTTGCAGATGCTGGG
>CAIUTG010000137.1 GCA_903902035.1 uncultured Curvibacter sp. | reverse complement strand
GCCTACACCCAAAAGTTCAATGACTACCCACGCCTGGGCTCCGTGGTGGGCTACAGCACCATCAAATCCTTGGCCGAAGGCATTCAAAAAGCCCACAGCACCGACACCGACAAACTCATCACCGCGTTCACCGGCTTGTCGGTCAACACGCCCTTTGGCCGCATTCAATACCGCGCCGAAGACCATCAATCGACCTTGGGTGGTTTCGTGGGTCGCACGCGCAATGAGAACGGCAAGGGTGTGTTGGTGGACTACCGTTACATCGACGGAGCCAAAGTGCAGCCCAGCGCCGCCGATGTGAAAAAGTGGCGCAACACCGACTGATAAAAAAAGAGGCGCCGCATTGGCGCCTCTTTTTTTTAGTCCCTGTTCCAGACGGGGCCGTTTTTAGACCGGTGTGCGAATCAGGTAATCAAAAGCACTCAAGGCGGCTTTAGAGCCCTCGCCCGCTGCAATCACGATCTGCTTGTAGGGCACGGTGGTCACGTCCCCGGCCGCAAACACACCCGGCACATTGGTGTGGCATTTGTCGTCGATCACGATTTCACCGAAACGGCTCAAATCCACCGTGCCCTTCAAGAAGTCGGTGTTGGGCACCAAGCCAATTTGCACGAATACCCCGGCCAGCGACACGGTTTGCTCTTCGCCACTGACGCGGTCCTTGAAACGCAAGCCGTTGACCTTTTGACCGTCGCCGGTGATTTCGGTGGTTTGGGCATTCACATGGATGCTCACATTCGCCAAGCTCTTGAGCTTGTTGACCAAGACGGCGTCGGCTTTCAAGGCGTCGGCAAATTCCACCAAGGTCACATGCTCAACGATGCCAGCCAAATCGATCGCCGCTTCCACGCCTGAGTTGCCACCGCCAATGACGGCCACGCGCTTGCCTTTGAACAAAGGGCCGTCGCAATGCGGGCAATAGGCCACGCCCTTGTTTTTGTACTCGGCCTCGCCGGGCACGTTCACATTGCGCCAGCGCGCGCCGGTGGACAAAATCACGCTGCGCGATTTCAAGCTGCCGCCATTGGCCATTTTCACCGTGACCAAGCCGCCTGCGCTGCTGGCAGGAATCACTTGGTCTGCGCGTTGCAAATTCATGATGTCCACCTCGTAGTGGCGCACTTGCGCTTCCAGGGCGGCGGCGAGTTTGGGGCCATCGGTCTCCAGGACCGAGATGTAGTTTTCAATGGCCATGGTGTCGTTCACCTGACCGCCAAATCGCTCGGCCGCCACACCGACCCGGATGCCTTTGCGTGCCGCATACACCGCGGCGGCGGCGCCGGCGGGGCCACCGCCCAAAATCAGCACGTCGTAAGGGGCTTTGGCGTTCAATTTGGCGGCTTCACGCTCGTCCGAACGGGTGTCAAGTTTGCCGATCATCTCTTCCAAGGTCATGCGACCCGAGGCAAACATGGCATCGTTCATGAACACCATGGGCACGGCCATGACTTGGCGCTCATTCACTTCGTCTTGGAACAAAGCGCCGTCGACCACTGTGGTCTGAATCTTGGGGTTCACAATCGCCATCAGAGTGGCGGCTTGCACCACATCGGGGCAGTTGTGGCAGGACAAGGACATGTAGACCTCGAACTTGTATGCCTCGTCCAGCGCCTTGATTTGCTCGATCACTTCGGCATCCACCTTGGGGGGATGGCCACCGGTCCAGAGCAAGGCCAAAACCAAGGACGTGAACTCATGGCCCATGGGAATGGCGGCAAACCGCACGCCCCGGGTCTCGCCTTCTTTGGCGATGACAAAGGAAGGGCGACGTGCATCTGTGCCCGACTCGTCAAAGCTCACCTTGTCAGACAACTCGGCAATCTCTTGCAACAGTTCACGCATTTCGGTCGCACCGCTGGAGTGGTCCAACGAGGCGATCAGTCGAATGGGGGCGCGGAGGTTTTGCAAATACGCTTGCAACTGCGTTTTCATGGCGGTGTCGAGCATGGAGATTCCTTTGAGGGGTCTGTGAAGGCGAAAAAAAAGACGCCTGAGTGAGCAAGCCAGCCTTTTGGGCCAGCTTGCAACTCAGCGCCCTAGGGGCTCAAGTCAAATGCTGGCTTAGATTTTGCCAACCAAATCCAAAGAAGGGGTCAAGGTCTTGGCGCCTTCGTTCCACTTGGCGGGGCAGACTTCACCGGGGTGAGCGGCGGTGTACTGAGCGGCCTTCAGCTTGCGCAGGGTTTCCTTGACATCGCGGGCGATTTCGTTGGAGTGAATTTCCAAGGTCTTGATTTGCAGATCGGGGTTGATGATGAAGGTACCGCGCAAAGCCAGGCCTTCTTCAGGGATGTGAACCCCAAAGGCATTGGTCAAAGCGTGGGTGGGATCGCCCACCAGCGGGAACTTGGCCTTGCCCACGGCGGGCGAGGTTTCGTGCCACACCTTGTGCGAAAAATGGGTGTCGGTGGTGACGATGTAGACCTCGGCGCCAGCCTTTTGGAATTCGGCGTAGTTGTCGGCGGCGTCTTCAATTTCGGTGGGGCAGTTGAAGGTGAAAGCAGCAGGCATGAAAATCAGCACAGACCATTTGCCCTTGAGGTTTTGCTCGGTCACTTCGACAAATTTGCCGTTGTGAAAAGCTTGGTTCTTGAAGGGGGCAACCATGGTGTTGATGAGAGACATGAAATTTCCTTTAAAAGTAGCGGGAATCAAAAACAAGGCACATCCAATTAAAAATAACTATCGGTACTGATAACTGGATTGACGTTAATTATAAACAAGTGGATGCACTTTTCAATTGAATGTCTCAATCTTGGGCATTGAAAAAATCAATTCAGGACCAGGCGGCTCCAGCAATTGAACGATAATTTGGCTCGGTTACAGGACACCTGCCCGTAGCTCAGTTGGATAGAGCATCAGCCTTCTAAGCTGAATGTCACTGGTTCGATCCCAGTCGGGCAGGCCAAACGGGCGCTAAAAATTTTTGGAAATTTTTAAAAAAGATGTCAACCCGGGGGCAATCAGGGCCGTTGTGTTCTCATCCAAGGAGTATTTCCATGAACCAAGACACCCTCACCTGCTGGCCCTTCGACGAACGCGATCGCAAACGTTGAACCCCCTTCATCCAGCCAGCCCACACCAAAAAGCCGCTTTTCAGCGGCTTTTTGTTTGGCGGAACGCGCCAAGAGAGCGCCAAAAGACGGTCTCTGGCAGGACAGTTGAAATTCGCCAATTCCCTAGAATCTTTCCATGCTGCCGGATGTTGATTCTTTGGCCCTGTTCGTCAAAGCCGCCGAAACCCGAAATTTGACCAGGGCGGCAGAGGCTTGCTTCATCACCGTCCCGGCAGCCAGTCGCCGGTTGTCCTTGTTGGAGCACCAATTCAAGGTTCAGGTGTTTGAGCGCCACTCCCGAGGCTTGCAACTGACCCCCGCCGGGGAACACCTGCTGAACCACGCCCGCGCCGTCATTGCCGCCATGAACCTGATGCGGGCCGAAATGCTGAACTATGCGCTGGGCCGAAATGTGGTGTTGAGAATTGTCGGCAACACCTCGGCGATGGCTCAATTTTTACCCGCCGATGTCGCCGCATTCCAAAACCAGCATGAAGAGGTTCGGATCGTGTTGGAGGAGGCTTGGAGTGAAGAAGTGGTCCGACGTGTGACCATCGGTGAAGCCGATTTAGGCATCATCATCGAAGGCAGCGAAACGGCCAATTTGTGGCTTCAACCTTATCGGGTGGATCAACTGGTGGCGGTTTTCAGTGCCCACCATGAAGTCACAGAAACCCCGCTGGATTTTGAGGCGCTCCTGGCGTTCGATTTGATTGGCTTGGAAGGCGGCAGCACGCTGACCAAGCTGCTCATGGAAAAGGCCCGTCAGGCCCTGCGCACCATGGCCTTGCGGGTACAAGTCCGTAGCTTCGAGGCCTTGTGCCGATCGATCCAGTCGGGTCTGGGCATCGGCATCATGCCCTTGGCGGTGGCCCAAGGGTTTGCCCTTTCCATGAATCTGAAGATTTGTCCTTTGTCAAACGATTGGGCCATGCGTCGCATGCAGATCTGCACCCGAACACCGCCCCAATCGGACAGTCCGTTGGACCTGCTCAGCCGTCATCTGATTAATTCGGCCGTGTGACTTGAATTTGAAACGAACCGAACCAGGCGGCCAGATTGTCAATGTCGGCGTCGCTCAGGGGTTTGGCCATCACACTCATGACATCATGACTGCGTTTGCCACTGCGGTAGTTGCGCAATTGCTCCACCAGATAAATCTCGGGCTGGCCTGCCAAATTGGGGGCTTCGGCCAAGGTTGAGATGCCATTCACGCCATGGCACAGGGCACATGGCGCCGCCAGGGCTTGGCCCACTTTGGCGTCCCCCGCCTGAACAGCAGAGGACGCCAGAGCCATCACCAAGCCACTTGCGAACCCCCAAAATGGGGTTCGCCAATCGAATGACTGACTCATTTAAGGCGCACTGTACGAAATGCGGTAGATGGCACCGGCGTAGTCGTCAGAAACGAGCAAAGAGCCGTCTTTCATCACCGCCACATCGACGGGGCGGCCCAAATAAGTGCCGGTGTCCTTGCTCAACCAGCCTTCCGCAAACACGGTGCTTTGACCCGCATGTCCATCTGCTTTGACGGGCACAAAGTTGATCAGAGCACCGCTGGCGGGGCTGCGGTTCCAAGAGCCATGCGAGGCCACAAAGATGCCCCCTCGGTATTCAGCAGGAAACATCTTGCCGGAATAGAAAGTCATCCCAAGTTGGGCCTGGTGCGCAGGGAATTCCACTTCAGGGAAAACCGCATTGGCGGGCTCTTTCAAGTCTTTCAAATCAGGGGCGGCTGGGCCACCGGCAATTTTGACATGCCCATTCCAGTAGGGATAACCAAAGTCCTGCCCAGGTTTGACGCTGCGATTCAACTCGCCAGGGGGGATGTCGTTGCCCAAACCATCGGTTTGGTTGTCCGTCCACCAGAGACTACCGTCTTTGGGGTTGAAATCTTGACCCACTGAGTTGCGCATGCCCACGGCATAAACTTCGCGACCTGAACCGTCCAGGTTCATGCGAAGAATCCCGCCAATGCCCAAGGTGCGGAATTCTTGCACTTTGTCAGCAGGCGGCACGTTGTAGGGTTGGCCCACCGTGATGTAGAGCTTGTTGTCGGGGCCAACGCGGCAGGTACGCGCCCCATGGTTGTAGGACTCGTACTCCGTCGGCACCAATTTACCACGTGGCAGGATTTCACCCACCGCCACATCGGGGCCTTCATAGAAGAACTCCGCTGCGGGGAAAGTCAACACACGGTTGTGTTCAGCCACGATCAAAAAACCATCGGGGGTGAAGCAAACGCCATTGGGGTTTTTGAAATCCAGGCTGGGCGCGAAGGCTTTGACTTCCGTGGCCACATCGCCGTTGTTGCGGTTCGTCACCGCCCAAACCCGGGTTTTGCGGGTGCCGACAAACAGCATATTGGTCGAGGGGGCAACGGCCATGTGGCGCGCATCGGGAACCACCGCGTACAAATCAATCTTGAAGCCAGGGGGCAGTTTGATGTTTTTCAGATTGGCTCGAATGGCATCTGCATTTTTACCGCCTTGATCCACCAGGGGGATGTTCAGGTCGCTGCTGGCCACCTTCATTTGCTTCATGTTTTCCATGGAGGCTTCAGCGGCATGGCCCGCAGATGTGACGGACATGGCCATCAAACCAGCCCACAGGGCGGCGTAAAGTTTTGTGACTCTCATTTTGTCTCCTTGCGATCACTGACAATTAAAAAACGACGGTCAAGTTTTAACCGTCCTCACATTTTGTTGACATCGACCTCTGGCAGGAATTGCCATTTTCCTAAGTCTGACTTGCACCCGGAGCAACTCAGGCACCAAGCAAGAACAGCCCAGTTTGAAACAAGAAAGAAAAAAACCCGCCAAGGACAAGTCCAAGACGGGTTTTTGTGTGAATGGTCGGAGCGGCGGGATTCGAACTCGCGACCCTCTGCTCCCAAAGCAGATGCGCTACCAGGCTGCGCTACGCTCCGACAAACCCGATTCTAACCCGGCAACGGCCCCTTTCTTGGCAAAGTGGCCGCTGGCGCACAAAGAATTAAGGCTTGTTGTTGCCGTTGTTGGCGTTGCCTTGTTGGTTGTTGAACTGTTGAATTTGTTGGTTGATTTGTTGCGCTTGCTGGTTGGCATAGGCTTGAATCTGGCTGGTCAAGGGCTTGTGGGTGAAAAGTTTGAACGCCAACACCAACAAAGCAATGGCAATCAGCACGGCAACAACACCCACGTACATGATCAACACATAAGCGCCGACATTCCAGTTCCACATCAGGCCAATGCCCCAAAACAGCCGTCAGGATGCCTGTGAAGATGGTCAGCCACATGTGGGGCATGATTTTGCGGTATTCAATGGCCAGAATGATTTCGGTCACGCCCCGCATCAAAGCCCAGATGGCAACAAAGAACACGATGTAAGCCACCGCATATTCAGGTTGCCAAAGCACCAAGGCACCGATCAAGATGCCCAGCAGCCCCCCCAGGAAAGTAGCCCAAAACGAGCTTTTGTCTCTGGTTTGAGTAAAGGCGCCAAATATCAGGAAGAGGCCTTCAAACAAACAAAACCAGCCGAAAAACAAGGTCAAAACGGCCATCGATGTGGTGGGATAGACCAAGACCAGCCCCCCAAACAGCAAGGTGACCAAACCCCTTAACAAGGCCGACCAGCCCCAGTTATTGATTTGTGTCTTTAAAGATTTATCCAACTCCGTGATCAATGTATTCATCAAACGCCCCTTAATAATGTTGTAGCGAACACCGATTATGGTGAGACTGGAAGGAGCGGCCGAGTAGGAAAATGCAATAAAAACAAAGAGTTGTAAATAATCTTCGCCTTGTTTTATTTTTTTCTTCTGGGAGGTAAACCCGTGTGTTGCGTCAGTGCCGAGCCCGCAGGTGTGGAGTTTTTGCGTCTTGCGCTGGTATACCCACCCGCAGTCTGGGGCTGAAAAGTGGGGATCAAATGTAATTTCCCGTTACCAATCAGGTCGGCCCGGCCCATGGATTTCAAGGCCTCGCGCAACAAAGGCCAGTTGTTGGGGTCGTGATAACGCAGAAAAGCCTTGTGCAGACGACGTCGTTTGTCACCCCGAACAATGTCAACCGCTTCGCTGTCGCGCGTGATCTTGCGCAAGGGGTTGCGACCACTGTGGTACATCGCCGTCGCGCTGGCCATGGGGCTGGGGTAGAAGGTTTGCACCTGGTCCGCTCTGAAGCCATGGCGTTTCAGCCAGAGGGCCAGGTTCATCATGTCCTCATCGCTGGTGCCAGGGTGGGCGGCGATGAAGTAAGGCACCAGAAATTGTTTCTTGCCTGCCTCTTCGGAATACTTGTCAAACAATTGTTTGAACTTGTCGTAAGAGCCAATGCCCGGCTTCATCATCTTGTCCAAAGGACCGCGCTCGGTGTGCTCAGGCGCGATCTTTAAGTAACCGCCCACATGGTGTTGCACCAGTTCCTTGACGTATTCAGGACTTTTGACCGCCAGGTCGTAGCGCAAGCCAGAGCCGATCAGGATTTTTTTGATGCCCTTCAAGGCCCGGGCCTTGCGATAAATCTGAATCAGCGGATCGTGGTTGGTGTTCAGGTTCTGGCAGATGCCCGGGAAAACGCAACTGGGCTTGCGGCAAGCGGCCTCGATTTCGGGGGTCTTGCAGCCGATGCGGTACATGTTGGCGGTCGGGCCGCCCAAATCGGAAATCACGCCGGTGAAGCCCTTCACCTTGTCGCGGATGTCTTCCACCTCGCGCAAAATGGACGCCTCCGAGCGGCTTTGGATGATGCGCCCCTCGTGCTCGGTGATGGAGCAAAAGGTACAGCCCCCAAAGCAGCCGCGCATGATGTTGACACTGAAGCGAATCATCTCCCAGGCGGGGATTTTGGTGGCGCCATCGTGGCTGCCGTTTTCATCGGCGTAGCTCGGATGCGGGCTGCGTGCGTAGGGCAAGTCAAACACCCCGTCCATCTCGGCCGTGGTCAAGGGAATGGGTGGCGGGTTGATCCACACATCGCGGGCCGTGGTGCCCTCGCCGTGCGCTTGCACCAAGGCACGCGCATTGCCGGGGTTGGTCTCCAAATGCAGCACGCGGTTGGCGTGGGCATAAAGCACGGGGTCGCTTTTGACCGCTTCATAGGCGGGCAGGCGAATCACGCTGCGCTCACGCGGCGGCACCTTGAGTTTGGCCTCGTTTCGTTTGACGAGCGCGGGATTCGCCACAAATTGAATCGGCTTGACGTTGGATTTCAGTTCGGAGGACTTTTGCGAGCCCGCCGATACGGCCAACGCTTTGGCCTCGGCAGTGGCTGCCACCTCAGCCGCCTCCTCTTCCCTCGCGCAGGTGGCGCCTTGCTCACGCGCCTGTTCGGAAATCATCAAGTAGGGGTTGACATGGGCTTCAACCCGACCCGGGCTGTCGACCTCGGTGGAGTCGATTTCAAACCAGCCTTGCGCGCTTTCATCGCCGCTGCGGCGAATGAAGGCGGTGCCCCGCACATCGGTGATTTGTTCCACCGGCTCGCGCGCAGCCAGGCGATGGGCCACTTCGACAATGGCGCGTTCGGCGTTGCCATACAGCAGCAGATCGCATTTGGCATCAACCACAATGGAGCGGCGCACCTTGTCGCTCCAATAATCGTAATGGGCAATGCGGCGCAGCGAACCTTCGATGCCCCCCAAAATGATCGGCACCTCTTTGTAGGCTTCGCGACAGCGCTGGCTGTAAACGATGGCGGCGCGGTCGGGGCGCTTGCCACCCACATCGCCAGGCGTGTAGGCATCGTCGGAGCGAATTTTGCGATCGGCCGTGTAACGGTTGATCATGGAATCCATGTTGCCGGCCGTGACGCCAAAGAACAGATTCGGCTTGCCCAAGGTGCGAAATGGCTCGGCGCTTTGCCAATCGGGCTGGGCGATGATGCCGACCCGGAAGCCCTGGGCTTCCAACATCCGCCCAATCACCGCCATGCCAAAACTCGGGTGGTCCACATACGCATCGCCCGTGACGAGCACGATGTCGCAAGAGTCCCAGCCCAGCTGCGTCATTTCGTCGCGGCTCATGGGCAGGAAAGGGGCCGTGCCAAAGCGGGCCGCCCAGTACTTTCGGTAGCTGTTCAGGGGTTTGGCTTCGCGCACGAAGCGAGACACGTCGAATGAATCGACGTCAAGGGCAAGGCTCATGCCCCGATTTTACGGGCTGGGGACCAAATCCAGAGGATAAGTGGTCTCGTATATCCGCAAAGAAACAATGGCTTCTTCACGCACCACGAAATGAAAAGCGAAATCCACTCGGTAGGCCTCACCGGTGTCGTTCATGACCGTGTCCAATTCGCCCATGGTGATGGCATTGTCGCCCTCGACCATGATGCGCACCAAGGCAAAGCGCTTGGGCGTTGCCAAGGCCCGGTACTGCTCAATGAAGTCAATGATTTGGGCCCGCCCTTTGATGACCCCAGACCAGGGGGTGAGCAGGGATTTTTGCGGAACTTCCCAAGCAAAGATGACCGAAAACAGGGCCGCAATTTCTTCGGCAGGCGCCCGCGCTCGCAGGAGGGTGAAAAATGATTCCACCACCAGCCTCGTTTGCTTGGCCTGAGCCGATTCAAAAAAGGGGCCCTGCGCAGTCCCTACCAAGGTCTTTGCAAAAACATCGTTTTTCATATTGGTATTCATCTTGCCACGTATTCTTCCCCCATTCAGCCTTCTGGCCAGTCTATTTTTTGGAGTCTGCAACCTAAATCTAAGCCCCATCGCCCACCAAGGCCTTGGCCACAAAATGGCGTTTGACCTGGGTTTTTGGCATCGAAAAATCAAACCACGACCGCACATCCTGCTCCAGGCCGATGCCGTGCATGTAGTTGTAAACCGCTTTTTTCAGGCCCACGCCCAACGCGTCATGGTCCACGCCGGTGGGGTCAAAAAACCCCACATCGTTTTTGGCAAAGTCACCCGGCGGCAAGGGCTGCAAGGTCACGCCATAAGCCTGCGGATTTTGGCCGACGGGGGAGTGGACGGTGCAGACAAAACGGTGCCAAAAACCCGATTGAATGCAGCCATGCAAAAAGAGCTGCCGCACGTACTCCAGAGCGTCTACCGTGTCTTGCACGGTTTGAGTGGGAAAACCATACATCAAATACGCATGGACCAAAATGCCGGCGTCGCTGAAGGCCTTGGTGACCCGGGCCACTTGGGCCACAGAAACCCCTTTTTGCATGAGCTTGAGCAGGCGGTCGGAGGCGACCTCCAGGCCCCCCGATATGGCCACGCAACCGCTGTCGGCCAAGGCCAAACAAAGCTCTGGTGTGAAGGTTTTCTCAAACCGCACATTGCCCCACCAGGAAATGGAGGTGCCACGCCGCTGCAATTCTGCCGCCAACGCCTTGAGCGATTTGGGCGGCGCTGCCTCGTCCACAAAGTGGAATCCGGTCTGCCCCGTCTCCGCCACAATGGCCTCAATGCGGTCAACCAAGGTCTCCGCGCTGGCCGCGTCAAAGCGCGAAATGTAGTCCAGGCTCACATCGCAAAAGCTGCACTTCTTCCAATAGCAGCCGTGCGCCACCGTGAGTTTGTTCCAACGCCCATCGCTCCAAAAACGGTTCATGGGGTTGAGCATGTCCAGCAAAGAGAGGTAGCGGTCCAGCGGCAAACCATCCCAGGTGGGCGTGCCGACTTGCTCAAAAGGCACATCGGGTTCGGGCCAGTTGACCCACCGCACGGCCCCTTCTTGCCGCACAAAAGTGCGCACCAAGCGACTGGCCGAGCGTTCGCCCTGCGCCCACGCCAACAAGGCCAGAATCGGGCGCTCGCCTGAATCAAGCGTGACGAAGTCGACGAAATCGAACAAACGGGGTTCCCGCAAGTCGCGCAACTCGGTGTTCACATAACCCCCGCCCAAGACAATCTGAATGTGGGGGTGAGCCCGCTTGATGGCTTGCGCGATGCGCAAAGCACCATAGACAGAACCCGGAAAGGGCACCGACAACAACACCCAATCAGGCCGATGACGTGCCACAGCCGCCAAGGCCAAGGCTTGCAAGGTCTGATCCAGACGGTTGGGTACCGCCGCCAAGGCCTCGGCCAAAGGATCAAAACGGGGTTGGGCCGCTGCCAGCGACTCGGCATAGCGAACGAACTCAAACCGAGGGTCCAGGACCTCGCGCACCACATCGGCCAGGTCATTCAGATACAAGGTGGCCAGGTGGCGCGCCCGGTCCTGCAAGCCCAAAGCGCCAAAAGCCCAGGCCAAGGGGTCTTCCCCCTCCTCGGCCAGATACACATCGAGCGAGGCAAACCGGGGGCCTTCGGGCAAAAAATGCCGCCCCACAATGCGGTGCGCCAAGGTGCTGTCGCGGCCTTGTAAAAATGCCAAGGTGGGCGCAATGGTGGCCAAATAACGCTCAGTTTGCGCCAAGAAACTGGCGAGCACTGACGAAAGTGGCTCGGGGGAGTGGCCCCCTGACTTGGCTTGGGCCTCTCGCACCAAGGCCTGCAAGCCTTGCTGAGAAAACAGGGCCAAGACCAACTCCAAAGCCAAATCCGCCTGCTCGGCGGGGAAGCCTTGGCTGCGCAAAAAGCCGGTCAAATAAGCGGTGGACGGATAGGGGGTGTTGAGTTGCGTCATCGGGGCAATGACGCTGAGCACCCGGGGGGTCGCCCGAGTGGAAGCTGGCGCTGAATTCATGCTGGGGAGGTTAGCAGAAAAGCCCCGCCCGGCCCCCAGCGCTCAAAACTCAGCGTGCAAACGCAAGCCGGTGACGCTCACCGGCCCACGCGCCTGGTTGTAGCCAGGGTTCACGATGTGTTGAAAGTCCAAGGCCAAGGCCAGGCCCTTGGTCGCTTGCCAGTTGTAGAAGGTTTCGAAAATGCGCTCGCTGCCATAGGTCAAGGCACCATCCCCGATCAAAATGCCCATGCCACCCGCTGCAAAGTAGGCCTTGGCTTGATTCGACAAACCGTTCTGAACATAGGCCACGCCCACACTGTCATCGGCTCGTTGCCAGAAATCCCCCTTCACCACGGTGCCCATGGCCACACTTTGGTTGATTTCCGTGAACTCAAATGCCTCTTTGTCGCCCTGGTTCATGCTGACTTTGGCAAAAACACCCACCGAAGTGGTCAACTCTTGTTCCAAGTTGAACGCCCAGCCGAGGCGCGAGGCATAGCGCCGCACATTGGCGGTGTTGGGCGCCCCACAAGTCAAAGCGGTGTCATTGGGCTCGCTCAAGCAGGCCAGCATGTCTTGCTGGTAAAGCGACAAAGCCTCTTGGTAGCTGCCCATGTCACCCCGGTTCATGAAAACCAGCCCCTTGACCGCACCAGGATGCCCGGCCCAGACATGGCGGTGCTCCAACTCACTGACCACTTCAAATTGACGGAAATTGATTTCCAAAGTGGTCGAATTGGGCTTGTTGGACAAGTCGTACAGCCCGTTGCGCCAAGTCCAATCGCCCTGATTCCACTCCACCGCCGCGCCATAGCTAAAGCCCCAGGCGTCGGCGGCGTAGTCAAAAGCGCCTGCGTCCAAAATTGACCAGTTCAGAAAATCACCCCGGGTATCGTGGGCGTATTTGTTGTTGTCAAAAATGTCCACCACACTCATTTTGCCCAGGGTGAAGGTCAGGTTATCCGCTGTTCGCGGTCCGGCCAATTGGTTGGCGTCCGATTCCAGCTGCTGGACTTCGCCACCCAGATCGACCACCTGGCGAATGAACATCCGTGGCATGCGGCCATAGGGATCGCGAATTCCCACTTTGTAGGCCGCCCCGCTGGTAAAACCAGCCACGCCAAGGGTGTCGGACAAACCATAGCCTTGGTCCAGCTCGGGGTCCATGTAAAACTCGGTCTGAGGCCCCAAACGATAACCGAGGAACAAGGTGGCATCGTTGGTGGTGGCATGTGCCGCCCGGTTGGTCAGGCTGTTGGCACCACTGTATTGCGCCCGAAAGTCCCCATGCCACTGGGTCACCATGGTGTACTGCCCATGCAGGTTCCAGTCCTCGCTGAGGCCCTCCTCGGTTTGGCCTGCCCGCGCTGTCACACCGCCTAACACCAATACCAAAGGCAACAACCCCTGTTGCAAGGCCTTGGCAAAAGGAATTTCGTGGATGAATGACATGGAAACAAAGTGGACAAAGGAAAGGATGCGATGATTTTAAATGAAAACAATTCTCATTACGATTTTTTCATCACATGGTGATTGTTTCATGCTTCCATGACCAAACCATGACGGGATCAGATGGGCATGAAAGGCCGTGACAAAGTTAGAATGTTCGGATGATTCGGCGCTTCAAAAGCTGTGCTCTGGCGACCTTGCTGGGCCTTGCCCTGCTGCTGGCGCAGCTGGGTGGGGTGTGCCATGAGCTGAGCCACTGGCCATCGCCTGGCCTTCAAAGCGCCCCCCACGCTGCCAGTTCGCTGCCGTCCCATGACTCGGGCGACGCTGCCGACTTGGCTTGCCATTTGTGCGGGCTCTACGCCCAACTGGCACACGCCCTCAACACCACCCCGCTGACTGCGCCTGGTGAGATGTTGCCAGCGTCTAGCCCAATCCGTCTTGGCACCGCCTTTGAG
>CAIUTG010000136.1 GCA_903902035.1 uncultured Curvibacter sp. | reverse complement strand
CCCGAGCGCCGTGCGGCTTGGGCGGCCTGGAATTTCGAGACCCACCAAGCGCAAGCCAGCGCGGCCAATGAAGAGGCCAGGGTTTGTCTCCATTACTGGCTCAATGCCCTGCAGGCGCTGCCCACCCGCCAGCCGGTGTTGGTCAGTTTGAACCCTCTGAGAGAGCCCCAGCCTCAGAAAATTTTGCGCGAGTTTGATTACGCCCACCCGATTTTTGATCAGGGGGCGATTGCGGCCCAGCAACGCTTGCCAGAGTTGGATGCCGAATCGGCCCAAACCGGCATCTGGTTTGCCGGGGCCTGGCGCCGCTATGGTTTTCATGAAGATGGCTTGCAATCGGGTTTCCTGGCGGCCCAAGGGGTGCGTCAGCAGCGGTTGGATCAACCAGACAGTTTGAGGGCAGCATGAAAACCCAGGGAGCGGCATTGTCTTTTGGCAAGACATGGCACCGCCGCTTGCGGCCGGTGGACCGCAGTTTCTCCTATGGGTTGATGTTTTTGTGGTTGCCCATGCGGCGATGGAAAAACCAGGGGCTCGTGGCTGCCCCCGCACGCAACCGTTGGGGTTGGGTTTCTTTTTATGACCGGGATCATGGCTTGGGTGGGCCAGACGCCCTGGCCTGGGTTGAGCAATTGCTGCAAGAGCAGGGCATTCAAGCCGAGGGTGAAATTTGGTTGCAGACCTTGCCCAGGGTCTTGGGCTTTGGTTTCAAGCCCGTGAGTTTTTGGCATGTGGAACACGCCGATGGCCGCTTGGCAGCCCTGCTGGTAGAGGTCAACAACACCTTTGGGGAGCGGCACTGTTATTTGCTGCGCTCGGACGGCACGGCTGCCTCCTTCACCCAAAGCCCTGACGGCTACCGTTGGCAAGGCAGCGCAGACAAGGTCTTTCATGTTTCTCCCTTCTGCGCCACGCAGGGGCGTTATCACTTTGAATTTCGGGCCATGGGCAATTGGCGCAGTGCCCGCATCAATTTGGCCGATGAGCAAGGCCCTTTGATGAAAACCTCGCTTTGTGGACGCCTCGAACCCTACAACCCACAGCGCGTTCGGCGCTATGTGTGGCAGATGCCGTGGGCCGCGCTTGCCGTGATCTGGCGCATCCATTGGCAAGCCGTGCAGCTGTTTTGGTTGCGCCTGCCTTTTTTCCGTCAACCCCCAGCCCCTGAGCAATTTGTGAGTGAATGAACATGAAGGGAACAAGCCAAAAAAGCATGCCGTTGCGGGTAAAGCTGGCCTTGCGTTTGCTGGCCCGCATCCAGCACGGTGAATTGACCTTGGTCTTGCCGGATGGGCAAACCCTGCGCCTGGGCAACCGCGAAAACCAAGGATTGGCAGCGGCCCAGATGCGGCTCAATGACTGGTCTGTTTTTGAGGCCGTGATGGCACATGGCGACATCGGCTTGGGCGAAGCCTATATGGAGGGTTCGTGGGACACCCCCGATTTGGCCGCCGTTTTGCACCTGTTGGCCGCCAACCGGGATGCCCTGGAGCGCATGGTCTATGGCCATTGGTGGGGGACGCTCTGGCAGCGGCTGCGTCACGCCCTCAAGCGCAACACCCGGGCCGGCAGTCGGCGCAACATTGCGGCGCACTATGACCTTGGCAATGCCTTTTACCAGCTGTGGCTGGACCCCAGCATGACCTATTCGAGCGCGCTGTTTGGCGGGGACTTCAGCCAGCCGTTGCAGACCGCGCAATCGGCCAAATACCGACAGGCCCTTCAGAGTGCGGGCGTGGCGGCAGACGCCCGGGTGCTTGAGGTGGGGTGTGGCTGGGGGGGCATGGCAGAAATGTCCTTGCAGGCGTTTGGTGCGCAGCACACGGCCATCACCTTGTCGCGCGAACAACTCGAATGGGTCAAGACCCGACAAGCCGACGCCATTGAGCAAGGCCGTTTGAATTTGCAATTTCGGGATTACCGCGATTTGCTGGCCGAGGGCGAGGCGCCTTATGACGCCATCGTTTCGATTGAAATGTTCGAGGCGGTGGGGCAGTCCTATTGGGGCGACTACATGGCCATGTTGGCGCGCAGCCTGCGACGCGGTGGGCGGGCCTGCATTCAGACCATCACCATCGATGAGGCGCTGTTTGAACGCTATGCCCGGGGCAGCGACTTCATCCAGAAGCATGTGTTCCCAGGTGGCATGCTGCCCTCTGCCCCGCGTTTTATCGAACACGCCCAACGGGCCGGTTTGCAACTGGTGGGCCATTTGGCGTTTGGCCGAGATTACGCCGAAACCTTGCGCCGTTGGCGGCTGGCCTTTGAGGCCAAATTAGACCAGGTGCGTGCGCAAGGCTATGACGAACGCTTCATCCGCCTTTGGCGCTTTTACCTCGCCTATTGCGAAGCCGGCTTTGACCAAGGCTCCCTCAACGTCGAACAATTCACATTCAGTCATGTCAACGCTTGACTGCCCATCACCACGACGCCGCATGGCCTTGATGCTGCCAATCACCGCATTGGCTTGGGGGCTTGGGCTGGAGAACAAGTCAATGAGTCAAACCCCACCGCCCCCTTTCACGCTGGCAGGTCGTGCCACCTTGCGTTTTTTGGGCTTGCGCATTTACGAAGCACAGCTTCGGGTGGCCCCGGGCTTCAAGGCCAGTCATTATTTTGAATCCGCTTTCGAATTGGGCATTGAATACGCCCGCAGCCTCGAAGGGCGCTTGATTGCTGAGCGTTCCTTGATGGAAATAGGTCGCCTGGCACCCATTGATGCCGAGGTGGGGCGACGATGGCTGGCCTTCATGCAAACGGCTTTTCCGGATGTTCGTGCCGGTGACCGGTTGACGGGGCACCACGATGGGCACGGCCTGGTGCGCTTCAGCCACAACGGCCAAGTGACCGGCGAGCTGGCTGATCTTGAATTTGGGCGTTTGTTTTTTGGGATTTGGTTGCATCCCGCGACCTCACAGCCGGACATGCGCCGCGCTTTACTCGGGAGTTTTTTATGACCTGCCTGGATCGACTTCAAAAAATGGCTTGCGGGGTGGGGCTGGCGCTCATGCTCACGGCTTGCGCCCACCCACCCCAGGTGGCGGACTACGCGCAAGAGCAGCCTGCGCTGGTGCTGAGTGACTTTCTCAAGGGACATCTGCGGGCCCAGGGGCTTTTTCGTGACCGAGGCGGCGAAGTGGTGCGTCGTTTTGAGGTGGACATGCAGGCCAAATGGGACGGCGAGCCGGGCGCTGAACGCGGCGTTTTGGACGAGCATTTCACCTACCTCGACCACCTGCATCGGGGCGATGTTCAGCGCCGGGTTTGGCACCTCAAACGGGTGGCTGACGCGCCCGGCGTCACCCGCTTTGAAGGGGAGGCCGACGATGTGGTGGGCGTTGCCCAAGGCGAGTTGGCTGGCAACACCCTGCATTGGCATTACCGCCTGAAGTTGCCGGTTGACGGGCGAGAGATCGAAGTCGAGATGGACGATTGGATGTACCTGATGACCCCCCGGTTGCTGCTGAACCAAGCCGTGATGAGCAAGTGGGGCTTCAAGCTGGGCGAGGTCCAGATCGTGTTTGAAAAACTGGATGAATGAACACCGTGGCCCTCAATCCCCCCATCAAAAATTGGACGACGCAAAAGGTTTGGATCATCGGCGCCTCCAGCGGCATTGGTTTGGCGCTGGCACAGTGCCTGCATGAGCAAGGCGCTGAAGTGCTGCTGTCTGCGCGCCGGGTGGAGGCCTTGAGCGACTGGTGTGCGACCAGAAAAAACACCTGGGCCTACCCTTTGGACGTCAGTGACCCGGCCCGTGTGGCCGCGCAGTGGTCCGTGCTGCTGGAGCAGCACGGGGTGCCCGATTTGATCGTCTACGCCGCGGGTCACTACCTGCCGCTGCGTGCCGAGGCCTTCAACCTGGCGGAAATGGAGCGCCACAATGACATCAATTATCTGGGGGCTTGCCGGGTCTTGGCGGTCGCCTTGCCCAGCTTGGTGACGTTGGGACGCGGTCACATCGCCTTGATCTCCAGCGTTGCGGGTTACCGGGGGCTGCCCAATGCCTTGGCTTACGGTCCGACCAAGGCCGCTTTGATCAATTTGGCGGAGATCTTGTTCCATGACCTCAGACCACGGGGCATCGGCGTCTCATTGATCAATCCAGGTTTTGTCAAAACCGCATTGACGGACCAGAATGGTTTTCACATGCCTGCCTTGTTGACCCCAGATCAGGCGGCCCGGCAAATTGTGCGAGGCTGGTCGCAGGGCCGTTTTGAAATTGACTTTCCGAAGCGGTTTACCTTTTGGTTGCGGCTGGTGCGTTGTTTGCCCAACCGGCTTTATTTTTCGCTCTTGAAACGGATTGCCCCATGACCTCGCCCAGCTTCAAAGAGTTGCTTGATTTTTATCGTCACCTCAGCCCGAGCACCTTGCCCCAATTGGCGCGCTTTTATGATTCAGAGGCTTGTTTCAAGGACCCTTTC
Source organism: uncultured Curvibacter sp. (assembly GCA_903902035.1). Taxonomy (GTDB): domain Bacteria; phylum Pseudomonadota; class Gammaproteobacteria; order Burkholderiales; family Burkholderiaceae_C; genus Curvibacter. The sequence goes on along the minus strand of CAIUTG010000136.1, from coordinate 1,839 downwards.
AACGAAGTGCAAGGCTTAGCGGCGATCGAGAAAATTTTTCAACACATGTTTGCGGCCTTGGAGCAACCCCGCTTCAAAATCATTCGTGCCTTGGCCAATGACCCCGAAGGACACACCAGCGCCTTCGTGACCTGGGTATTTGAATTCAGTCGCGCGGGGCAAGACTTTGCCATTCGCGGCGTGACCGAGTTCGACTTCAACCCGCAAGGGCAGATCACGCGGCATCGGGATTACTGGGACGCGGCGGAAGAGCTGTATGCCAAGCTGCCTTTGCTGGGTTGGCCGGTTCGCTGGCTTGCCAAGCAACTCAGTAGCGTGAAATGAGCGCACCATGGGCTTGAAAATTTTGCTGGTTGGCGCGCGCGGCCTGGTGGGGCAGGGGGCGCTCAAAATTGCCCAACACTCACCCTTGGTGGATCACTTGGGCTTGTTGTTGCGTCACCCCATTCCCGCGCTGGACCCCCAGGTTCAAGTCTGGACTTTGCCCCAGTTCAGCCCGGATGCCCTGGCGGCGCTGGATTTGAGTGGTTTTGATGCGTGTTGGTATTGTGCTGGCACCCTGCCCTTGGGCCAGACCGAGGCCCAATACAAGGCCGTCACGGTCGACATCACCTTGCAGGTGGCGCAGGCTTTTGCAGCGGCCAATCCGGGGGCTCGGTTTTTGTACATCTCGGGTTGGGGAGCCCATGCCAAAAGCCGCCTCATGCCGCTGCGTGTCAAGGGCTGGGTCGAAGAGGCACTGCGGGCCTTGCCCTTGGCGGTGTGCTGTCTGCGACCCGGCGTGGTGATCCCGGCGCAGGGCGTGCGCTCCATGTACCCGTTCAGGCGAGTGGCCTACCAGCTGGCCGGGCCCATTTTGTCGGTCGCTGCGGTGCTTTTGAAATCCCAATTCACCACGACCACTGCGCTGGCTCAGGCGCTGCTGCACCTGAGCGACCCCGATCAAGTTTTGCCACCGGTTCTGGAGAATCGGGCGATCAATGATTGCGGCAAAATCAACCCCAGCCACCCTTTAGGAGACCCTCAATGACTGCCAATGCAGAGACCTTTCAAGCCCTGTTGATTGAAAAAGACGAAGCGGGTTACCGCGCTCAAGCGCAAACCCTCAGCCACCAGGCCTTGTTGGACGCCACCCAAAACACGGCCAAGCCGGTGACCTTGCGGGTTTCGCACTCCACCTTGAATTACAAAGACGGTTTGGCAATCACGGGCAAATCGCCGGTGGTGCGCAAATTCCCCATGGTGCCTGGGATTGACCTGGTGGGTGTCGTCGAACACAGCGAGCATCCCGACTGCGCGGTGGGAGACACCGTTGTCCTGAACGGCTGGGGCGTGGGTGAAACCCATTGGGGCGGATTGGCGCAACGGGCCCGCTTGAATGGCGATTGGTTGGTGCCCTTGCCCAAAGCCTTCACGCCAGCCCAGGCCATGGCCATTGGAACGGCGGGCTACACCGCCATGTTGTGCGTGATGGCGCTGCAACGCCAAGGCGTGACGCCAACCTCAGGCGAGGTTTTGGTGACGGGGGCCGCTGGCGGCGTGGGCAGTGTGGCCGTGGCGTTGCTGAGCCAGTTGGGCTACGCCGTGGTGGCGGTGACGGGGCGTCCGGAAGAAGCGGCCTATTTGCAGAGTCTGGGCGCGGTCGAAGTGCTGCCACGAGCGGATTTTTCCAACCCGGGCAAACCTTTGGGCAAAGAGCGCTGGGCCGGTGCGGTGGATACCGTTGGCAGTCCCACCCTGGCCAATGTTTGCGCGACCATGAAGTACCGGGGCGTGGTGACGGCCTGCGGTTTGGCGGGCGGCTTTGATTTGCCTGCCACCGTCATGCCCTTTATTTTG
>CAIUTG010000135.1 GCA_903902035.1 uncultured Curvibacter sp. | reverse complement strand
ATCAATGTCCAGAATGCGGGTGACTTGCTCTTGTGCCGGGTATTTGTGCGCCACGGCCCAACGCGGCTCACGGGTCACAAAACCGAGTTGTTGTTGCAGGGCCAAAGAGTTGACTTTGTAAACCACCCCGTCAATGTCATAAGGCAGGCGGTCACGCAGTGCCCCAATTTTTTGGTGAAACGCCACCAGACCTGCCACCCCCTGCACCACCTGGTCCAAGTCCTCCACTGGAAAGCCCCAGGCCTTGAGGGTTTGCAATATCTCAAAATGGGTTTGCCAAGTCGGCCCCCCTTGCTCACGGGGACTGACCTCGCCCACACCATAGGCAAAAAAGCTCAAGGGCCTTTGGGCGGCGATGCCAGAGTCCAATTGCCGCACGGCCCCCGCCGCCGCGTTGCGGGGGTTGACAAAGGTCTTGTCCCCGCGTTCACGCTGGGCTTCATTCAAACGCTCGAAGTCGTCGCGCCGCATATAGACCTCTCCGCGCACCTCCAACACGGGGGGAATCGCCAATGCGGTCGACGTCTCGGCCAGCTTCAAGGGAATCTGGGCAATGGTGCGGATGTTGTTTGTGACGTCCTCCCCCATTTCCCCATCGCCCCGGGTGGCGGCTTGAACCAAGACCCCGTTTTCATAACGCAGGTTGATCGCCAGACCATCAAATTTGAGCTCGGCCACATACTCGACCAGGTCGGTTGGGGCCAAACTGGCGGCCAGTTCCTTGCGAATGCGGGTGTCAAAAGTCTGAGCGCCACTCGACTCGGTGTCGGTTTCGGTGCGGATGCTGAGCATGGGCACCGCATGCCTCACCGTCTGGAATTGGGCCAACACCCCACCGCCCACCCTTTGCGTGGGTGAATCGGGGGTCACCCACTCCGGGTGCTGAGCTTCCAGCGCTTGCAACTCACGGAACAGCCGGTCGTATTCGGCGTCGGGCACCAAGGGCGCATCCAACACATGGTAGGCATGCCCCCAGGTTTGGAGCGTGCGGCGCAGCTCAGCCAGCCGACCTTTCAAGTCGTCCACCGACTCAAACAGATTCAAGGTACCCATCACAGGACCTTGGCTCAGCTGAACAAACGGCGGGTTTGGGGTGAGCCCGCCGCCAAATCGCGGTCTTCGAGTGTTTGATAGAGGTGTTCCAGATCCCGCTCGATGCTGACCATGACCTCCTCCGGCACCGGACGACCTTCGGGGTCAGTGACCAAGCCATCCATGCTTTGGGCCAAAAACTGCAGGGCCTCGCGCAGTCGGACAAAGGGCTGCTCTTCTCGCCGGGTCAGGGGCACATCCAATTGCAATTCAATTTCCCGCAAGGCCGACTCTTCCGGGTCTTCGGCCAGCGCGGCCTGGGCGTCGTAGTTCAGCGTCAACAAAGGCGGCAAGCCGGGCGTGGCCGAGGGCATGGCCAGACGACCCGGCAAGACCCCAGGCACAAAGCCCAGTTTGGCCGCGTGTTGCAAGACATAGCCAGGGCTCCAGGCCGCGTGACGGGCCCGCAGGGAAAAGCTGAGTTTGGCATCGTGGTCGTTGGCAAATTGGTCGATTTCGCGGGCCCGCTCCACCTCGGCCTGCATGTCGGGGAACTCGGGCTCACCGCCCACTGCATCGGCAAAGGCCTGACTTTTGACAATGAATTCAGAAAACTCAATTTTGTTCAGGGGACCATGGCGATTGGCCAGCTGCACCCCCACTTGAAACGCGCTGTAGCGTTCGCCCAATTGAGGGGTTTCCCACTCATCACGGATGACGTTCAAACCTTCAATGGCAAAGGGTTTGCTGCCCACCCGGCGTGTGGGCGGGGTGGCCGCCAGAGCGGCTTCGCCAGACACCAAGGTATCCAAATCAACCATGGCGATGGCGTCGATCATCGCGTCCAAGCCGGGCTTGCGCTCTGGCGTGGGCAAGCCACTCAGGTCTTGCGCGGGATCGGTGGCCTCGGTGTGAAGGCCCTCCATGGAAGGCTCTCGGCGATCATCCGCCGAGTCAAGGCCTGGGCTGCCCGGCTCTTCAGCCGGGTTCTCCGGCTTTTTGGGCAGCAAACGGCGCGAGGTCAAGGTGTTGTAAACCACCACCCCAGCCAACACGGCGCCACCGGCAATGGCCAAACTGATTTGGAATGTACTCATGATGGTGCAGATTGTTGCAGAGTCAGGGCCGCGTCCATGTCCACCGCCACGATGCGTGAAACACCCTGCTCTTGCATGGTGACGCCGATCAGTTGTTCGGCCATCTCCATGGCAATTTTATTGTGCGAAATGAACAAGAACTGGGTGCCCTGGCTCATGCTTTTGACCAACTTGGCATAGCGCTCGGTGTTGGCATCGTCCAGCGGCGCGTCCACCTCGTCCAGCAGGCAAAAGGGCGCAGGATTGAGCTGGAAAATGGCAAACACCAGGGCAATGGCGGTGAGGGCTTTTTCGCCACCAGACAAAAGGTGAATGGTCTGGTTTTTCTTGCCCGGCGGTTGGGCCAAGACCTGCACCCCAGCGTCCAGAATTTCATCGCCCGTCATCACCAATTTGGCATGACCGCCCCCAAACAGCTCGGGGAACATGCGGCCAAAATGGTCGTTGACGGTGTTGAAAGTGCCCGAAAGCAGCTCTCGGGTTTCCACATCGATCTTGCGGATCGCGTCTTCCAAGGTGGTCATGGCATCGATCAGGTCGGCCGATTGGGCGTCCAAAAAGCTTTTGCGCTCGCGTGAGGTGGTCAACTCATCCAGGGCCGCCAGATTGACCGCCCCCAAAGCGCTGATGTCACGGTTCAAACGGTCAATTTCGCTTTGCAAACCGTTGAGCTTGACGGCCCCTTGCGCCACGGACTGGGCCAAGGCGGTCAGATCGGCCCCGGCGTCGGCCAGCAAGCTGGTGTATTGCTCTGAGCCCAAGCGGGCGGCCTGCTCTTTCAACTGCAGGTCGGTGATGCGTTGGCGCAGCGGGTCGAGTTCGCGCTCGATTTGCAGACGCCGCTCATCGCTGGCCCGCAGTCGGGCACTCAGGTCGTCGTACTCGCTGCGACGCATTCCCAGGGTTTTTTCACGCTCAGACTTGAGGTGGAGCGCGTCCTGGAGTCCGCCCTGGGCAGCGGCATCGTTCAGGCGCAGCAATTCATCCTGGGCGCCCTTCTCTTCTCCGGCCAGACTCAAAAGCTGTTGCTCGGCGGTTTCTTGGGTGCGGGCCTGTTCGGCGCGTCGGGCGGCCAAACTGCGTTCAGCAAAAGTGGCCTCCTGCGCTTGGCGCTCCAAACTGCGCAGTTGCTCTCTCGCTTGGTTCAAGGTTTGCTCGGCGGCCATGACGCGCTCATCCAACTGGGCGTGGCGCTCTTGCAAGTCGCCCAGTTGCAGGTCGAGGGCTTCAAACTGCGCCTCGGCCCTGACGCGGCGCGTCTGCAAGGCTTGCCAATTGGCTTCGACCTCGCCCAGGTCGCCTTCAATTTGCTGGCTGCGCTGGCGGGTTTGCTCACTCAACTGAACCAAGCGCAAATGCTCAACCTGGAGTTGGTGGGCTTTGGCCTGGGTTTCTGTGGCCTCGCGGCGGGCGGTTTGCAGCCGCAAGGAAACTTCGGCATGGTCGGATTCGGCGCGGGCCAGGGCCGTGCGGGCCTCTTCGACGATCAGGCTTTGGGCACGCAGTTCTTTTTCCAGGTTTTCAATTTCCTGGGCCCGGGCCAACAAACCCGATTGCTCAGAATCGGGGGCATAAAACGTCACCCCTTGCGCGCTGACGGCGTGGCCACTGGCCACATAGATGGTCTGGCCGGGCTGGAGCTGCTGACGCTGGGCCAGGGCGGTGTCCAAATCGGGGGCGGTAAAACACCCACTCAACCAATCACTGAGCAAAGGCCGCAAGGCCCCTGCGTTAAAGCGCAAACCATCCACCAAGGGGCGCAGACCTGGGGGGACGGCGGCTGCAGGCGCCGACGAAGCGCTGCCACCCGTGGTGGTGAAAAAGGCCAATTTGGCGGGGGGCGCTTCCTGCGGGCTGTTGCCCACAAAGCCTCGCACCGACTCCAGCCGCGAGACTTCCAAAGCCCCCATGCGTTCACGCAAAGCGGCTTCCAGCGCATTTTCCCAACCCGACTCGATGTGCAACTGGGTCCACAGCCCTGCCAGATGGTCCAGCCCATGCTTGGCCAGCCAAGGGGCCAATTTGCCGTCGGTTTTGAGCTTGTCCTGCAGTGCTTTGAGAGCGGTCAGGCGAGCCGACAAATCGGCGTACTTGCCGCTTTGGGCATTCAGTTCGGCTTGCCGGGTGCGCCGCGCTTCGTCGCGCTCGGGCAAGGCATCTTGCAACTCCAATGACTGGGCTTGGGCCATTTCAGCCGCCATTTCGGCGGCTTCCAACTGGGCACTGAGGTTGTGCAAGCGGGTGTCATCGGGGGTTTGCAAGGCATTTTTATCCGCCCGCAAACGCTCTTGCCGGGTCTCGGCAGCGCGCACCTGCTCGTCCAAACTGCGCTGTTCGGCGGCCAAAACCTGAATTTGTTGTTGCACCTGAACCACGGCGGCGCGCTGCTCGGCGGCGGCGCGTTGGGCCTGACGCCAAGCGTCTTCCAGGTCGGGCAGCACATCGCTTTGCTCTTCGAGCTGGTTTTGCAACAAGACCGTCTGTTGGGCCGCGCCCATTTCCTCGGCATCCAAAGCCGCCAAGGCCTGGCTGGCTTCGATGGTGCGCTGTTGCCATTGGGCTTGTTGTTCTTTCAAGCTGGCCAGACGGGATTGCGCACGTTGCCGGCCTTCCACAACGAAGCGAATTTCCGCTTCCAAGCGCCCCACTTCGGCGCTGGCCTCGTACAAATGGCCCTGGGCCTGGTTCAGCCGATCACCGGCCTCGTAATGCGCCTGGCGCGTGGCTTCCAGATCGGCTTCCAAATGGCGCAAGTCGGCCATGCGGGCTTCCAGGTCCAGCACCGCCTTGTCCGAGTCGGCCTTGAGTTTTTCCTGGTCTGTCTGGGCTTCGGCACTCTTCAAAAACCAAAGCTGGTGTTGTTTGAGGGTGACCGCCGCATTCAGCTGGTTGAATTGCTGCGCGACCTCGGCTTGCTTTTCCAGCTTTTCCAACTGACTGTTGAGTTCGCGCAAGATGTCCTCGACCCGGGTCAGGTTCTCACGGGTGTCGGACAAGCGGTTTTCGGTTTCGCGGCGGCGTTCCTTGTATTTGGAAACCCCGGCGGCCTCTTCCAAGAACAAGCGCAGCTCTTCGGGCTTGGATTCAATGATGCGGCTGATCGTGCCCTGCCCAATGATGGCGTAGGCACGGGGCCCCAGGCCCGTGCCCAAAAACACGTCTTGCACGTCTTTGCGCCGCACCGGCTGGTTGTTGATGAAATAGCTGCTGTTGCCGTCGCGGGTCAGGACGCGCTTGACCGCCACCTCTTCGTAAACGCTCCATTGCCCGCCAGCGCGGTGGTCGGCGTTGTCAAACACCAATTCGACGCTGGAGCGGCTGGCCGGTTTGCGGTGGTTGGTGCCGTTGAAAATGACGTCCTGCATGGACTCGCCGCGCAGTTCACTGGCCTTGCTTTCGCCCAGCACCCAACGCACCGCGTCCATGATGTTGGATTTGCCACAGCCATTGGGCCCCACCACGCCGACCAACTGGCCTGGCAGCATGAAATTGGTGGGTTCCGCAAAGGACTTGAAACCGGACAGCTTGATTGAATTAAGACGCACTCATGACCCCGAAATGAGAGGGGAAATGTTACCTCAGAGCGCTGACCGATTCTTCGCTCAGGGGAGGACCCCGTCCGGATTCAAGCGCCCCGCCAGCGCCTGCACCGCCTCGCGCACGAACTGCCAAGTGGCTTGAACCCGCAGTTGGTGCTTGGCCTCCTCTGCCATCGAGATCCAGAAAGTGCGCGTGAAGCGGGCCACTTCGGGCAGAACCCGCACCAAACCTGAATCTGCTTGAACCACAAAGGCGGGCAGCACCGCCAAACCCGCGCCGGCTTTGACGGCCTCATATTGACTCAACACGCTGGTGCTGCGCAAGGCCAAGCGTTCGGGACGGTGGAGTTCGTCCAAAAATTGCAATTCTTTGGTGAACAACAAATCGTCCACATAGCTGACAAAACGGTGTCCGGCCAAGTCGGTCGAGCGCTCAATGGCGGGGTGTTGCCGCAGGTAGTCGGCGCTGGCGTACAAGCCAAGCTGGTAATCGGTCAGCCGGCTCACCACGACCGAGCCCCGACTGGGGCGCTCCAAGGAAATCACGATATCGGCCTCACGGCGGGACAAGTGAACCAAGCGGGGCAAGGCCAACAAGTCAATGCTCAAATGGGGATGCAGTTGGCTCCAGCGTGCCAGCTGGGGGGCCAGAATCAAGGTGCCAAAACCTTCGGTCGTGCCAATTCGCACGAGGCCGGTGGGGCCGACTTCGGTGCTGTGGAGTTGACTTTCCACCTGACTGGCCGCCTGTGCCATGGCTTCGACTCTGGGCAACAAGGCCCTCCCCGCCTCGGTCAGCCGGTGCCCTGCGGCCTCGCGCTTGAACAAGGCCTGGCCCACTTGCTTTTCCAGGGCCTGCAAACGCCTCGATACCGTGGTTTGGTCCACCCCCAAACGGCGTGCAGCCGCCCCCAAGGTGCCGGTTTCCGCCAGCGCCCAAAAATGTCGAAGGTGGTCCCAGTCCATGTTCGCCTTGCCTCTCGTACCTACCTACTTTTGTTTGCAAATTTGCAGATTCAAATTGCATTATTGCGCATTGCCATCGCAATTTTGCAGCACTATCATTTGCGCTGATCATTGACCAACATCGCAACCACCCCTTCGGAGACACCGCATGAACGCCCCCCAAGCCGCCAACCCACAAGCCCCCACCGTCAAATTGCTGATCGGCGGCAAAATGGTCGAATCGACCACCACCGAGTGGCGCAACGTGGTCAACCCCGCCACCCAAGCCGTGTTGGCCCGCGTGCCTTTTGCCACGCCTGCCGAAATCGAGGCCGCCGTGGCCAGCGCCAAGGCGGCTTTCAAGACCTGGCGCAAAACCGCCATTGGCGCGCGCGCCCGCATCTTCCTGAAATACCAGCAACTGATTCGCGAGAACATGGCCGAACTGGCCGCCATCCTGACCGCCGAACAGGGCAAAACCCTGCCCGATGCCGAGGGCGATGTGTTTCGTGGCCTGGAGGTCGTCGAGCACGCCGCCAGCATCGGCAACCTGCAATTGGGCGAACTCGCCAACAATGTGGCGGGCGGGGTGGACACCTACACCCTGCTGCAACCGCTGGGCGTTTGCGCGGGCATCACGCCCTTCAATTTCCCGGCCATGATTCCGTTGTGGATGTTCCCCATGGCCATCGCCACCGGCAACACCTTCGTGCTCAAGCCCTCCGAGCAAGACCCCATGGTGACCATGCGCTTGTGCGAACTGGCCTTGGAAGCGGGCGTCCCGCCCGGCGTGCTGAACGTGGTGCATGGCGGTGAAGCGGCGGTGAACGCCATTTGCGATCACCCGGACATCAAGGCCATTTCATTTGTGGGCTCGACCAAGGTGGGCACCCATGTTTACAACCGCGCCAGCCTGAACGGCAAGCGTGTGCAGTGCATGATGGGCGCGAAGAACCACGCCATCGTCCTGCCCGACGCCAACAAGGAGCAGACCCTCAACGCCATCGCGGGGGCGGCTTTTGGTGCGGCAGGTCAACGCTGCATGGCGCTGTCGGTGGTGGTGCTGGTCGGGGAGGCCCGCAACTGGGTGAACGACTTGAGCGTCAAAGCCCAAACCATGAAGGTGAATGCAGGCACCGAAAAAGGCACGGACGTGGGGCCCTTGGTGTCTTGCGCCGCACGGGAGCGCGTGGAAGGCTTGATTGAACGCGGCGTGGCCGAAGGTGCCAACCTGGTGCTGGACGGCCGACAACCCCAAGTGCCCGGCTTCGAGCAAGGCAACTTTGTCGGCCCCACGATCTTCAATGGTGTCAAGCCCGGCATGTCGATTTACGAGCAAGAAATTTTTGGCCCCGTGTTGTGCCTGGCGGGTACGGACACCCTGGACGAAGCGATTGAGCTGATCAACCGCAATCCCAACGGCAACGGCACGGCCATCTTCACCCAAAGCGGTGCGGCGGCGCGCAAGTTCCAGGAAGACATCGACGTGGGCCAGGTCGGCATCAATGTGCCGATTCCCGTGCCCGTGCCCATGTTCTCGTTCACCGGATCGCGGGCCTCCAAGCTGGGCGACTTGGGGCCTTACGGCAAGCAAGTGGTCCTGTTCTACACCCAGACCAAGACCATCACCGCCCGCTGGTTTGACGACAGCACCGGGAGCCAAGGCGTCAACACCACCATCAGCTTGAAGTAAACATGGATTTTGAATTAAGCGAAGAACAGCGCGCCTTTGCCGAAACGGCCCGGGCGTTCGCCCAAGCCGAGTTCGCGCCCCATGCCGCCACCTGGGACGTCGAAGGCACCTTCCCCAAAGAAGCCATCGCCAAAGCGGGTGAACTCGGGTTTTGTGGCCTCTATGCGCCCGAGGCAGCCGGCGGCCTGGCCCTGCCCCGTCTCGACGCCACCCTGGTGTTCGAGGAAATGGCGGCGGTCGACCCCTCCACCACCGCCTTCATCAGCATCCACAACATGGCGACCTGGATGCTCGGCACCTGGGCCACCTCCTCAGTCAGGGACCACTGGGGCCCCCTGTTGTGCAGCGGCGAAAAGCTGGCCTCCTACTGTTTGACCGAGCCGGGCGCGGGT
>CAIUTG010000134.1 GCA_903902035.1 uncultured Curvibacter sp. | reverse complement strand
GGGCATCGGGGGCGTACACCGAATCTGGAAAGCGGGTCACCAATTCTTTGAAGGAGTCAAAAGAGTCCTTGGCCGCTTTCTGATCGCGTTCAGACAAGTCTTGCTGAATGATGCTGGCAAACAGGCCCAGGTTGTCGTTGAAATTGACCACCCCTTTGAGGTAGAGGGCATAGTCCAGACCAGGACTGGTGGGGTGCAGGCGGATGAAGCGATCCAGGGTAGCGATGGCTTGCGTGGGCTCGCTGGATTTGTACTGGGCATAGGCTTTCTCAATTTCGGCCTGTTGCGCCAGCGGCGTGCCTGCCGCACGGCCTTCCAGTTTTTCAAACAAGGGCACGGCTTTGTCGTAAGCGCCACTCTTGGCTTCGTCCTGGGCTTCCGCGTACAGTTTCTCGTTGGTCCACTTGGCGGTTGAATCGGCCGAGGTGGTGTCGGCACAGCCGCTGAACAAAGAAAATGAGCCTACGCCGACGGCAAGCCAAAATGCGTTGCCCCACGAGCTGAATGCAAACGCAGATAATTTGGCATGAACGGTCAATGGAAACCCCTTGAATCAAAGCAGAAACATTATATCGACGGTCGCTCAGGACCCCACTGAACTGGGTAACGAATTGTTGGACCTCATCGAGCCCAGTGAAGACGAGGGCGAGCAACGTGCCTGGCGGGTGGATGCCGCTGGGCATGGTCAACGTTTGGACAAGGTGCTGACGCAGAGCCTGCAGGCCTTCTCACGCAATTATTTGCAGCAATTGATGGAGCAGGGCGCGGTGACTTGGCGCGGCGCGGTGGTGACCAAGCCTGCCACCAAGGTGCAGGCCGGTGACCTGCTCACGGTGCACATTCGCCCGACACCCCAAAGCCAGGCTTTCAAGCCCGAGGCCATGGACTTGGCGGTGGTGTTCGAAGATGAACACCTGCTGGTGGTCAACAAACCCGCCGGTTTGGTGGTGCACCCGGCCCCAGGACACTGGAGCGGCACTTTGCTGAATGGCCTCTTGGCCCACCATGCGGGTGCGGTGCATTTGCCACGGGCGGGTATCGTGCACCGCCTGGACCGCGACACCAGTGGGCTGATGGTGGTGGCCAAGACCCGTGCGAGCATGGACCGTTTGGTGCAGCAAATTGCGGCGCGCGAAGTGAGCCGCCAATACCAGGCCCTGGCCCATCGGGCTTGGCAGGGGCCTCAAAAGGTGACCGTCGAGGCACCCATTGGCCGTGACCCCCGACAGCGCTTGCGCATGGCCGTGGTGGACTTGGCGGTGCATGCGGGCAAAACCGCCAAAACCGAGGTGTATTGCCTGGGCAATGGGCACGCGCTCAGTGCTTCAACGCCGCCCGCTGACCAAGCCGTTTGTTGGGTGCGCTGCGTTTTGCACACCGGTCGCACCCACCAGATTCGCGTGCACCTGGCCAGTTTGGGTCACCCGTTGGTGGCCGATGCCCTCTATGGTGGACGGCCCGCCGGTGGGCTCACGCGCCAAGCCCTGCATGCTTGGCGTTTGTCCTTGGCTCACCCAGCGACCCAAGAACCCTTGGCCTTTGAAATGGCGCCTCCAGCTGACTTTCAGGCGGGCTTGGCCCATTGGCAATTCAAGGCCGAACCAGGCGCCGTGTAGCGCCTGAGATAGAATCGGGCCCACTTCAGTGGACTCGCCGCTTTTTTGCTGGCCGCAATGCCCAAGCCGCATGGGGTCTCACTGATGTCAACCCACCCAAGCCCATTCAGCCGCCGGTGTGGTTTGACCCACTGATCATCTGATCAAGGGGCCGAATGTCCGCTTGAGGGTTCGGCCGTTTAGCCAGGGAATTCTGAACCATGAATACGACACATGCACGGCGCATTCTGGAAACCGCTTTGATTTGTGCCAGCCAACCCCTGTCGATTCGAGACATGCGGGTGCTGTTCAACGACGAGTTGGGGGCCGACACTTTGAAAACCTTGCTGGTCGAGCTGCAAGCCGAGTGGGCCACGCGCGGCGTTGAATTGGTGATGATTGCCTCGGGCTGGCGCTTTCAAAGCCGCCCCGACATGCGGCCCTACCTGGACCGACTCAACCCCGAAAAGCCGCCCCGTTACACTCGCGCGGCCCTGGAGACCCTGGCCATCGTGGCCTACCGCCAGCCTGTGACCCGGGGGGACATCGAAGACATTCGCGGTGTCACGGTCAATGCCTTGATCATCAAACAACTGGAAGACCGGGGTTGGGTGGAGGTCATTGGTCACCGCGAAACCGTGGGTCGCCCGGCCTTGTTGGCCACCACCCAGCAGTTTCTGGACGATCTGGGACTGGCCTCGCTGGACCAGTTGCCCGCCTTGACCTCGCCCGAGCCCTCAGACCAATTGCTGCAAGCCATGGCGGACGCGGCGGCCCATGAGGCGAGCCACTCCGTGGCTGCAGAGGAGGGCACCGCCCCCTTCCCATTTGACGAACCCGAATTGCCTTTGGATCAGGTGTTTGCCCTCCCCGAATCCGAGCCCCAACCCGCCGCGAAAGAGCTTCCCCATGAATGACACCGATTTGAATGCCATGCCCGCCCTGCCTGACACCCCCCCAGCCACGACCTCAGCCGAGCCCCTAGCCCAGGCCTCACAAGCTTTGCGCTTTGAGGATGTGGTGTCCGGTCAATTTGACGCGGACGAGGCCTCGGATGCGCTCCCGCCCTTGAAGCGGGTCTTGTTGCCGCAAGTGGAAACCCCCAAACTGCACAAGGTGCTGGCCCAAGCCGGCCTGGGTTCACGTTTGGAAATGGAGCAGTTGATCCTGGAGGGCCGCATCTCGGTCAACAACGAGCCTGCCCACATTGGCCAGCGGGTGCAATACGGTGACCAGGTCAAGGTCAACGGCAAGCCCATTCGCTACCGCATTGACCCGCCGCCAGCCCGCGTGATCGCGTACCACAAGCCCGCTGGCGAGGTGGTCACCCACGACGACCCGCAAAACCGCCCCACGGTGTTTCGCCGCTTGCCCCGCCTGGCCCAAGGCAAATGGCAATCGGTGGGTCGCTTGGACCTGAACACCGAGGGCTTGTTGCTGTTCACCAGCTCGGGCGAGCTGGCTAACCAGCTGATGCACCCCCGTTTTGGGTTGGAGCGCGAATACGCGGTGCGCGTCTTGGGGGCTTTGAGCACTGAAGAAAAACAACGGCTTTTGGCCGGGGTTCAATTGGAGGATGGGCTGGCCCAATTTGGCTCGATCGAAGAGGGCGGCGGCGAAGGCTCCAATTGTTGGTACCGTGTGACGATCTCTGAGGGGCGCAACCGCGAGGTGCGCCGCATGATGGAAGCCGTGGGCCATGCGGTGAGCCGTTTGATCCGCATTCGTTATGGCGCCATGGTGCTGCCGCGTGGGCTCAAACGAGGCACTTTTGTTGAATTGGACGAGCGGGACATTCAGTCCCTGGTGCAAGCGGCTCGGGCGCCTCGGGAACGGGCGACCTGGGGCGAAGCAGGCGAAGGCCCCGCCACAGGACCCGGCCCCGCGCGCGAGGGGCGTCGCCCTGCACCGGGCCGGGGGCGCAACGATGCCGCCCGGCGCCGTCCCGGTGGCCCAGGGCCGCGTGGCGATGGGGCCCGGTTCAGTCAACCCGATCCACTCAGAACCAATGTCTCGGCGGGGGGGCTCGGTGGGGGGCAAGCCCGGCGCAAGGGCAGTGGCCCGGCGGGTGGCCCGCCGGACCCCATGCGCACTTCGGTGGGCTATATCGGTGCCGACAGCCTGGCCCGCCAGCGCCAAGGGCAAAGACAGAACAAAGGCCCTAAACGGGGCGGCGGTGGACGCGCCCGCTGAGCCTGCGGGTTAGAATAGCGGGCTTTTTTGAGTATTTTTACTGTCCAGGAAACACTATGGCTATCGAACGCACACTCTCCATCATCAAACCCGACGCTGTTGCCAAAAACGTGATCGGTCAAATTTATGCCCGTTTTGAAGCGGCTGGTCTGAAAATCGCCGCTGCTCGCATGGTTCACCTGTCGCGCGCCGAAGCCGAACAGTTTTACGCGGTGCACGCGGCCCGTCCTTTCTTCAAAGACTTGGTCGACTTCATGATCTCGGGCCCCGTCATGGTGCAAGTGCTCGAAGGCGAAGGCGCGATTCTGAAGAACCGTGACCTGATGGGCGCCACCGACCCCAAGAAGGCCGCCCCTGGCACCATCCGCGCCGACTTTGCAGACAGCATCGACGCCAACGCCGTGCACGGTTCCGACGCCGCCGAAACCGCGGCCGTTGAAATCGCCACCTTCTTCCCCGCTTTGAACGTCTACGCACGTTGAATCGGTGACCGCCAGCGCCATCAACCTGCTCGAATTTGACCTCGACGGTCTGGCGGGCTTTTGTGAGCGCTTGGGGGAAAAACGCTTTCGCGCCACGCAGCTGTTTCGTTGGATTCACCAGCGCGGGGAATCCAATTTTGACGGCATGAGCGACTTGGCCAAGTCGCTGCGCGAAAAGCTCAAAACCACTGCCATTGTTCAAGCCTTGCCGGTGTTGAGCCAGCATGAGTCGGCCGACGGCACGATCAAGTGGTTGTTTGACGTGGGCAACGGCGACGCGGTGGAAGCCGTTTTTATTCCCGAGGACGACCGAGGCACCCTGTGTGTTTCTTCGCAAGCCGGTTGTGCCGTCGGTTGCCGTTTTTGCTCCACCGGCCATCAGGGCTTTAGTCGCAATTTGACGACCGCCGAGATCATGGCCCAGCTGTGGTTTGCGGAGCATTTTTTGCGGGGCCATTTGAAGCGCAAGGGGAAGAGCCCCGAGGAACGCGTCATCTCCAATGTGGTGATGATGGGCATGGGCGAGCCTTTGCAAAATTACAGCGCCTTGGTGCCCGCTTTGCGCACCATGCTGGACGACCATGCCTACGGCCTGTCGCGCCGTCGCGTCACGGTGTCCACTTCGGGGGTGGTGCCCCTGATGGATCGGCTGTCGCAAGACGTGCCGGTGGCCTTGGCCGTTTCACTGCACGCGCCCAACGACGCTTTGCGCGATGGGTTGGTGCCTTTGAATAAAAAATACCCCCTGGCCGAATTGATGGCGGCCTGTCAGCGCTATTTGGCTTTTGCCCCGCGCGACTTCATCACCTTTGAATATTGCATGCTCGACGGTGTCAACGACAGCCCCGAGCATGCAAGGGCGTTGATTGACTTGGTGGCCTCCTTCGTGCCCACCCAATCGGGACGGCGCGATTGGTGCAAGTTCAATCTGATTCCTTTCAACCCCTTTCCGGCCTCGGGTTTGCATCGCTCCGACGCCGCAGCGGTGCAGCAGTTCAGTCAAATTTTGAGTGAGGCCGGCTGGGTCACCACGGTTCGCAAAACCCGGGGCGACGACATCGACGCGGCCTGCGGTCAGTTGGCCGGCGATGTGAAAGACCGCACCCGCGCCCAGGACCGCATGGCCGCGCTGCGCCAAAACAGCATCCCGCTCCATCCGGTTCGGGATTGAGGGGATGGCCATGCCATTGCTCCGTTGGCTGATGCGCACCGGCGGTGGCTTGTTGGTGTTGGGACTGACGTTGGGGCTGACACCGGCCACTGTCGCGCTGGCGCTGGGCTTGCCCGAAGCCCAACACCGGGCTGACCTGCATCTGGCTTTGGCGGTGCATTATTTTCAAGCAGATCAGAATGCGGTGGCTTTGGAAGAGGTGGATCAATCCCTGCTGGCCCAGCCCCAAAACGCCGAAGCGCACAGCTTGCGGGGCGTGATCGAGTGGCGCTTGCACCATGCGGTCTCTGCGACGGCCAGTTTTCAAACCTCCCTGGCCTTGCAGCCCAACAATTTGCTGGTCTTGCAAAACGCGGCTTGGTGGCAGTGTCAGCAAGGCCAGGCCGATGCGGCGCAGCCTTATTTCGACGCCGCCTTGGCGCAATCGGTGGGTGACTCGGTGTTGCGCTTGTGGCTTGCCAGAGCGGCCTGTCAGCGCCAAGCGGGGCAAAACGGCGCCGCGCAGGCCAGTTACCTCCAAGTTTTGGCCTTGGCCGAACGACGCCCTCCGGCTCAGGAAGCTGGCCAATTGACCCGACAGCGCTGGGTCTGGGAGGCCCATCGCGCATTAGCAGAGATAATGGCGGGAGATGGGGACTTTGTTTCGGCAAGCCCTTATATTCGTCAGGTGAACGAAAGCGGCTGGGCCGATGCAGCCACTTTGTGGCTGGGGGTTCGCATCGAGCGAGGCTTGGGTCGTCCCGATGCCGATGACGAGTGGTTGGACCGTTTGCACCGCCAGTTCCCGCAGGCCCGGGAGCCGGCACCGCCCTTTTAAAAGAGGTACTGAATGACAGAGGATGTAGAAAGCGCGGAGACCGCTGGCAGCTTGTTGCGAGCGGCCCGTCAGGCGGCGGGTCTGCACATCTCGGTCTTGGCTTTGCGTCTGAAGGTGCCTGTCACCAAGATTGAGGGTTTGGAGAGCAACCAATGGGATGTGTTTGCCGACCCCGTCTTTGCGCGCACCCTGGCCATCAGCGCTTGCAAACAATTGCGCATTGACCCGGCACCGGTTTTGGCCTTGCTGCCCAAGGCCACGACCCCCAACTTGGATCTGGGTGGCGCCAGTTTGAACCAGCGTTTTCAGGGCGGATCTTCAAGACGGCACCGGGTCGGTCTGGCGCTCATGAAAAACCCCCTGGCCTTGGCCGTGCCCCTGCTCATCGTGGCGGCTTTGTTGCTGTATTTCTGGCTGGATTTGTTCCCCGCCAAACCCGTTTCAGAAGAACCCGTGATGCCGCCGGATGCGCCCGTCCAGATGGACGCGCCTCAGGAGTCCGGCTCGCCAGCGTCGGCACCCTCCCCAGCGCCATCCCCAGCGCCATCCCCAGCGCCAGCTTCGGGCCCTGAGCCTGCGGCACCTTCAGTGCCTGCTGCTGGGTCTGCTGCTGGGTCCGCGGGGGCGGGTGCGCCGGCGCACCCGCTCACCGCCGTCACCTTGCCCGCCGAAGTGACCACGCTGCCCTTGACTTTCACCGCGTCTGCAACAAGCTGGGTGCAAGTGACGGATGCCATGGGCAAAGTGGTTTTTTCCAAAACCCTGCAAGCGGGTGAAGTCGCCCAGGCGCAAGGGCTGGCCCCCCTCAAAGTGGTGCTCGGCAACGCCAGTGCCACCCAAGTCTCGGTCAAAGACCGGGGTTTTGATTTTCAGTCTTTTGTGGTCAACAATGTGGCCCGTTTCGAGGTTCAGCCATGAGCCTTCGTCCTGAAATGGACCGGTTGCCAGCCTCCCCCGTCGCGCTGCCCCAGTCACCCGTCCGCCAGACCCTGCAAGCGCGCATCGTTTGGGGCCAACAGGTGGTCACGGTCGGGGGCGATGCACCGGTGCGGGTGCAATCCATGACCAACACCGACACGGTGGACGTGATCGGCACCGCCATTCAGGTCAAAGAGTTGGCCCAGGCGGGTTCCGAGTTGGTGCGCCTGACGGTCAATACGGTGGAGGCGGCGCAGGCGGTGCCCCATATTCGTGACCAGCTCGACAAAATGGGCATTTCGGTGCCCTTGATTGGCGACTTTCATTACAACGGCCACCGCCTGCTGACCGAAGTACCCGCCTGCGCACAAGCCCTCTCCAAATACCGGATCAACCCCGGCAATGTGGGCAAAGGCGACAAACACGATGTGCAATTTGGTCAGATGATCGAGGCCGCGCTGCGCTACGACAAACCCGTTCGCATTGGCGTGAATTGGGGCAGTCTGGACCAGGAATTGCTGGCTGAATTGATGGACCAAAACAGCCAGCGCGCCCAGCCCTGGGAGGCACGCCAAGTCATGTACGAGGCCCTGATGGCTTCGGCTTTGCAGTCGGCTCAACTGGCCGAGCGCATGGGCATGGCGGCCCACCAAATCATTCTGTCTTGCAAGGTCAGCGGCGTGCAAGACCTGATTGCGGTCTACCAGGCGTTGGCGCAGCGCTGCCGTTACCCGCTGCACCTGGGCTTGACCGAAGCGGGCATGGGCACCAAGGGCACGGTGGCCTCCAGCACGGCCCTGGGCATTTTGTTGCAGCAAGGCATTGGCGACACCATTCGCGTGTCCTTGACGCCGCAACCTGGCGAGTCACGCACCCAAGAGGTGGTGATTGCCAACGAAATTTTGCAGTCCCTGGGTCTGCGTGTGTTTGTGCCCAGCGTGACCGCTTGTCCGGGTTGTGGCCGCACCACCAGCACCACGTTCCAGGAACTGGCCAAACAAATTGACGACCACTTGCGGGCTCAAATGCCGGTGTGGCGTGTCAAATACCCTGGCGTGGAGCATTTGAAACTGGCCGTGATGGGTTGCATCGTGAATGGCCCGGGAGAGAGCAAGCACGCCGACATTGGCATCAGCCTGCCCGGTACGGGAGAGGCCCCGGCGGCCCCGGTGTTCATTGATGGCGAGAAAGCCCTGACCTTGCGCGGCGAGAACATCGCCCAAGAATTCCACCAAATTGTGGAAACTTATATCCAAAAACGTTTCGCCCCCGCTTGACGGGTCGGTGCGTTTGTTTTTCCTTGAGCTATGAACGATCAGAAATTTGAGAAATTGAGTGCCGTGAAGGGCATGAACGACATTTTGCCGCCCGAGTCGGCCCGCTGGGAATGGCTGGAAGACAAGGTGCGCGGCCTGATGGCCCGTTTTGCCTATCGCAACATCCGCACCCCCATCGTCGAGCACACGCCCTTGTTTGTGCGCGGTCTGGGGGAGGTCACCGATGTGGTTGAAAAGGAGATGTACTCTTTTGAAGACCGTTTGAATGGTGAAGCCCTGACCTTGCGGCCCGAGAACACCGCGGGCGTGGTGCGCGCCGTGGCCGAGCACTCGCTGTTGTACGACGGGGGCAAGCGGCTTTATTACATGGGTCCGATGTTTCGTCACGAGCGGCCCCAGCGCGGGCGTTACCGCCAGTTTCACCAGATTGGCGCCGAGGCCTTGGGCTTTCCTGGGCCCGAGGTGGATGCGGAGTTGATTTTGTTGGCCCACAGCCTTTGGCAAGAGTTGCAGCTTCAGGGCGTGCGCTTGGAGCTCAACAGCCTGGGGCAGCCGCCCGAGCGACAAGCGCACCGCGTGGCCTTGATTGCTTACCTGGAGGCCCATGCCGATCAGCTGGACGAGGACGCCAAGCGCCGTCTGCACAGCAACCCCTTGCGGATTCTGGACACCAAAAACCCGGCCATGAAGGCCTTGGTGGAAGGGGCACCGCGTTTGCTGGATTTCTTGGGTGAAGCCTCATTGGCCCATTTGAATGCGCTTAAAAACATCTTGGATGCCAATGGCGTCGCCTACACCATCAACCCCCGTCTGGTGCGCGGCTTGGACTATTACAACCTGACCGTGTTTGAGTTTGTGACCGACAGCCTGGGTTCGCAAGGCACCATTTGTGCGGGGGGGCGCTACGACGACTTGATCGCGCAAATTGGCGGCAAAGCCGCACCCGCAGTCGGTTGGGCATTTGGCGTGGAGCGGGTGCTGGAGTTGCTCAAGGAACAGGCCCCCATGGCCGCGCCAGCCCCTTGGGTCTATGCCATCGTGCCCGAGGCGCAGGCCATGCCCCAGGTCATGCAGGCCTTGAGCGGCGTGCGGCGTGCCGGGGTCTCGGTGCAAATGCACGCAGGCGCTGCCGAAACCTGGGGCAGCATGAAATCCCAGTTCAAAAAGGCCGACGCCAGTGGGGCGCAGTGGGCGTTGATCTTTGGCGCCGACGAAATGGCGCGGGGTGAGGTCACACTCAAGGCCTTGCGCGACGGGGTGGGCGCGCAAAGCGCCTTGGCCTTGTCTGCCCTGTCGGCCTGGGCGCAAACTTTGCTGGCACCCGAGTCGATCAACCTACAATAAACCCAAATCATCACGGAATCCCATGGCGCATCTCGATCTCGAAGAACAAGAACAGCTGGACCAGCTGAAACATTTCTGGAAAAAATACGGCAACGCCATTTCCTGGGCCTTGACGGGGGTGTTGGTGTTGGTGGCGGGCTGGAATGTTTACCATTATTGGCAAAACAAGCAATCGGCTCAGGCCGCGGCCCTGTTCGACCAACTGGCGCAATCGGCGCAAGCCAAAGACCTGGACAAAACCGTGCGCATGGCCCACGACTTGAGCGACAAGTTTGGCTCAACCGCCTACGCCTCACAAGGCAATTTGCTCGCTGCTGAAGTTTTGGTCGACAAAGGCAATTTGGCGGGGGCCAGTACCACCTTGCGGGCCGTGGTCGAGCACGGTGCCGATGCGGGCCTGCAATCGGTGGCCCGCTTGCGTTTGGCCACCCTGCAAGCCGAAAACAAGTCTTTTGATGAAGCCCTGGGCACCTTGCAAGCCACCTTTCCCCCCGCTTTTGAGGCCTTGGCGGCAGATCGCCGTGGCGATGTGCTGATGTTGCAAAACAAACCCGAAGCGGCGCAAGCCGAATACCAAAAAGCCTATGCCGGATTGACGGAGCGTTCTGAATTGCGTCGTCTGGTTGAGGTCAAACTCATTGCTTTGGGTGTCAAGCCCACAGGAGCCGCCTCTTGAACCCCGCCTTTCGTCCCCCCACTGGCTTGACCAGTCGGACCTCGCTGGTCTTGGCCTCGCTGGCATGGCTTTTGGCCGCTTGCAGCAGCGACAAACACCAAGCACCCGCCCCCCTGCAATCCTTCACCCCAGCCCTGTCGGTTCGGTCTGCTTGGACGGTGC
>CAIUTG010000133.1 GCA_903902035.1 uncultured Curvibacter sp. | reverse complement strand
TCGCGCAACTCGACGCCTTCGACCACCGAGCGCAGCGCCAGGTCGCTGGCGTGGATTTCGCCCTGCCAATCGGGCTTTTGCAAAGTGCCTTGCAGGGTGGCGCGGGCGTCCAGGGTGCCGCGCATGCGCCAGCCGGGCGGTGCCAGCAGGGACCAGACACCGAGTTTGGGCAACTGGGCATTGAGTGAACCGCTGATCGGTGCGTCGGGCGACCAGTTCAGGCCCTGACTCAACCGGGTGCCGAAATGGGCCTGCAACTGGCCGGCGCGCGCGCTGTCCCATTGGAGTGCGGCCTCGACGGCCCCGTCATCCAGGCTCAGTACGGCCTCGGCCACGCGGACGCCAGCGTTGCGCTGGGCCTCGGCGAGGCTTGCGCCTGATGGCAGGTCGTCGGCTTGCAGTCGCAGGTCGCCGCTCTGGCGGCTCAGGCGCAGCTCGGCTTTCAGGCGCGGTTGAGTGCTGGCTCGCCAGTCAAGGTTGAGGCGCAGATCGCCCGAAACACCCAGACTGGCCGGGGTGCCGCCCTGGGCCAAGGTCATGATTTGTTCAATCCAGGGCAAGGTGAGGTCTTGCAGTTGGCCGCTGGTGGACCAGCGCGTTTGCCCCTGTTGCGAGGCCCATTGGCTGTTTTGCCAACGCAGGCCCAGCTCGGGCGCACCGGCATGGCTCAGGCGGGCTTCGCCGGGTGCCAGGCTGAGTTCGGTCAGGTCGGCCTGAGCCTGGTGTCTGAGGCCCAGCGTGACCGGGCTGGCCAGCTTCAACTGCCAGGGGCTGGTTGAGCGGCCTTCCTGCAGCGCCAAGCTGAGTTTGTCCACACGCGCTTGCCAGCGTGAGCTGCCTTTGTCATCGGCCTCGTCCAGGCCCGCACGGGCGCTCAGGTGCAGGCTGGCCTGGCGCCCGGCCTGGCTGACCTCGCCACCCAGGCTGAATTCGACGGGCAGGCTGCCGGGTGCGCCGGGCAGGGTGCCGCCCAGGCGCAGCTGAAGTTGGCGCAGCGTCAAGGCTTGGCCCGTGGTGGGGTCGGCCGGCCAGTCGAGCCGGGGCAGTTCGATGCGGGCATTGACGCTCAAGGCTTGGCTGTGCGGGGGTGTGCTGCGGCCTTGCCAGGCGGCGGCCATGGCCCCCCAGCCGCCTTGCCATTGGCCTTCGCTCAGGCCCTGCCCCTGGCTGGGCAGGGCCTGATCTGCCAGGCCGGGCCATTGACGCAGCCAGCGTGTGAGCGCGGCGGCATCGTCCAATTGGGCCAGCCACTGGCCCTGGCCTTGTTCGGCGCTCAGTTGGCCTTTGAGTTGAGCCCGCAGGCCGGGGGCCTGCAGGTTCAGGTCGGCCTGTCCTTGCTGCCTGGTCAGCTCCCATTGCAGGCTGCCGACCAGTTGGGCCTGGGTCAATTCGATCTGCAACCGATCGATTTGCAGCTGTTGGCCTTGCCAGCGGCCGCGCGCGCTGGCCTGCCGCAATTGCAGCGCGCTCCACAAGGTCTTGGTCAGGTTCGATTCGGCTCGGGGGCCACCATGAGGATGGAGCTCGAACTCGAATCCCAGCGCCTCGCCCGTGCCGGGCAGGGCGCGCAGGGCGGCGTGGCCATCGATGGCCGCTGCCGGGGCGGCGCTGTGCAAGCGCTGGGGCGAGAGGGCTTGCAGCCGGGCCTCGGCCAACCAAGGGGTGGCGCTGCCCGGTTGCCAGCGACCCTGCAGGTGCAGCTGCCCGCTGCCGATGCGGACATCAACGGGGTCGAGGAACCAAGCACCGTCGGTCTGTTGGCGCACTTGCGCTTTGAGCTGGTCGACGGGCAGGCGGTGCTGGTCCCAGGGGCCGGCGCGGGGGTTGCGCAGTTCGAGCCGGGCCTCCCAAGCATGGCTGGCGTCGTGGCCGGGCTGGACATCGAGTTGGCCTGACAGGGCCGTCACCGGGGCCTGGGGCCACAGCAGGCTGAGGTCGATCTGGCTCAAGCGCGCCTGGGCCTCGGGCAGCACCTGCTCGGCCCAGGGCCGCAGCCGGGCCTCGACCTGGGCTTGGGCCTGCATGGCATCTTTGGCTGAGTGGGCGCTGGCGGCCGGTCCCGTTTGTCCGGGTTGCAGCTGGGCCATCAGCCGAATCTCGGCTGACGCGCCCGACAGCGTGCCTTGCAGGCTGGCGCGGGCCTGCAGCTGCGATGGTGCGGGGGCCTGCAGGCCGGTCGCGATTTCGCCTTCGAGCTGGGCCTGCAGCGCCATCGGCGCGGCTCCCTGCAGGCGAATGCTGCCACGGTAGTGACCGGCTGCCAGCGTCAAGCTCGACCATTGCAGCAGGTGTTGCTCGCCGTTGTAGTAGTAGTGCGCGCTCAGTCCCGACAAGCTCAACCCCCCTTGATCAGGCAGGCTGAGCTGGCCCAGCCGCAACGCAGCGTCAAGGGTCAACGGCAGGTTCAGTGCCAGTAAAGGCTCGCTGGGCGGGGCGGGGCCGTGGTTGCGCACTTCGAGGGTGTCGGCGCTGAGTTCACTCAGGGTCAGTTGGCGTTGCAGCAGGTCCTGCCAGTTCCAGGTCAGGCGCAGCCCGTGGACGGTGGCGCGGGTGCCGGGCTGGGTCCAGCTGAGCTGGGCGATCTGACCACCCCGCCGCAGGTTGCCGCGCACGCCGCTGACTTGCAGTTGCTGCTCGGCGGGCAGCAGGCGCGAAGTCCAGTTGAGTACTTGGGCCAGCGAGCCTTCACTGCCGCTCCAAACCCACAGACTGCCCAACAAAGCCAGCAGCAAGCCGAACAGGCCCAGGGCAGCCCAGCCCAGGCGCCGCGGCCAGCGCCGCGCGGCGTGAGTGCGTGCGCCTTCGGCACCCCGAGGGTCGGAGGGCGTTGGGGAGGCGGGTGGGTGCTCGGGGCTCATGGTGCAGATCAGAAAGTGAAACCAACCGCCAGGTGCAGGCGCAAGCGGCGGGTGGCGACGCCCCAGGCCAGACCCACTGCGAGCGGGCCGATGGGGCTGTGCCAGCGTGTGCCCACGCCCACACCGACCTTGGCGTGCAGCGCGCTGACTTGGTCGGCCACCGCCCCGGCGTCGATGAAAAGGGTGCCGTCAAATCCGGTGGCCAGGCCGTTGTGCACGATGGGCTTTTGCCATTCCAGGCTGCCAACGCTCAGGTAGCGGCCGGGCGCCAGGCTGCCATCGGCCTGGACCACGCCGATTTCGCGGTAGCCATAGCCGCGCACCGTGGTGTCGCCACCGGTCAGGAACAGCTGGGTGCTGGGCAAGGTGACCGAGCTGCGTGCGACCACCGCCCCAGCCTCGGCGCGCCAAACCAATCGGGGGGCCTGGTCCGATTGGGGGTACTCGGCCTCGTTGAAAGGCAGGTAGCCCAGCACGCGGGCGCGGCTGCGCACAAAGGGCTCGCGCTGGCTGCCCAGGGTCAGACCAGCACCGAGCTCGACGGCCAAGCCGTAGCCCTTGGTAGGGAAGGGGAGGCTGTTGAAGTTGCGTTGGGTCCAGGCGTAATTGGCCGACACACTGGAGGCCGATTCGGGTGGCGCGCTCTGGGTCAGGCTGTGGTCGTATTGCAGGTAGACGTTGCGGTCGTAGTGCTCCTCGGTCTTGGTGCGGCCGCTGCGCAGCGTCAGGCTGTTGATCGGATCGGTGCTGCCGACCTGACGCTGCAATTGGCCCGAGTTGACCCAGCGCCAGTTGTCCTCGTCGGGTTGGCTGCTGAGTTCGCTGCTCAGGGTCTTGGTATCGCGGTCGAGCGAGAGCTTGCTGAGGGCGCGCAAGTCCAGCCACGGCAGCTGTCGCTGGGTGAGTTCGGCCGACAGGCGCGCCCCGCTGTCGGTGCTGATACCCACCCCCGTCACCAGCTTGTGCAATTTGGCTTCGCGCACCTGCACATGCACCGTGGCGGCCTGCGGGTCGCCGCTGGTGTCCAGGGTCATGAAGACCGAATCGAAGTAGCCGCTGTCGGCCACCCGTTGTTGCGCCTGCAGCAGTTTGAGCTGGGTGTAAGTGCTGCCTTTGGGAATCTGGGCCAGGCGCTGCACCAGCTCGGTGCTGTGGTGCTGCAAGCCCTCGACCACCACGTCGCCGAAGCGGAAGTCGGGGCCTGAGTCGAGCGTCACGCTGAGTTCGGCGCGCCGCGTCTCGGGGTCGATCCGGGCCTCGCTCTGGACCAGGTGGCCGGTGGGGTAGCGCACGGCGGTGAGGCGTCGCAGCGCCTCGGTCTTGGCAGCGTCCCAGGCGGCCTGGGTGAAGATGGCGTCGGGACGCAGGCCCCAGCTTTCGTTCAGGCTGCGCTGCACGGCTTCGAGTTGGGCGTTGTGGAGCACATCACCGCTGAGCTTGAGCTGAAAACTGGCCACGCGCACCGGTTCACCCGGCGTGACCTCGATCAGCACGGTGCGCGGCGCTGGGCGCTGGGCAGGGGTTTCGTCCGTGGCCGCGGGCTCGGGTGCTTCGCTCAGGCTGATGTGGATTTCCGGCGAAAAATAACCCTGGGTGGCGAGCAGGTTTCGGGCGTTGTCCTGGGCCGCGATCAGCAGCCGGGCCAGTTCCTCCTGGTCCAGGTCCTGCATTTCTCGGTACTGTTGTAGGGCCAGATGACGCAGCAGGGTCTCGCGCAGCGGCTCGGGCGCCTTCACTTCGAGCTGGAAAGCAGGCTGAGCAGCGGCGGGTGTGGCCGGTTTGGGGGCAGAGGATTCGGTCTCGGTTCCGGGTTCGATTTCGGTTGACGCCGCTCGCCCGGAGGCCGGCAGCAGGAGCAGGGTCGTCGCCAGCCATGCCACCATAAAAAAAGCCGGCTTGAAAGCCGGCCTGCCTCGTTTGTGCCTGAACATGCGCCTATTTTGATAGCATGCGCATCGCTTCTTCCAATCCTTTCAGCGTCAACGGATACATTCGCTGGCTCATCAGTTGCTGGATCACGGCAATGCTCTGTCGGTACTGCCACACCCCCTGGGGTTCGGGGTTGATCCAGGCAAAGCGCGGAAAGGTGCTGGTCAGCCGCTGCAGCCACTCGGCGCCGGGCTCCTCGTTGTTGTATTCGACGCTGCCGCCAGGCTGCAGGATTTCATACGGACTCATGGTGGCGTCGCCGATGAAGATCAGCTTGTAGTCCTTGTTGTACTTGCGCAGGATGTCCCAGGTCGGGAACTTCTCGGCAAAACGGCGCTTGTTGTTTTTCCACATGAAGTCGTACACGCAGTTGTGGAAGTAATAAAACTCCAGATGTTTGAATTCGGCCTTGGCGGCCGAGAACATTTCCTCGACCCGTGCAATGTGCTCGTCCATGGTGCCGCCCACATCCATCAGCAGCAACACTTTCACGTTGTTGTGGCGTTCCGGCACCATTTTGATGTCGAGCCAGCCCGCATTGGCGGCGGTGGAGCGGATGGTATCGGGCAAATCCAGCTCTTCGGCCGAGCCTTCACGGGCAAACTTGCGCAGCCGGCGCAGGGCCACCTTGATGTTGCGGGTGCCCAGCTCCTGGCTGTCGTCGTAGTCCTGGTAGGCGCGTTGGTCCCAGACCTTGACGGCGCTTTTGTTGCGGCTTTTTTCTTGACCGATGCGAATGCCCTGGGGGTTGTAGCCGTTGGCACCAAAGGGGCTGGTGCCGCCGGTGCCAATCCATTTGGAGCCGCCTTCGTGGCGTTCTTTTTGTTCTTCAAAACGCTTTTTCAGGGTTTCCATCAGCTCGTCCCAGCCGAGTTTTTCTATCTTGGCCTTTTCTTCGGGACTGAGTTCGAGCTCCAGGTTTTTGCGCAGCCACTCCAGCGGCACTTCCTTGGTGAAGTCGGCCAGCAGTTCAACGCCTTTGAAATAGGCGCCAAAGGCCCGGTCAAATTTGTCGAAGTGCTTTTCGTCTTTGACCAGGGTGATTCGAGCCAGGTAGTAGAAGTCGTCGATCTTGAAGGCGCCCTCTGAGCTGGGCCCAACCACATGGGCCTTCAAGGCTTCCAGCAGCACCAGGAGTTCCTTCACGGAGACTGGCAACTTGGCCGCACGCAGGGTATAAAAAAAGTCAATCAACATGGAGCAAGTGCGTCAAATGGGTTTTGACCGTGGGCCATTCATGGTCGAGGATGCTGAACACCACGGTGTCGCGCCAACTGCCGTTGGGCAAGCGCTGGTGTTGGCGAAGGATGCCGTCTTGTTTGGCCCCGAGGCGGGCAATGGCGGCGCGGCTTTGGAAATTAAGGTGGTGGGTCCTGAACTCCACCGCCACGCAGCCCAGCGCGTCAAAGGCATGGGTCAGCAGCAATAATTTGGCATTGGTGTTGAGGGCCGTGCGCTGGGCGCTGGCACGCAGCCAGGTGCTGCCAATTTCAAGCCGACGGTTTGTGGCGTCGATGTTCAGGTAGCTGCTCATGCCAGCAAAGCGGCCTTGCGCATCGCGCAGCGCGAAGGGCAACCAGCGGCCCTGGGCTTGCTCATGCAAACGGCGTTGAATTTCGTCAGCCATTTCTTCTGGCGGTGGAATGCGGGTCACCCACAGCTTCCAGAGTTCGCCGTCTTGCACCGCTTCGCGGGCTTCTTTAGCGTGTTCGGCACGCAAAGGCTCCAGCGTGACCCAGGGGCCTTGAAGGGTGATGGGTTGGGCAAAGACCATGGCGGCTGGGTGCGACGCTTTTAGCGGTTGCGCTGGTTCATGAACACCAGCTTTTCAAACAGGGTGACGTCTTGCTCGTTTTTGAGCAGGGCCCCCACCAAGGGCGGCACGCTGACCTTGTTGTCTTTGCTTTGCAGGGCTTCGAGGGGAATGTCCTCGGCCAGCAACAGTTTGAGCCAGTCCAGCAGTTCAGAAGTGCTGGGCTTTTTCTTCAGGCCGGGCAGGCTGCGCACGTCGTAAAAGGTTTTCATGGCCGCCGTCAACAACTCGGATTTGAGGCCCGGGAAATGCACGTTCACGATTTGCTTCATGGTGTCGGCTTCGGGGAACTTGATGTAATGAAAGAAACAGCGGCGCAAAAAGGCGTCGGGCAGTTCCTTCTCATTGTTGGAGGTAATGAAAACCAGGGGGCGTTGTTTGGCCCGAATCAGCTCGCGGGTTTCGTAGCAATAAAACTCCATGCGGTCGAGTTCACGCAACAAGTCGTTGGGGAACTCGATGTCGGCTTTGTCGATTTCGTCGATCAGCAGGGCCACAGGCTCTTCGGCCGTGAAGGCTTGCCACAAAACGCCTTTGACAATGTAGTTTTGAATGTCCTTGACCCGTTCGCCGGTGTCGGACCCCCCCACCAAGGCCATTTGTGAGTCGCGCAAGCGACTCACCGCGTCGTACTCATACAGCCCTTGCTGGGCTTTGGTGGTGGACTTGATGTGCCATTGCAACAAGGGCATGCCCAGCGCCGTCGCCACTTCTTCGGCCAGCATGGTTTTGCCCGTGCCGGGCTCGCCTTTGACCAACAGGGGGCGCTTCAAAGTCATGGCGGCATTGACGGCCAACATCAGGTCTTGGGTGGCGACGTAATTTTGTGATCCGTTAAATTTCATGGGAAGGGTTTCTCTGGGTTTAAGTCGGTCGAGTGATTCATATAATCCTCGAGGAACAACTGATTGTGCAAGCAAAATGAATAAGCTGATGACCCCGTTCTTTGCTCTGGCTGTCGCTTCAGTGACGGCATTCACTTTGACGGCGACCCCTGCCCAGGCAGACGACGTCAAAGGTGACGCCAGCGCAGGCGCCCACAAAGTGGCCATGTGTTTGGGCTGCCACAACATTCCCGGCTACCAAGCCACTTTTCCGGAAGTTTATAAGGTCCCCAAAATTGCGGGTCAGGGCGAAAAATACCTGGTGTCGGCCTTGAGTGCCTACCGCAAGGATGACCGCAAGCACCCCACCATGAAGGGCATTGCCGCCTCTTTGAGTGACCAAGACATCGCCGATGTGGCGGCCTTCTATGCGGGCTTGGGCAAAGTCGATGGCGCCCAGGCGCTGCCCGACGCACCCGTCAAAGCACCGAGCGCGGAGGTGAGCGCTTTGTTGACCAAAGGGGCTTGTGCCTCTTGCCATGGCAGCAATTTCAGCAAGCCGCTTGACCCCAGCTACCCCAAGCTGGCGGGTCAGAATGCCGACTATTTGTTCGTGGCCCTCAAAGCCTATAAAACCGAAGGCCATGCCCAGATGGGCCGCAACCACGCCATCATGGGTGGCGTTGCCAAGCAATTCAGCAACAATGAATTGAAAGCCTTGGCAGGCTACCTCGGCAGCTTGGACGGCGAACTCAAGACCGTCCCCGAGTCCCGCTTTCACTGAGCGTTTGTTTCAGTCCCGCGTGGCGTGGCGTTGAACGCACGCCACGTAGCTGTCCCCATCGGGCGTTCGCCCGCTGCTTTGGGCTTCCCAAAGCATGCGCCCCAGGCAGTCCATGGCGGCGTGGTGGGCCTCATGCAATGAGTTGCGTTTGTGGGTCAACAATTCGATGGCCTGACGAATCCCGCGTGGCTGGTCAATGCTGCATTGCTCACTGATGGACAGGTGCATCGACAGGTGTAAAAAGGGGTTGCTTTGCCCGCCTTGACCGTCGTAGACGCGGGCCACGGCGGCATCGGCATCGGCCAAGTCAGCCAGGTATTCGGGGTGTTCTTCAATCCACTGGGCCGCCAGCACTTCGATGGCTTCCATGGGCGCGTTGTTTTGGGCTTTCTGATGGGCAGCACAAAAAAAACGCCGCACATCTTCTTGAGAGGGATTAAACATAGCCTGTCATTATCGTGTCTCAATGACCAGGCTCAGACCGGCTAGGATAAGGCTTGTGTGAATGACAGGAGCTGCTATGTCCGTCGTTGTTGTGGCCAATCCCAAAGGTGGTGTGGGCAAGTCCACCCTGTCCACGAACTTGGCCGGTTATTTGGCCAGTCAAGGTCGCCGCGTGATGCTGGGGGATGCCGACCGCCAGCAGTCGTCTCGCACCTGGCTGCGTTTGCGTCCCGCTGCGGCCAGGCCCATTCAAGCCTGGGACGTGGCCGATGACCTGACCGCCCGCGTCCCCAAGGGAGTCAGCGATGTGGTGCTGGACACCCCCGGGGGCTTGCATGGCGCGCGCCTGAAGGACGTGATGAAGCTGGCCGACAAGGTCATCATTCCCCTGCAGCCCAGTATCTTTGACATGTATGCCACGCGGGATTTTTTGGACCGTTTGCAGGAAATGAAAAAAACCGACAAGTTGTCGGTGGGCCTGGTCGGCATGCGGGTGGACGAGCGCACCATCGCGGCCGATCAGCTCCATGAGTTCGTGTCCCGATTGGGCTACCCCGTGGTGGCGCTGTTGCGTGACACGCAAAACTATGTGCATTTGGCGGCCCGTGGGTTGAGCCTGTTCGACGTGAAATCGGCCCGCCTGGAAAAAGACCAACTGCAGTGGCGTCCCTTGTGCGCCTGGGTCAACAAATAAAAGAAGGAGCAAAAAATGAGGTCATTTGAAACCTTGGACGAGTTGGCGCTGTGTGTGGGCCAGGACATTGCCCAGAGCGATTGGTTGACCACCAGCCAGGATCAGGTGAATCAATTTGCGCAGGCCACGGGTGACCACCAGTGGATTCACACCGATGTGGCGCGGGCCCAGGCGGGGCCGTTTGGGACGACGATCGCCCATGGGTTTTTGACCTTGTCCTTGCTGCCGCAGTTTTTCCAAACCGCCTTGGTGGTGCGTCAGGTTCGCATGGGCGTGAACTATGGGGTGAACAAGGTGCGTTTTCCGGCCCCTGTCCCCGTGGGCAGCCGCCTGCAGGCCCATTTGAAACTGTTGCAAGCCGAGCCCCTGGAGGGCGCGGGCTACCAATTCGTCTGGGCCGTGACGGTGGCGCGCGAAGGCAGCCCCAAGCCGGTGTGTGTGGCCGAAACGGTGGTGCGTCAATACGCCTGAGTTCGGGCCTTGGGTTTCAGGTGCCGAAACCGTTTTGACGCCAGGCCTCATAAATGGTGACGGCCACGGCGTTGGAGAGGTTCAGGCTGCGTTGACCCGCCAGCATGGGCAGGCGCAGCCTTTGGTCGAGGGGAAATTGCGCGCGCAGATCAGGCGACAAACCTCGGGTTTCGGAACCAAAGACAAAACAATCACCAGGTAAAAACGCCAACTCAAAAGGCGGCCGGGAGCCGTGCGTGGTCATGGCGAAAAGCCGCTCGGGGCGGGGTTGTTGCGTGTCCAGAAACGCCTGCCAATGGGCATGTTTTTTGACCTCGGCGTACTCATGGTAGTCCAGCCCGGCGCGGCGCATGTAGCGGTCTTCCATGGAAAAACCCAAGGGCTCAATCAGGTGCAAGGTGCAGCCGGTGTTGGCCGCCAGGCGAATGACGTTGCCGGTGTTGGGGGGGATTTCGGGCGCTACCAAAACAATATGAAACATGTTTGGATTGTCCCTCATCCCTCCGGCGTGTCGGGGGCTGGCGTGCGAGCAAACACCGCGGCATGCACTTCGATGGCGCCGCTGGCACGCAACCGTCTGGCGGCGGTGTAGAGGGTGCTGCCCGTGGTCATCACATCATCCACCACCAGCAAGCGGGCCCCCTTGATGTTGGGGTGGGCCAGGGGCTCCACCGCCAAAGCCCCGTGCAGATTGGTCAAGCGGGCGTCCCCCTTGAGTTCACTTTGGGCGGCGGTTTCACGCAGCTTGAGCAGCCAGCCAGGGCGCAATCGCTCTGGGCAAAGGGCGCGGGCCAGCAACAGGGCCTGGTTGTAACCCCGCTCACGCAAGCTTTGGGGAGACAGGGGCATGGCCAGCACATGGTCCACCCGGCCCAGTTGTTCTTCCAGCAAGGGGTTGAGCTGCATCAGGGCCGCCAAGACCTGGGCCCAGGCCGGGGCCTGGTGAAATTTGAAGTCCACCACACAACCGGCCCAGGGGAAGCCATAGTCCACGCAGGCGGTGCAAGAGTCCAGCAAGGGCGGGGTGCTGCTGCGCTGGCAGTCGGAGCACACCGGATTGACGCCAGCGGGCGACTGGGGTGGGGGGCTCAGGGGCAGGGCGCACCGTGGGCAGCGTGGCCGGGGCGCTGCAAAACGCTGCACACATTCGGGGCAGATGACCTGGCTGGGCCAGGCGTGGCAGACCCAGCAAAGGCTGGGCAGTGAGGGCATGGGCTCAATATACTGCGGGCATGTCTTTGCCCGATCATGCCCCGCCGCCCCTGGACCCGATAGCCGCTCGCCGTTGGCAGAACCTGATGGGGGCCCCTTTGACCTCGCCCACCAGCCCTTGGCTGCATGAAGAAGTGGGGCGGCGCATGGCCGAGCGCTTGAACTGGATCAAACAGCGCCCGGATGCGTGGCTGGATTGGGCGCCTGCTCGGGGGGGCTTGGCAGCGCATCGGCTGGTGGCGGGGGCTTATCCAGCCGCCCGTCAATGGGTGCACGAACCTTCGCCCAGGGCCTTGGCGCAAAGCCAACGGGCCTTGGTGCCCCCGTGGTGGCATGCCCAGCGTTGGTGGGGCGGCCAAACCGGCCCTGAATTTGGCTTGCCGCCCGCGCACGCCATGGGCATGGTTTGGTCCAATATGGGCTTGCACAGCACGGCGCAGCCGGTGCAGTGGATGTCGGACTGGCATCAAAGTTTGCGCAACGATGGTTTTTTGATGTTCTCTTGCTTGGGCCCAGATACCTTGAAGGAGCTGCGCGCCCTTTATGAACAGCTGGGCTGGCCCGCGCCCGCCCAGGCGTTTACGGACATGCACGACTGGGGTGATTTGCTGGTGGAGGCGGGCTTTTCCGAGCCGGTGATGGACATGGAGCGGATTGTGTTGACCTATGCGACACCTGAGCGTTTGTTGGAAGAATTGCGGGAGCTGGGGCGCAACCTCCACCCACAGCGGTTTGGGGCCTGCCGGGGGCGTGGGTGGGGGGCCAGCCTGAAGCGGGCCCTTGAAACGATGTCGCCAATGCAACTCACCTTTGAAGTGATTTATGGACATGCCATCAAACCGCCCACTCGGCTCAAGGTGGCCCCTGAAGCCGTGATTTCACTGGACGACATGAAAGCCTCCTTGCGTCGTCAAGGTCCGACAAAGTCCGAGCAGGACCGAGGGTAAGTGCTAGGAAAAACGCCATGAAATGAAATTGATTTGTGTCAAAATTCCCAGGCTTTTGTTGAGCGTCTGCGACTGGGTGCGGCTAAGCGGCTCCGAGTTGGTTGTTAATTTGAAAAAGTGAACATGATGAAGCGCATTTCCAATCCCTGGGCCGCTGGCCTCTTTGGAGTTTTGAACCTCCTGGGTTTGAGTGTGGCACAAGCCACGGAAAGTCTGACGGGCGGCCCCGCTGTGATGCAGATGAATTTGACCCCGGCCGCCACCAAAATTGCGGAAGAGCAGCATTTCCTGCACGCCATGATGATGGTGATTTGCTTGGTGATCTTCGTGGCCGTCTTCTCGGTCATGTTCTATTCCATTTGGAAGCACCGCAAATCGGTGGGTCACAAGCCGGCCACTTTCAGCGAATCGATCACCGTCGAAGTGTTGTGGACGGCAGCGCCCTTCATCATTGTGATTTTCATGGCCTTGCCCGCCACCAAGGTGTTGGTGGCCCAGAAGGACACCACCAATTCCGACTTGACGGTCAAAGTCACTGGCTACCAATGGAAATGGGGCTACGACTACCTCAAGGGGGAAGGCGAAGGTCTGTCCTACATCTCGAACCTGGATTCGGCGCAGCGCACCCTGTCCAACGAGGGGGCCAAAGGCGACGTGCCCAATGATTATTTGTTCCGCGTCGACAACCCCTTGGTGGTGCCGGTGGGTAAAAAAATCCGCATCATCACCACCGCCGATGATGTGATCCACTCCTGGTCGGTGCCTGCTTTCGGGGTCAAACAAGACGCCATCCCTGGTTTTGTGCGTGATACCTGGTTCAAGGCTGAGCGCGTGGGCACTTTTTACGGCCAGTGTTCCGAGCTGTGCGGCAAAGAGCACGCCTACATGCCGATCACGGTCAAGGTTTTGTCGGCCGAGGATTACTCCGCTTGGGCTCAGGCAGAGCTGAAAAAAGCCGCCGCCAAGGCCGATGACCCGAACAAGGTTTGGGTCTTTGATGAGCTCTTCAAGCGTGGCGAAAAAGTCTATGCCACCAACTGTGTGGCGTGCCACCAACCCAATGGCAAAGGGGGCGGCCCCATCAAGCCTTTGGATGGCGCTGCCGTGGTTCTGGCCGATGACCATGCCAAACAAATTCAGGTGTTGTTGAATGGGCAAAACAACGGAGCCATGCCTTCTTGGAAGGCCCTCTCGGACACCGACATCGCCGCCGTGGTGACCTACACCAAAAACAACTGGTCCAACAAGACCAACCAGTTGGTCCAGCCTGCCGAAGTGCTGACCCAACGTAGCAAGTAATAAGGGGAAGAATCCATGAGTGCAGTTCTCGACCACCACGACCATGCCCACGACGGTCATGATGATCATGGCCATGCCATGACGGGCTGGCGTCGCTGGGTTTACGCCACCAACCACAAAGACATCGGGACTTTGTATTTGCTGTTTGCCTTCACCATGCTGATGGTGGGGGGCGTGTTGGCCCTGATGATTCGCCTGGAGTTGTTTCAGCCTGGCTTGCAGTTTTTCCAGCCGGAGTTTTTCAACCAATTGACCACCATGCACGGCCTGATCATGGTGTTTGGCGCCATCATGCCGGCCTTTGTGGGCTTTGCCAACTGGATGATCCCGCTGCAAATCGGCGCTTCTGACATGGCTTTTGCGCGCATGAACAACTTCAGTTTCTGGCTGATGATTCCTGCGGCCCTGATGCTGGTCACTTCCTTCTTCATGCCCGGCGGCGCCCCTGCCGCTGGCTGGACCTTGTATGCGCCTTTGACCCTGCAAATGGGCCCCACCATGGACAGCGGCATTTTTGCCATGCACATCCTGGGGGCTTCGTCCATCATGGGTTCGATCAACATCATCGTCACCATCTTGAACATGCGCGCGCCTGGCATGACCTTGATGAAGATGCCCATGTTCGCCTGGACCTGGTTGATCACGGCTTACTTGCTGATCGCGGTGATGCCCGTCTTGGCCGGTGCCATCACCATGACCTTGACCGATCGCCACTTCGGCACCAGCTTCTTCAACCCAGCAGCGGGTGGCGATCCGGTGATGTACCAACACATCTTCTGGTTCTTCGGTCACCCTGAGGTCTACATCATGATCTTGCCGGCTTTCGGCATCATCAGCCAGGTCGTGCCTGCCTTTGCCCGCAAGAAGTTGTTTGGTTACGCCTCCATGGTGTACGCCACTTCGTCGATTGCGATCCTGTCCTTCATCGTGTGGGCGCACCACATGTTCACCACCGGCATGCCGGTGACGGGCCAGTTGTTCTTCATGTACGCCACGATGCTGATTGCCGTGCCAACGGCGGTGAAGATCTTCAACTGGATCGCCACCATGTGGCGTGGCTCCATGACCTTCGAAACCCCCATGTTGTTTGCGGTGGGCTTCATCTTTGTGTTCACCATGGGCGGTTTCACAGGTTTGATCCTGGCCATGGCGCCCATCGACATCCAACTGCAAGACACGTACTACGTGGTGGCTCACTTCCACTATGTGCTGGTGGCGGGTTCGTTGTTTGCCATGTTCAGCGGGGTTTACTACTGGATGCCCAAATGGACGGGCGTGATGTACAACGAAACCCGTGGCAAGATTCACTTCTGGGTGTCTTTGATCGCCTTCAACGTGACCTTTTTCCCCATGCACTTCTTGGGCTTGGCGGGCATGCCCCGTCGTTATGCCGACTACCCCATGCAGTTCGCTGACTTCAATGCAGTGGCCTCGGTGGGTGCGTTCTTCTTTGGTTTTGCGCAGGTTTATTTCTTCTTGTTCGTGGTCCTGCCTTGCATGCGCGGCCAAGGCGAAAAAGCCGCCCAAAAACCCTGGGAAGGCGCGGAGGGTCTGGAGTGGGAAGTGCCTTCACCGGCCCCTTTCCACACCTTTGAAAACCCACCCAAGCTGAACGCCGAAGCCAACCGCATCGTTGCTTGATGGACCGACACCGTCATGACACCTGAACAAAAGAAAAGCAACCTCAAGATGGCGCTGATTTTGGCCTCGGTGGCGGTGGTGTTCTTTGTGGGTTTCATCGCCAAGGGTTTTCTCTTGGCCCATCCCTGATCACACGGGACCCGTCTCAGCCCGCCATGCTTGCCTCACAGCGTCACAACACCAAGATGGTCCTCAAATTGGCCGTGGTGGTCTTGGGCATGTTTGCGTTTGGCTATGCCCTGGTGCCTTTGTATCGGCAAATTTGTGAGGCCACAGGCCTCAATATTCTGGCATTGACCGAACGCGATGTGCCGGGCAATGCGGTGGACAGCCGCAGTGCAGGCCATCCGGGCAATACCCAGGTGGATCTGAGCCGCAGCATCACCATCGAGTTTGATGCCAATGCTCGGGGTCCCTGGATCTTTAAGCCCGCAACGCGCTCGGTGGTGGTGCATCCGGGTGAGTTGACCACGGTCATGTATGAATTTCAAAATGTGCAAAACCGGCGCATGTCGGCTCAAGCCATTCCGAGTTATGCGCCCAATCAAGCGTCGCCCTATTTCACCAAGCTGGAGTGTTTCTGCTTCAACCAATACACCCTCGATCCGGGTGAGAAGCGCTCTTGGCCGGTGGTGTTCTACATCGACCCCAAATTGTCCAAGGATGTGAAAACCATCACCTTGTCGTACACCTTTTTCGAAGTGGGCGGCAAAACACCGCCAGCTCCGGTGGGGGCTTGACGGCATGAGTTGGTGGCGAACGGTCAAAGCCGTGGCTTGGTCCTTTGTGGGACTGCGCCAAGGCAGCGAGTGGGAAAAAGACGGTGCTGCCGTGGGGTTGATCCCCGTGATGGTGGTGGGTTTTGTGTCGGTCTTGCTGCTGGTGTTTGGCCTGATTGCCTTGGTGCATTGGGTCACGTCTTGAGGTTGTTGTTTGACACGTTGGTATTTTGTTTAAGAGGTAGGAGATAAAAATGAGTTCGACCCCCCACAGTGGAACCCCTTATTACTATGTTCCCCATGGATCCCGTCACCCTTTCATGGCGGCCGTGGGTTTGTTGGGCGTCATCTTTGGCGCCTCCCAATGGGTCAACGACGTGGACTGGGGCAAATACGTCTTGTTCGTTGGCTTGGCCTGGTTCTTGGTGGTTTTGTTTCAATGGTTCTCGGATGCCATTGGAGAAAGCCAAGAAGGCCAATATGGACACAAGATCGATCTGTCTTTCCGCTGGAGCATGAGCTGGTTCATCTTTTCGGAAGTCATGTTCTTCGGTGCGTTCTTTGCCGCCCTGTGGTGGTGCCGGGTGCATTCGGTGCCCGCCTTGGGCAGTTTGACCAATGAAATTTTGTGGCCTGGCTTCAAAGCGGTTTGGCCCAGCGCCATGCCGGGGGCCACGGCGTCACCAGCAGACATTGTGGAGCCCTTCCAGACCATGACCCCGTTTTGGTTGCCCACCATCAACACGGCTTTGCTGTTGTCTTCTGGTGTGACCCTCACGATTGCCCACCACGCTTTACAAGCCGGTCAGCGCTCCAAAACCATTGCCTTCATGTGGATGACGGTGTTGTTGGGCGTGGTTTTCTTGTTTGTTCAAGGGTATGAGTATTCACATGCCTACTCTGAATTGAACCTCAAGCTGACCTCCGGTGTGTATGGATCGACCTTTTTCATGCTCACGGGTTTTCACGGTTTCCACGTGTTCATCGGCATGCTGATGCTGCTCTTCATTACCCTGCGCCTGCAAAAAGGCCACTTCACACCGACCAAACATTTTGGTTTTGAAGGGGCCGCTTGGTATTGGCACTTTGTGGACGTGGTGTGGCTGGGCTTGTACATCCTGGTGTATTGGATGTAAGGCCCCTGGTTCGGCCGCTACAAAAAAAGCGCCTTGCGGCGCTTTTTTATTGTCCGGGCTTGATTCCCGTGGGCTCTATCCAGCCCATCCACCAAGCCAACAAAATGGTCAGAAAAATAAAAATGGAAAACCCCACACGCAGCGCCAGGGCTCGCGCCATGCGGGCGTTTTTTTGCTCGTCAGCACCACTGCCTCTCAGCATAAAAAACAGGGCCGCTCCCAGACTGACCAAGATGCCGACAAATGCCACAATCACCAAATAATTCATGGCCCCATTATCTCGTGATCCAGCCCGCCCTGTGAAAAAACCGCCAAGCCGCATGAGGTTTTGGTGGATCGCCTTGGCCAGCTTGTTGGTGGTCGGGGTGACGGCGCGCCTGGGATTTTGGCAGTTGAGCCGTGCCGCTGAAAAACAAGCTTGGCAAACGGCCATGACCACGCAACGCGCCTTGCCTGTGGTGAACTTGAGCGAACAGGGACTTCAAAACTGGGGTCAAACCCAGTGGTTGCATCGCCGGGTCATTGCCCGAGGCACTTGGCTGCCTCAATTCAATGTGTTTTTGGACAACCGGCAAATGGATGGCCGGGTGGGTTTCTTTTTGCTCACGCCCTTGCAGCTTGAAAACACCCCCCAAGCGGTCTGGGTCCAAAGGGGTTGGTTGCCACGCAATTTTCAGGAACGAGACCAATTGCCATCCATCGCCACGCCCAGCGGGGTGGTGAGCCTCACGGCACGCGTGGCATTGGCGCCTTCCAAGCTGCTGGAGTTGGGTGCCCCCGCCCCCAGCCAGGGCTTTGCGCATTTGCGGCAGAATCTCGACGAAGCCGCGTTGCAACGCGAAACGGGTTTGAACCTGTTGAGCGGGTCGTTGGTGCAGTTGTCTGCCGAGTCTCAAGAGGGGGGGGAAGCCCCGCCCGACGATGGTCTTTTGCGCCATTGGTTTGAGCCGGGGGCGGACATGGCCAAGCACCAGGGCTATGCGCTGCAATGGTTTGGCTTGTCGGTCTTGGCTGCGGCTGGGTTTTTATGGTTTGCCTTTTTTAAAGTGGGACGATCTTGACAGTTGACAACCCCTCCTCGGAGGACCAAGTGCTTGAATTGACGGTACACAAGCTGCCCACCCCTGGCCCCAATCCGGCTGAGCGAACTCGACTTGGCCGGGTCAAGATGTTGCTGGTCTTGCTGATTTGTGCCTCACCCGTGGTGGCCTCTTATGTGACCTACTACTTCATTCGCCCCAGCGCTTCCCACAGCTATGGCGAACTGATTGCCGACCAGCCGGGTTTGCCCACGGCCCAGGCCGAAGTCTTGAGCGGACGCCAAGCGGGGGCTTCAATGGATTTGACCCGCCTCAAAGGCCAATGGCTGCTGCTCAGTGTGGCCGACGCAGCTTGTGACGCCCGCTGTGAAAAACACCTCTACCTGCAGCGCCAAATGCGGGAATCCTTGGGGGCTGAAAAAGGCCGTGTGGATTGGGTTTGGCTGGTGTCCGATGGGCAAACCCTGCCCGAGCGTTTGAAGCCGGCCTTGACCGAGGCCACCGTGCTGCGGGTCAAGCCCGAGGTGCTGCAGGCCTGGTTGGCCCCGGCCCCTGGGCAGCATTTGTCGGACCATTTGTATGTGGTGGACCCGATGGGCCATTGGATGATGCGCTTCCCAGCATCGCTGGATTTGGCCCATGCGGCAGAGGCCAAACTCGCCAAACGCGACTTGGATCGCCTGCTGCGGGCTTCCGCCTCTTGGGACACGGAAGGTCGCTGAGACGATGGATGCCGCCCCGACCGCCTTGAGCCTGTTCAACCTGGCCCCCTTGGGGCCAGTGGCCCTGGTGGGCGCCTTGCTGGCCTTGGGGCCGCTGGCCTGGCTGCTGTGGCAACAAAAACGGGGTCATCCCAATTCGTTTTGGCAGGCGCTGACGGTCATCACCCTGTTTTTAACTTTTGATCTGATCCTGTTCGGCGCCTTCACCCGTCTCACCGATTCGGGCTTGGGTTGCCCCGATTGGCCGGGTTGCTATGGTCAGGCCAGCCCCTTGACCGCCCTGGCCGACATCACGGCGGCCCATCAGGCCATGCCCACCGGTGCGGTGAGCGAGGGCAAAGCCTGGATCGAAATGGTGCACCGCTATTTGGCCACGGCCGTGGGGGCCTTGATTGTGTTGGCCTGGTTGGGCGCTTTGTTCAAACACAAACAGCGGCGGGCTTGGGCCACTTTGACTTTGCTCTGGGTCTTGCTGCAAGGGGCTTTTGGGGCCTTCACGGTGACCCTGAAGCTGTTCCCGGCGGTGGTCACCCTGCACCTGCTGGGGGGGCTGGTGTTGCTGGCCTTGTTGGTGGTGCAGCTGGCGGCCCAGCGCCAACCCGCTGCCACTGCCTTGCCCCCGTTGTTGCGGGCGGGGTTGTGGATCGCATTGGGGCTGGTGGTGTTGCAGGTGCTGCTGGGGGGATGGGTCAGTACCAATTACGCGGTGTTGGTTTGCAACACCTTTCCTTTGTGCCAGGGCGCTTGGTGGCCTGTGATGAATTTTGGCGCAGGCTTCGAGTTGTGGCGCCCCTTGGGCCTGAGCAGCGATGGTCAGCCTTTGGTGTTTTCTGCCTTGACCGCAATTCATTACACTCACCGCTTGATGGCCTACGGCGTGTTGGCCTTTGTTGGTGGCTTGGCTTGGCGTTTGGCCCGGTTCCAGCGGGCGGCGGCCAGGGCCTTGGGCGCTGTGCTGGGCTTGCAATTGCTGACGGGCTTGAGCAATGTGGTGTTGGGCTGGCCCTTGTTGGCGGCGGTGCTGCACACGGGGGGGGCTGCGGCTTTGCTGGGCTTGTTGGTCTGGTGCTTGTGCACCAGTCGAAGTCAGGCCAGCGCGCCGCCGGTCCTGGCACCGATTTGATGGATTTTTATTTGTGGTTGAAATGAGCGCTGTCGTCCCTCTCTCTCGGTTGTCGTTGATCAGCCAGTACTACCAGCTGACCAAGCCGCGCGTGGTGCAATTGATTGTGTTTTGTGCCCTCATCGGCATGGTTTTGGCTGTGCCTGGCGTGCCCAGTTGGGCCGATGTCCGTTTGGCTTTGATTGCCTGTGGCGGCATTTGGCTGGTGGCGGGAGCGGCTGCGGTGTTCAATTGCCTGGTTGAAAAAGGCATTGACGCCAAAATGCGTCGCACCGCTTGGCGCGCCACGGCCAAGGGCCAACTCAGCGATGGGCAGGCATTTGCTTTTTCCAGTGTGCTGTGCGTGTTGGGTTCGGTCATTTTGTATGTGTGGGTGAACCCGCTGGCCATGCTGTTGACCTTTGCCACTTTTGTGGGCTATGCCGTGGTTTACACCGTGATCCTCAAGCCCTTGACGCCGCAGAACATCGTGATTGGTGGCGCTTCGGGGGCCATGCCGCCGGTGCTGGGTTGGGCCGCCATGACCGGCCAAGTGAGCGCCGAGAGTTTGATTTTGTTCCTCATCATTTTCCTGTGGACGCCGCCTCATTTCTGGGCACTGGCGTTGTACCGCGTGGAAGATTACAGGAAGTCGGGCTTGCCCATGCTGCCCGTGACCCACGGGAGCGCCTTCACGCGCTTGCAAATCTTGCTGTACACCGTGGTGCTGTTCGCCGCTTGTGTCATGCCCTTTGCCGAGGGCATGAGTGGCTGGTTTTACCTGGTTTGCGCGGTTTTGCTCAGTTTGGGCTTCATGGGCTACGCCTGGAAGCTGTGGCGTCATTATTCGGACGAGTTGTCGCGGGCGACTTTCCGCTTTTCGCTTTATCACCTGAGCCTGTTGTTTGCCGCCTTGCTGGTGGACCATTACCTATGAAACATCGTGTGCTGGGCCTGTTGCTGGCCTTCAGCTTGTTGGGTTTAAGCGCCTGCCATTCTGAGCGGCCCCAATTCAAGTCGGTTGACATCACGGGGGCCGACTACGCGTCCCAGTTGGACTTGCCCGACGCTTCGGGTCAGATGCGTCATTTGAGCGACTTCAAAGGCAAGGTGGTGGCCGTGTTCTTTGGTTACACCCAATGCCCGGACGTGTGCCCGACCACCCTGGCTGAATTGGCCGAGGTCAAACACGCCTTGGGCTCGGCGGGGAGCCGTTTGCAGGTCTTGTTCGTTTCGCTGGACCCTGAGCGCGATACGCCCGAAGTGTTGCGGGCTTATATGGCGGGCTTCAGCGGTGAGGCCGGTGCAGATTCAAACCAGGACACTGGCTTCTTGGCGTTGCGTCCAGCCAGCCCCGAGCAGTTGGCGGCCGTGACCAAGGCTTTCAAGATTTATTACAAAAAGGTGGAGGGCAAAACCCCAGGCACTTACACCTTTGACCACACGGCGGGCACCTACTTTTTTGATCCCCAGGGCCGCATCCGTTTGTTCAGCCGCTACAGCAGCGGGGCCAAGGCCATTTTGGACGATGTCCAGCTGCTTTTGGCCAGCCCTTAGCGCCTTCCTCCGTCAGGCGAATTCAGCCAGGGCGGTTTTCATTTTTTTCATGGCAGCGACTTCGATCTGGCGAATCCGCTCGGCGCTGACGCCATATTCGGCGGCCAAGTCGTGCAGCGTCATGCCGCCACTGCCATCGTCGTTGACCTTGAGCCAACGCTCTTCCACAATGCGGCGGCTGCGCGCATCCAGGCCTTCGAGCGCCATGGCCAGGCCATCGCTGGCCAAACGGTCGTGTTGCTGGGCTTCCAGCATGGCGGTCGGCTCGTGCTGTGCGTCGCTCAGGTAGGCAATCGGACCAAAGGCTTTGTCCGAGTCGTCCTGGGGGCTGGGGTCCATCAACACATCGCCGCCGGAGAGCCGCATTTCCATCTCCAGCACGTCTTCCCGTTTGACGTTGAGGCGCTTGGCCATGAGGCTGACTTCGGCGTCACTCAGGGTGTCGCGGTGGGTGCTGGCCTCATCCAAGGCGTCCGCCTTGAAACCTTGCTTCATGGAGCGCAGGTTGAAGAACAGCTTGCGCTGGGCCTTGGTGGTGGCCACCTTGACCATGCGCCAGTTTTTCAGAATGTATTCATGGATCTCGGCCTTGATCCAGTGCATGGCATAGCTCACCAGGCGCACCCCCTGGTCGGGGTCAAAGCGTTTGACGGCCTTCATCAAGCCCAAATTGCCTTCTTGGATCAGGTCACCGTGGGGCAGGCCATAACCCAGGTATTGGCGTGAGATGGAGACCACCAAACGCAAGTGCGACATCACCAAACGACCGGCGGCTTCCACTTGGTTGTGGTCACGCAGATCGCGCGCGAGTTGTTGTTCTTCCGCAGGCGTCAGCAGGGGCATGCGGTTGACGGCGGTGATGTAAGCGTCCAGGTTGCCCAGCGGCGGCAACAAGCCCCAGCTCAAGGCGGTGGCCTCTTGGGGGCAAGCAGGCAAGGCAATGGCCGTAGCCAAATTCTGGTTTTGAAGGGACATTCCAGCATCCTTTCGAGTCGGTTTCAAGGGGCGTTTGCCCCGATAGACGCCATATTAGCACTCTCTTGCCGAGAGTGCTAATGGTTTTTGGAGAACCGATGTGCGTGGCCTCTGAAGGCCCAGAGGGTCAGTTGAGCAAGGCCTGGGCAAATTCCTGGGCCTTGAAGGTTTGTAAATCTTCCAATTGTTCACCGACGCCGATGAAATAAACCGGAATGGGGTGCTCCTGGGCAATCGCTGCCAGGACCCCGCCTTTGGCGGTGCCATCGAGTTTGGTGACAATCAGTCCGGTCAGCCCGATGGCGTCGTCGAAGGCGCGCACCTGAGCCAGCGCATTTTGGCCCGTGTTGCCGTCAATCACCAGCAGCACCTCATGGGGGGCACTGGCGTCGGCCTTGGTCAAGACCCGTTTGATTTTCTTGAGCTCTTCCATCAGGTGGGTTTGGGTGGGCAGACGACCCGCGGTGTCCACCAACACCACATCTTTGCCCCGGGCACGCCCCGCTTGGACGGCGTCAAAGCTGACCGCGGCGGGGTCACCCCCAGCCTGGCTGACGATTTCAACCGCGTTGCGGTCGGCCCAGACCCCCAGTTGCTCGCGCGCGGCGGCACGGAAGGTGTCGGCCGCGGCCAGCAAGACCGCTGCACCGCTTTGGGCCAAGTGCTGAGTGAGTTTGCCAATGGAGGTGGTTTTCCCCGCGCCGTTGACGCCGGCCACCATGATGACGGTGGGGGTGTGCTGGCCAATGGTCAGTTGCTTTTCCAGCGGGCTCAGCAAGGCGGTCAAGCCCTCGATCAGCAGGGCTTTGACCTGGAGGGGTTCGGTGGCCTTGCTTTCCTTGACCCGGCGCCTGAGGTCATGGAGCAGAAACTGGGTGGCCTTGACACCGGTGTCGGCCATCAACAAAGCCGTTTCGAGTTCCTCGTACAAGGCCTCGTCGATTTGGGTGCCCGTGAACACCGAAACCAGCTGACCCCCCGTCTTGCTCAGGCCTGTTTTGAGGCGTTGCAGCCAGCCTTGCCGTTGGGCCTGAGAAGGGGCCTCGTTGGACGGGACCGGCGTCGGGGCCACCGCCCCTGTCACCGGCGCTGGGACGACGGGTGGGGGCGATGGGGCTATTTTTTTCTTTAAAAATGAGAACATGAATTGGTTCTTAGAATGGCACATTCTATGAAAATGCCCATGCCCTTCGCCAAAACCTCACTCAAAATCCAAAGCGCCGCCTTGTTTTTGGTCGTTTCGGC
This sequence comes from uncultured Curvibacter sp., assembly GCA_903902035.1. Taxonomy (GTDB): domain Bacteria; phylum Pseudomonadota; class Gammaproteobacteria; order Burkholderiales; family Burkholderiaceae_C; genus Curvibacter. The sequence goes on along the minus strand of CAIUTG010000133.1, from coordinate 11,193 downwards.
CTGGCTGCTGCCCCCCTCGATTGCCATGGCACAAGCCGGTGGGGGGCAGGCCGAGGGCGTGGCGCAGTTCAAACTGGCCAATGGCATGACCTTGATCGTCAAGCCCGATCACCGCGCGCCCACCGTGGCGCACATGCTGTGGGTGGGGGTGGGGGCCATCGATGAGGTGGATGGCACCAGTGGCGTCGCCCATGCCCTGGAGCACATGATGTTCAAGGGCACACCCCGTGTGCCAGCCGGTCAGTTCTCACGCCAGGTGGCCCGTTTGGGCGGGCGTGAGAACGCCTTCACCACCGAGGACTTCACGGCCTTCTTTCAGCAGGTTCCGGCGAGCAAATTGGCCGATGTGATGGCCTTGGAGTCCGATCGTTTTGCCCACAACCAATGGCCGGACACCGAGTTCACCAAGGAAATCGAAGTCATCAAGGAAGAGCGCCGCATGCGCACCGATGACAACCCCCGTGCCGCCCTGCAGGAGGCCTTGAATGCCCAGGCTTTTGTGGCCTCGCCTTACCACCGTTCGGTGATTGGTTGGATGGGAGACCTGGACAGCATGGTGGCCGATGATGTGCGCCATTTCTGGCAGAGTTGGTATGTGGCGCACAACGCGGCGGTGGTGATTGCCGGCGACATCACGCCCGAGCAGGCGTTGGCTTTGGCCCAAAAATACTATGAGCCCATTGCCGATCGGGCCTTGCCGGTGCGCAAGCCCCGCCTGGAGCCCGAACAAAAGGGCTTGCGCCGCTTTGAATTCAAGGCCCCGGCTGAGCAGGCCTACGTGGCGCTGGCTTTCAAGGTGCCGCAGTTGACCGCCTTCAAGCAGCCTTTGAAACAGGGCGAGACCGAGGACGAGGTTTTGGACCCCGCTTCACAAGACGCCCTGGCCTTGACGGTGTTGTCGGCGGTGCTGGATGGCTATGCCGGCGCCCGTCTGGACAAAGCCCTGACCCAGGGCCCCAAACGCTTGGCTGACCGTGCGGGCGCCAGCAATGGTTTGTTGGGGCGGGGGCCACAGTTGTTTGTGTTGGACGCCGTTCCTGCCCCCGGCCAGTCCGCTGATGCGGTGGTGGCGGCCTTGCGTGAACAGGTGCGACAGGTGGCTGAAAAAGGCGTGAACCCGGCGGAGTTGAATCGGGTCAAAACCCAGTGGGTGGCCAGCGAAGTTTACAAACTGGATTCGATCTTCAACCAAGCCCAAGAGCTCGGCTCGAATTGGGCCCAAGGCCTGGCTTTGGACGCCAGTCCCCGGTTGATTCGAGCCCTCAAAGCCGTGACCCCGGCCCAGGTGCAATCGGTGGCACAACGCTATTTTGGTGACGATGGTTTGACCATCGGGGTTTTACAACCTCAACCCCTGGACCCCAATCGCCCCAAGCGGGCGGTGGGTGAACATCACCATGCAGACTAAAGGCCCGGCCATGCCCTCATTTTTCACAAAAACCATTGCTTCGATCCCCCGCACTGCTTTGTTCTGCGGCGTTTTGTCGGGCCTGGCCGCATCGGCCCAAGCGGGCATCCCGATTCAGCACTGGACCCAGGCCAATGGGGTGGAGGTGTATTTGGTGGAAAGCCCCGCCATCCCCATGGTCGATGTCTTGCTGGAGTTCGACGGGGGGAGCCGACGCGATCCCAAAGGCCAAGCCGGATTGGCCGCGGCCACCGCCGACATGATCGGCTTGGGCGTCAAACAATCCGCCGCCGGGCCTGCCATGGACGAGAACCAATTGGGGGAGGCTTGGGCCGATTTGGGGGCCGCCTTCAGTGCCTCGGCCAGCAGCGACCGCCTGAGCTTTGCGCTCAGGTCGCTGACCGATCCTGCGCAGTGGGCACCCGCGCTGGCGCTGGCCGCCAGAGAACTGAATGAGTCCAGCCTGTCAGCCCCGATTTGGCAGCGTGAGCAAGAGCGTTTGCAAGCGGCATTGAAAGAGGCCGACACCCAGCCTGGCACGGTCGCGGCCAAGGCCTTTGGCCGAGCCGTTTATGGGGACCACCCTTACGGTCAAATGCCCAGCGTGGCCAGTTTGCAGGCCATTCACGTCAGCGACATGCAGGTCTATTTGCAGCGAACCTTGAATCCCTGTCAGACCACCGTGACCGTGGTGGGGGCCTTGAACCGGGCGCAGACCGAAGCCGCTGTGCAACACCTGACCCAGGGCCTGGTTTCCCCTTCGGCCCCCGGTTCGGCCCTGAATGGCGCCAGCCACTGCGCGGCCCACGCCTTGCCTGCGGTGCCCGATGTGGCGCCACTCAAGGCCGCACAGACTTTGCGAATTCCCTTTGACTCGGCCCAAGCCCATGTCTTGTTGGGGCAACCCGGCATCCGCCGCAGCGACCCCGACTATTTTCCCTTGCTGGTGGGCAATTACATTTTGGGCGGCGGCGGCTTTGTGTCGCGCTTGACCCAGGCGGTGCGGGAAGACCGTGGCCTGAGCTACAGCGTCTACAGCGGTTTTGCGCCTGGCTTGCACGAAGGTGCTTTCACCCTGGGTTTGCAAACCCGACCTGACCAAGCCGATCAGGCTTTGGGCGTGGCGCGTGAGGTTTTGCGCCAATACCTGGCGGAGGGACCCACCGAGGCCGAGTTGCAAGCCGCCAAAGACAACCTGGTGGGGGGCTTTCCCCTGCGCATCGACAACAACCGCAAACTGTTGGAAAACGTCGCCAACATGGCCCGTCACCATTTGCCGCTCGATTACCTGGACACCTGGACCGAGCACATTCAGCGGGTCACGGTGGCCGAAGTGCGGGCAGCCATGGCGCGGCATTTGCAACCCGAGCGCATGGTCACGGTGCTGGTGGGGGCCCAGCCTTGAAACAACCCCGTGCGGTTCACCCGGGTGAAATCCGGATCATTGGTGGGCAATGGCGTCGGCGGCGCTTGGTCGTGCCTTTTGTGTCCGAGGCCTTGAGTTTGCGCCCCACGCCCGACCGGGTGCGCGAGACCTTGTTCAACTGGTTGGGTCAGGACTTGACGGGTTGGCACTGTCTGGATGCCTTTGCAGGCACGGGGGCGCTGGGTTGGGAGGCCGCTTCGCGCGGGGCCGCCAGCGTGTGCCTGGTCGAGCAATCCAAGGCGTTGGTGGCCCACCTTCAGGCCACACAACGCACCTTGCAGGCCCAAAGGGTGACCGTGGTGCGGGGGGACGGCCTGGCCCAGTTGCGTCAACGGGCCACCCAACCGGAGTTGGACCTGGTTTTTTTAGACCCCCCTTTTGACAGCGATTGTTATGCGTTGGCATTGTCCTTGGCCGCCGCTGCGCTCAAGCCGGAGGGCTTCATTTACCTCGAAGCCCGCCAAGAGTGGCAAGACGAGGGGCTGAACCAAGCGCTGCAAAGCCAACACCAAGCCGCAGACGGTGCTTGGCGGGTGTTGCGCCATTTGAAAGCGGGTCAGGTGCATGCCCATTTGCTCCAAAGAGCACGGCCCGCAGCGACGCCCTGAGCGCGGATAATGGGGCGCTGAAACCACCGCAGGAGTACCCATGAGCCGCCAAGTGATTGCCGTTTACCCAGGCACTTTTGACCCCATCACCCTGGGGCATGAAGACATGTTGCGACGGGCGGCGGGCTTGTTTGACCACTTGATCGTGGCGGTGGCCGCAGGCCACCACAAAAAAACCCTGTTCAGCCTCTCAGAGCGGGTGGCGCTGGTCCAAGAAGTGGTCAGGCCCTACCCCCAAGTGGAGGTACTCACATTTGATGGCTTGGTGTCGCATTTTGTTGCGGCTCGGGGCGGTCAGGTCATGGTCAGGGGTTTGCGCAGCGCGACCGATTTTGATTACGAATTTCAGCTCTCGGGCATGAACCGGGCTTTGGTGCCCGATGTGGAAACCGTCTTCCTGACCCCCCATCCGCAGTATCAATTCATCTCCTCCACGCTGGTGCGTGAAATTGCGACCTTGGGGGGCGAGGTGGGGCAGTTTGTGCCCCCCGTGGTGTTGCAGGCCTTGAAGCAAAAGTTGGCGGCTTAAAAGGGCAGGAGAGCCTCGACCCGGGTACCCCCTCCGGTCCTCGTTGGCGGATGCTCAGTTGCCCCCCCGCCGAAGTCACTCGGTGCTGCATGCCTGCCAGGCCATGTGAGGTGGGTTTGACTTTGTTGGACTCGAAACCCACGCCATCGTCTTCCACGACCACACTGGCACCGGTTTGGGTTTTACTCAATTGAATTTGAATTTCTTTGGCTTGGGCGTGTTTGGCGATGTTGGTCAAGGATTCTTGCACCAGACGGTAAGCGGTCAGGGCGCTGGATGTGGACAGTTGCACCTCTTCCAGCTGGACTTTGACTGGCAAGCGCGAACCCTCGGAAAACTCACGCGCCAGAATTTCAAGCGCTGCCACCAAACCGAGATTGGCCAAGGAAGAGGGCCGCAAGTCTTCGACCATGCGGCGTTTGAGGGCAATGCCCGAGTTCAAGGTGGCATTCAGGTGGGTCAATCGCTCCAAGGCCAAATCAATTTGCTGGGTCTCTAGCTTGGCTTTGACGCGCGCCACATCAAACTTCGCGGCCGTCAACAAGGCCCCCAACTCATCGTGCAACTCACGCGCCAGAAATCCCCGCTCTTCTTCCCGGACATGTTGCAAATGGGTGGCCAGCGTGGCTAAACTTTCTGAACGCTCTGTGACCAAGGCTTCCAGTCGGGCATGTTCGTGCGCAGCGTTCAGAAAATTCTTTTCATCCTCCCGGCGCAACTTGGACACCCGATCCAGGATGATGTAAAGGCTGATGCAGGCGGTGCTGACCATCAGGGCCATGCCGGCGTGGATCCAATTCAGCAGCCGATCCAGTTGACGCAGCCGCTCGATCTGTAACAATTCATCGAAATGACCTGCGGTTTGTTGTAAACCTGCATTGATGTTTAACTCTTTTACAGTTTGTCCGTATATAACTTGATTTAAAAATAACAAAATCAGACAAGCAAACAGAGCCCCACCCAGCATCACTGGCCACCAGCCCATCGCGGCGTTGCGCAAGGGTTTGAAACGGTTGGGGAAGGGTGTGATCATGAGAAATTGCGGCGGGAATGGCTCATTTTGATGCGTCTCCCCTGTAGAAAGTAGAGAAAGAATACCAAATGATCAGAATCGGCATCGTGGATGACCATGCAATTGTGCGTTCGGGATTGCGAAATTTTTTTGCTGACTATGTGGATTTAAGGGTGGTGGGCGACGCGGCCAATGGGCGCGAGGCCATCGACCTGGTGCGGCAGTTTGAAATGGATGTGTTGTTGATGGATTTGTCCATGCCGGGTCAATCCGGCCTTGATGTTTTGGGGATGATACGGGCCAAGGCACCCGATGTTGGCATTTTGATTCTGTCGGGTTACCCGGAGGCGCACTACGCCGTCAGCCTGATCCGACAAGGGGCCAGTGGCTACTTGAACAAGGAGTGCGACCCCGAGCAAATCGTCGATGCCATTCGCACCATTGCGCTGGGCAAGCGCTACATCACGCCCACCGTGGCTGAAATGTTGGCCGACAGCCTGAACCGACGTGAGGATGTTCCCTTGCACGAAGAGCTGTCCAAGCGGGAGTTCCAAATTTTTTTGAAGCTGGCGCAGGGGGTCACTCCCACAGAAATTGCTCATGCGTTGTCACTCAGTGTGAAAACCGTTAGCACTTACCGCACCCGCTTGATGGAAAAAATGAACCTCAGCAGCAACAGCGATCTGACCTATTACGCCCTCAAAAATCAACTCATCGAATGAGCATGGCCCGTTGCAGCATGCGGCAGTAGTCCAGCAGCGCGTCGATTTCATTGGATTTGTCGAACACCGCGTCGGCCCCCAATTGCAGGCACCGGTCACGCACCTCGCTGATGGCGAAGTTGCTCAAGAGCACCACTTTTTGGTGGCTCGAACGCTGCTGACAAGCCGCAATGACCCCCAGGCCAGAGCCATCACGCAAAAACAGGTCCACGATGCCCAAATCCCAGTCTTGGGGGTGTTGTTGTAGCCAGACCCTGGCGCTGGTTTCATTCTCCAGGCAGCCCACCACTTCGACGTTGGCCAATTCTGCCAAAGTGGCGACCAGGCTGGCCCGGATGATGGGGTGGTCTTCGATGATGAAGGCGCGTAAGTGCAAGGGGTCTTTCTTTGCTCGGCGAGTCCGATCATCTGATTTTCCATTCCTTTCGGCCGAAGTTTTGTAGGATATTTCCTACTTAAGGCGGGTTTGGATGAGATCGTGTCGGTTTTATGTGCGGATGAACTGGATCTGAAACGGTGTTGGGCTGACAAACAGGGCACTGGGGTGAGCGCTTGAGTTTCAACGTGTTCCAATTCATGTGCAAAGCATCGAGCATCAGCAAACGGCCAACCAACGCATCGCCCACCCCGCTCAGGAGTTTAATGGCTTCGAGCGCTTGCAAACTACCGATCATCCCGACCAAAGGCGCTAAAACGCCCAGCGTGGCGCATTGGGTTTCTTCGGGCGGATGGTCCGGCGGAAAAATGCAGGCATAACAGGGACTGTCGCTGCGCCGGGGGTCAAAGACGCTGACCTGGGCATCAAAACGGATTGCTGAACCCGAAACCAGGGGCACGCGGTGGCGAACACAGGCCTGGTTGATGCGTTGACGGGTGGCAAAGTTGTCGGTGCAATCCAGCACGACCTGGGCGAGTGGGACTTGTGCTTCGAGCAAGTCGGCGTCGGCCCGAGCCACCAAGGCACTCACCTGGACCTCCGGGTTCAGCGCTTGTGCCGCCTGCTGGGCAGACAAGGCCTTGGCCTGCCCCAACCGAGCCATGTTGTGCGCGATTTGGCGTTGCAGGTTGGTCAACTCAACGGTGTCATCGTCGACCAAGACCAAATGCCCCACGCCCGCCGAGGCCAGATACAGGGCGACGGGTGAACCCAAGCCGCCAGCCCCAATCACCAAAACCCGCGACTGGAGCAAAGATTGCTGGCCTTCGATGCCGAACTCATCGAGCAGGATGTGCCGCGAGTAGCGCAGCAGTTGCTCGTCGTTCATTCTTCTCCGGTAGTCGCTTTGCGTTCAACCTGGCTCTTGCTGGCCACCACCGGCAGGCCCTTGAGTTGCAAAATGGCCTGGCTCAAAGGGAAGTCTTTGTCGCTGCCCATTTCTGGGGGTTTGCGTTCAGACAGGGGCTTGAGGGCTTCTTCCTCTAAACGCTTGCGGGCTTCGTCTCGGGCTTTTTCCAGCTCGGGGTTGGGTTTTTCTTCGCCCTGGCCACTGTTGAGGTGTTTGTCCAAATCCGCTTCGCGCATGCGCAGGACGGCAAATGGACTGCCTTCGGCGGTTTCATCAATCCAGATATCGGGCACGATGCCCTTGGCCTGGATGGAGCGACCACTGGGCGTGTAGTAACGGGCGGTGGTGATTTTCAGGCCGGTATCGGGTCCCAAAGGCCGCACGGTTTGTACCGAGCCCTTGCCAAAGGTCTGGCTGCCCATGATGGTCGCCCGGTGTTGGTCTTGCAAGGCGCCCGCCACGATTTCGCTGGCCGATGCCGAACCCTCGTTGACCAGCACCACCAAGGGCACTTTCTTGAGTGCACTGGGAAGGTTCTTGAGGGGGTCCGCGCCAAGGCCCCGTTCGTAGAACTCGGGTGAGGCCTTGAAGACGGCTTTGCTTTCCGGCAATTGACCGTTGGTGGAGACCACGGTGGCGTCCTCAGGCAAGAACGCGGCCGAGACGGCAACCGCCGCATCCAACAACCCCCCTGGGTCGTTGCGCAAGTCCAGCACCAAGCCCTTGAGGTGGGGCTCTTGTTTGTAAATCTCTTCCAGTTTGTGGGCGAAGTCTTCAACGGTGCGCTCTTGGAACTGGCTCAGTCGAATCCAGGCGTAACCTGGCTCCATCACCTTGCCCCGCACCGATTGGGTGTGAATTTGGTCGCGCACGATGGAAACCGTGAAGGTGCGGTTTTCGTCTTTGCGAAACACCGTCAGCACGACGGTGGTTTTGGGCTCGCCCCGCATGCGTTTGACGGCATCGTTCAGGCTCAGGCCTTTGACGGCCACATCGTCCACTTTGGTGATCAAGTCATTGGGTTTGAGACCGGCTTTGAAGGCGGGTGAGCCTTCAATGGGGGAGACCACTTTGACCAAACCATCTTCCTGAGTGATCTCGATACCCACCCCAACGAAAGAGCCCGTGGTGCCTTCCCGAAACTCTTTGAAAGACTTTTTGTCGAAATACTGCGAGTGCGGATCGAGTCCCGACACCATGCCCGAGATGGCATCGGAGATCAGTTTTTTCTCATCAACCGGCTCGACGTAATCGGTTTTGACCATGTCAAAGACGGCCGCCAATTGCTGCAATTCCTCTAACGGCAGCGGCGACAAATTGCCACGCGCCACCGTTTGCAAGGACACTGTGGTCAGGGCACCGGCCAAAATGCCCGCCGAGACCCACGCCGTGATTCTTAGTTTTTCACCCATAGACAACCCTTTGTTCGGCAATATACACCGAGTCTCAACGGCGCTCTGCCGTTCGTATGAATGGTCCTACCGCTAAAAGGCGTATCGGGGCGTTGGCCCCCTGCTTCAGACGGGGTCTTGCAGGTAATAGTGGCGAATGGGTTTGAGTTGGGCATCCAATTCATAGACCAAAGGTTGGCCGTTGGGGATGTTCAAGCCCACGATGTCGTCGTCACTGATTTGGTCCAGGTACTTGACCAAAGCCCGGATCGAGTTGCCATGGGCGGCCACCACGATGCGTTTGCCTGCCAGGATGGCCGGGGCGATGGATTCGTTCCAAAGCGGCATCACCCGGGCCACGGTGTCTTTGAGGCACTCGGTGAGGGGCACTTCGTCGGGCTTGAGTTTGGCGTAGCGCACATCGCCGCGTTCGCAGCGGGCGTCGCTGGGCGCCAAAGCGGGGGGCGGGGTGTCGTAGGAGCGGCGCCATTGAAGGACTTGGGCATCGCCATATTGTTTGGCCATGTCGGCTTTGTTCAGCCCTTGCAGCGCGCCATAGTGGCGTTCATTCAGGCGCCAGTGGTGCACCACGGGCAGCCAGGTGCGGTCCATCGAATCCAGGGTTTGCCACAGGGTGTGGATGGCGCGTTTCAAAACGCTGGTGTAGGCCACATCAAAATCAAAGCCAGCGGCCTTCAGCAGGCGGCCGGCGTTTTGCGCCTGAGCGATGCCGGTGGGCGTGAGCGCCACGTCGGTCCAGCCGGTGAAGCGGTTTTCCAGGTTCCAGACGGATTCGCCGTGGCGAATGAGCACAAGTTGGTACATAAAACAGTGGGGTTAAAAAACAAATTCAGCCCGCATTTTAGAATCCATGACTTTGCTGCTTTGAAAGATCCTCGTGCAATTTTTGATTGATAACTGGTTGTTGGTGGTCATTGCGCTGTTTTCGGGGGGGCTGTTGCTGTGGCCCATCCTCAAGGGAACGGGTCGAAATGGCTTGAGCCCCAACCAGGTGGTTCAGCTGATGAACCGCGAAAAGGCCATTCTGGTGGACGTGCGTGAACCGTCCGAATTCAGCGCTTCGCATCTGGTGGGGTCGCGCAATGTCCCCTTGGGTGAATTGGCAAAACGCCTGCCCGAAGTTGCCAAAAACAAGGCCTTGCCCTTGGTGCTGGTGTGCGCCAAAGGCGCGCGTGCCAACCAGGCCCTGGGGCAGGTGCAAAAAATGGGCTACCAACAAGCCCATGTTTTGCAAGGGGGCATGGCGGCCTGGAAAGAGGCCAATTTACCGACCCAAAGCGCTTAAAAGGGGGGAACATGAAAACGGTCAAGATGTACACCACCGCGGTTTGCCCTTATTGCGTGCGGGCCAAGCAGATTTTGAAAGCCAAGGGCGTGGTCGAAATCCAGGAAATTCGGGTTGATACCGACCCGGCTCAACGCCAGCAAATGATGGAGACGACCGGACGACGGACCGTGCCGCAAATTTTCATCGGTGACACCCATGTCGGCGGTTGCGACGACCTCATGGCTTTGGACGCTCAAGGGGGCTTGCTGCCGCTCTTGAACGGCAACTGAGATAATCTTCTTTTTTAACCCTCTCAGCCTCAGGCTGATTTTTTACTGTTTGAAAGCATTTCATGGCTGACACCCCCAACGAAAACAACCCTGTGTTCCAAATCCAACGTGTTTACCTCAAAGACCTGTCTTTGGAGCAGCCCAACTCACCGGCGATTTTGTTGGAACAAGACCAACCCAGCGTTGACATTCAGTTGAGCGTGGACACCCAAGTGGTGGCTGAAGGCATCTTTGAAGTGTCCGTCACCGCCAATGTGCACACCAAGATCAAGGACAAGACGGTGTTCCTGGTAGAAGCCAAACAAGCTGGTATTTTCGAAGTGCGCCATGTGCCGGAAGACCAGATGGGTCCCATTCTGGGGGTGGCTTGCCCCCAAATCATTTACCCCTACCTGCGCGGCAATGTGGCCGACGTGGTGCAGCGGGGGGGCTTCCCGCCGGTGCATTTGGCTGAGATCAATTTCCAAGCCATGTACGAGCAACAAAAAGCGCAGGAAGCCACCCTTCAGTCGGCCAACAACGCCACCCTCAACTGAGTTGACCCTCGGTTTTGCAAGGCAAGCATGGGTCTGAACTGGCCTGAATCGGCATGAAACTGAGTTTTTTAGGCGCCGGTGCTTGGGGCACTGCCCTGGCCGTTGCGGCTGCTCGCTCGCATGAAGTCACCCTCTGGGGGCGAGACCCGGTGCAAATCGCGCAGATGCACGCCCAGCGTGTCAATGCCCGTTACTTGCCCCAAATCGCCTTGCCCGACTCGCTGAGTCTGGTTGCTGGCGCCATTCCTGACGCGGTGCAAGGTGCCGACTTGGTGGTGGTGGGCACCCCTATGTCCGCCTTGAGGGAAACCTTGACGGCCTTGGTTGGTCAAACCGCTCCGGTGGCTTGGCTTTGCAAAGGTTTCGAGAGGGGGGGCTGTTTGGGCCATGAAGTGGCCGCTCAGGTGGTCCCCAAGTTGGCGGTGGGGGCCCTGAGCGGACCCAGTTTTGCCAAAGAGGTGGCTTTGGGCTTGCCCACGGCCTTGGTGGCTGCCGCCGCCGATGTCCGGCTCAGGGACTTGATGGTGAGTGCCTTGCACAGTTCCCAGCTGCGGGTCTATGCCAGCGAGGACCTGATTGGCGTGGAAGTCGGTGGCGCGGTGAAAAACGTGTTGGCGATTGCCACGGGGCTGTGCGATGGACTCTCCCTGGGGCTCAATGCCCGGGCGGGGTCCGTTGCCGTCGCGGCCGACTTCCG
>CAIUTG010000132.1 GCA_903902035.1 uncultured Curvibacter sp. | reverse complement strand
CCAAGCCTTGGTGGCCGGTGAGTGGGAAACCGCCTTGCCCTTTTTGGCGGCCAATCAAAAAATGGTGCGCCGGGTGGAAGAGCTGGAACACAAGTCGCGCCGCCAGGATGTGCTGGTGGACGACGAGTTGATCTTTGCGTTTTACGACGAGCAAATCCCGGCCGATATTTTTTCCGGCGCGGGCTTGAGCCATTGGTGGCGCGAGCAATCGGAGCAAAACCCCAAATTGCTCTTCATCAGCCAAGAGGCCTTGATGCGGCACGAGGCCGCCAGCATCACCGGCCAAGCCTTTCCGCGCCGACTGCGTTTGGGCGGGGTCGATTGCACGGTCAGCTATTTGCACGAGCCCGGTGACAACAAAGACGGCGTCACCGTCGAGGTGCCTCTGTTTGTGTTGAACCAGGTCAACGAGGAACGCTGCGAATGGCTGGTGCCCGGCATGCTGAAAGACAAGGTGCAGGCCCTGCTCAAAAGCCTGCCACAACGCCCGCGCTCGCGTTTGGTGCCCTTGCCCGAGAGTGCCGAAAAAATAACGACCCAACTCAACGAACCCGAAACCTTTGGACACGGGGGGCTGACCGACACCTTGCTGAAAGTGGTGCGCGGTCTGGTGAATGTGGAGGTGAAGTTGACCGACTTCAAACTCGACATGCTGCCGCCGCATTTGTTCATGAACTTCAAGGTGGTGGACGAGCATGGTCGCCAACTCGGCATGGGCCGCAATCTGGGGGCCTTGAAGGCCGAACTCGGCAAGCAAGCCCGAGGCGCATTTCAGGCGCTGGCGGCTTTGAAGGTGGGGGGGGCAGCGCCGGCTGCTGAACCAACTGCCCAGACCCATGAGGCTAAAAATGCGCCTCGAAACGATTCGACCAAGCGGGCATCGAGTACCCCGCCCCAGTCACCTGAGCAAACCTACACCGACTGGACTTTTGGGGAACTGCCCGAGTTGATGGAAATTGAGCGCGGCAAGCAAAGTCTGATTGGTTTTCCGGCCCTGATCGACCACGGGGTGGGCGTGCGCATCGAGGTCTTTGATGAACCCGAAGTGGCGGCCAGCAAACACCGACTGGGCCTGCGTCGCCTGTTTGCCTTGCAGATCAAGGACGCGCTCAAGTACCTGGAAAAAAACCTGCCCGATTTGCAAAAGATGGCCGTGGCCTTCATGCCCTTGGGCACGCTGGAGGAATTGCGGGAACAAATTTTGGGCGTTGCCATTGACCGGGCCTTCTTGCTCGATCCCTTGCCCACCGACGCCCAAGCATTCAAACGCCGACTCGAAGAAGGCCGAGGCCGCCTGACCCTGATCGCCAACGAAGTGGCGCGTCTGGCGAGCGCCATCCTGGTCGAATTTGCACTGGCGCAGCGCAAGGTCAAAGACAGCAAGGGGGCGCCAGAAGCGGCGGCCGATTGCGCGCAACAACTGCAACGCCTGGTGCCCAAGCACTTCATTCATGCCACGCCTTGGCCCCAACTCCAGCACTTGCCGCGCTACCTCAAGGCCATCACCCTGCGCTTGGACAAGTACCGTGCCGACCCGGGGCGTGACACCACCCGCCTGGCCGAACTGCGCCCCCAGGAGCAGCGCTATTGGCGCTTGGTGGCCGAGCGCAAAGGCCAGGTGGATGCCCGCATGCAGGAATTCCGCTGGCTGTTGGAGGAGCTGAGGGTCAGCTTTTTTGCCCAGGAACTGCGCACCCCCCAACCCGTCAGCGTCAAACGCCTGGACAAGGCTTGGGCCCAGATCAATTCCTGAGTCGGCCGCTGCGGGCATCACCTCGGTGACTCTCCCAATGTCGAGAGCGGGCAAGAAGCGGTAAGCTGGGCCGCACCGAGGTTCGATAAAAAAACAGGAGACCCCATGCCCGCATTGACCGCGCACCACGCCTTTTGGCCCAAACGGGTGCCGTATTCGCTCACAGCCCCCAGCACCCCGATTTGGGACCACCTGGCGGTCAACGCCAAACGCTACCCCCACAAACCGGCCTTGGTGTTTTTCAACCGCAGCTACCCTTATGCCGAAGTGCTGCACCAGGTCGAACAACTGGCGGCCAAGCTGGCCAGCCTGGGGGTGCAAAAGGGCGATCGGGTGGTGTTGCTGATGCAAAACTGCCCGCAACTGGTGATTGCCCATTACGCCATCTTGCGTGCCAATGCGGTGGTGGTGCCCGTCAACCCGATGAACCGGGCGGAAGAGTTGAAACACTACCTGGTGGACCCTGAAGCCAAGGTAGCCATCACCACGGCCGATCTGGCGCTGGAATTGGCCAAAGCCGATTCGGCGCTGCCCCCCGAACAGCGGTTGCACCACCTCATCACCACCCATTTGAGCGATGCCTTTGACCTGGCGGCCGCCAAGGATCAAATTCCAACGGCCTGGGAAGCCTGGTTGCACACGCGCTTTGAGGCCCCCCGTTTGAGCGCCGGTCAACACCATGTCTGGCAAGACTGTATCCAGGGCCAAGGCCAGCCCCCCATCCCCGATGTGGGGGGCGACGACATGGCGCTCTTGCCCTACACCAGCGGCACCACCGGTTTGCCCAAAGGCTGCATCCATTTACACCGCAACATCATGCACAACGTGGTGGCCGGTGCCGCTTGGAGTGGTGGCTCGCCCGAGGGCGTGGTGTTGGCGGTGGTGCCCATGTTCCACATCACGGGTTTGGTGGTCGTCATGCACGGCGCGATGTACACCGGCTCGACCCTGGTCATCATGCCGCGCTGGGACCGTGATCTGGCGGGGCAGTTGATTTCCCAACACCAGGTGAGCCACTGGACCAACATCCCCACGATGGTGATTGATCTGCTGGCCAGCCCCCACTTTGCCCGCTACAACCTGTCCAGCTTGGTCTACATCGGCGGCGGCGGCGCGGCCATGCCCCAGGCCGTGGCCCAGCGTTTGCTGGACAACTATGGCCTGAACTATGCCGAGGGTTATGGCTTGACCGAAACCGCCGCGCCCTCGCACAGCAACCCCTGCGACGCCACCAAACAGCAGTGCTTGGGCGTGCCCTACATTGGCGTGGACGCCCGGGTGGTCGATCCTGAAACCCTGGTGGAATTGGGCGTTGATGAGCCGGGTGAAATCGTGATCAGCGGGCCGCAGGTGTTTCAGGGGTATTGGCGCCGCCCCGAGGCCGATGCGCAGGTGTTTTTTGAGCGCGATGGCAAACGGTTTTTTCGCTCCGGCGACATGGGGCGCGTGGACGCCGATGGCTACTTCTTCATGACCGACCGCTTGAAGCGCATGATCAATGCCTCGGGTTTCAAAGTCTGGCCAGCGGAGGTGGAGGCTCTGATGTTCCGTCACCCGGCGATTCAAGAGGCCTGCGTGATCGGCACCCGCGACGCCTACCGGGGCGAGTCGGTCAAAGCCGTGGTGGTCAAGCGTGCCACGCACAGCGAGGTGAGCGAGGCCGACATCATCGCCTGGTGCCGTGAGAACATGGCCGCCTACAAAGTGCCCCGGGTGGTGCAGTTTGTGGACAGCTTGCCCAAGAGCGGCAGCGGGAAAGTCATGTGGCGGGCCTTGCAAGAAGCGGAAAGCGCTTAAAAACCAGAACCCCCCGCTGCTTAAAAAGGGGCCGGGCTCAAAAAGACCAAGGTCTCGCCCGTGGACGGATGGGGCAAGCGCAACTCACAGGCGTGCAACAGCAGGCGCGGCGCGCGGTGGGCGGCTTCGGGGCCGCCATACAGCGGGTCGCCCAAAATGGGGTGGACAATGGCTTTCAGGTGGACCCGCAATTGGTGTGAGCGCCCGGTAAAGGGCTCCAGCAAGAGCCGCGCCTGGTTTTGCGCCAAATCGGCCTGTTCCAGATGCCAATGGGTTTGACTGGGCTTGCCTTGTTCAAAGTCCACCGCATGCAGGGGGCGATTGGGCCAGTCGAGGGCCAGCGGCAGGTCGATCAAATGCCAAAGGTCGGTGCCGCTGTCTTGGCCAGGCGCTGGCGGGACGCCGTGCACCACCGCGCTGTAACGCTTGTCGACCAGGCGGCCCTCAAACGCCTTGTTGATCTTGCGCTGGGCTTCAAGGCCCCGCGCCATCACCACCAGGCCCGAGGTGTCCCGGTCCAGCCGGTGCACCACCAAGGCATCGGGGAACAGGCTTTGGGCACGGCGCGAGAGGCAGTCTTGCTTGTCGTCCCCTTTGCCCGGCACCGAGTGCAGTCCGGCGGGCTTTTCCAGCACCAAAAGCTGTTCGTCCTGGTACCAGCAATCCAGTGGGCCATCGGGGGTGTGGCGGCGCTCTGGCGAAGCGCTCACCGTCGCCGCCGTGGCATGCAAATGTAGCGTGCTGGGCGCAACCACGGCAGGGCGCTCGGGCACCGCCGTGCCGCGACGGGGTTTCATGCTTGAGCGCAGAAGTCGGCGTAGGCCGCAGCGTCCATCAAACCATCGAGCTCTGCCACTTGGCTCAGGCTGGCTTTGAACAACCAGCCCGCACCCAAGGGGTCGCTGTTGGCCAAGGCCGGGTCGTCTTTCAAGGCCGGGTTGATTTCGAGCACCTTGCCCGAGGCGGGCATGTACACATCGGCAGCGGCTTTGACCGATTCCACCACCGCGACGACCTCGCCTTGGGCGAAGTGCTGGCCCACTTCGGGCAGTTGCACAAACACGATGTCGCCCAAAGCGTCCTGGGCATGGACCGTGATGCCGATGGTGGCCTGCTGCGCAGAAGTGGCGTCAATCCAGTGGTGGTCGGAAGAAAATTTGATCATGTCGGGTCGCTTGGAGGGGGGCTTACATGCCTGAGTAGTTGGGGCCACCACCGCCTT
>CAIUTG010000131.1 GCA_903902035.1 uncultured Curvibacter sp. | reverse complement strand
TTTCCTTGCCTTGGTATTCGTGAATCTTCATGAGGGCTCTCTCAGGAATGGGTGAAAAAAGTGCGTATAAACAGCGCAGAAATGTATCATGTTGCATCGCGCCAATCTTCCAGATTCCTGACAACGCCGGTTGATTGGCCCCCTTTTTTCAAGATTGACGCTCATGACATCACCAAAAGCAGCGGGTTCGGCCAAGGTTTTTATTGACGGCGAAGCGGGCACGACCGGTCTGCAAATACGTGAGCGGTTGCTGAAAATGCCCGCCATTGAGGTCCTCAGCATTGCGCCTGAGCGCCGCAAAGACCCGGCGGCCAAGCGCGAATTGTTGGCCCTGGCAGACGTCGTGATTCTGTGTTTGCATGACGATGCAGCGCGTGAAACGGTGGCCATGGCCGATGCAATCGCGGCAGAAACGGGACAAGCCGGGCCGAAAATCATCGATGCCTCTACCGCCCATCGGGTGACGCCGGGCTGGGTTTATGGCTTTCCTGAACTGACCGCAGGCCAAGCCGATCGGGTGCGGCAAGCCCAACGGGTGGCCAATCCAGGCTGCTACGCCACGGGTGCGATTGCGCTGTTGCGGCCATTGATTGAAGCCGGCGTTTTACCCCCAGAAACGCCCCTCATCCTGCCTTGCGTCAGTGGTTACTCGGGCGGCGGGCGCCCCATGATCGAGGCCTATGAAAAAGGCGAAGCGCCTTTGCATGAGGCCTACGCCCTGGGCCTGGAACACAAGCACATTCCCGAAATCATGGCTTACAGCGGCCTCACCACCCGCCCTATTTTCGTGCCCGCCGTGGGCAACTTCAAACAAGGGATGTTGGTCCAATTGCCCTTGCATCTGGCGAGTCTGCCCACCAAACCGACTTTGGCAGACTTGCAGCAAACCTTGGTCAAGCATTACGCCGACAGCTTGACGCAAGGGGGTTGGGTTAGTGTGCAGCCTGCCACGGCCAATCAAAAACTCGATGCCTTGGCCCTGAACAACACCAACCAATTGGAATTGCGGGTGTTCGGCAATGAGGCCCATGGCCACGCGGTGTTGATCGCGCGTTTGGACAATTTGGGCAAAGGCGCCAGTGGTGCGGCCGTACAGAATTTGGAATTGATGCTGGACTTGTAAAAAAAGAGGCCCAGCAAAAAAGGTTTTTAACTTAGGAGCTTTCTTTATGGCACTCGTTTCGATGCGCGAACTGCTGGACCACGCAGCCGCCAACCAATACGGCATTCCTGCCTTCAATGTCAACAACCTGGAACAGGTGCAGGCGGTCATGGCCGCGGCCGACGAGGTGGGTGCCCCGGTGATTTTGCAAGCCAGCGCAGGCGCGCGCAAATACGCGGGGGAAGCGTTCATCAAGCATTTGATTGCAGCCGCGGTGGAGGCGTTTCCGCACATCCCCTTGGTGATGCACCAGGACCATGGGCAGAGCCCGGCGGTGTGCCAAGGCGCGATTGACCTGGGCTTCAGCTCGGTCATGATGGACGGCAGCTTGGAGGCCGACGGCAAGACCATTGCCAGCTTTGAATACAACGTCGACGTGACCCGTCAGGTCGTCGCCATGGCGCACCAATTGGGCGTCAGCGTGGAGGGTGAATTGGGCTGCCTGGGTTCCCTCGAAACCATGCAAGGCGACAAGGAAGACGGCCACGGCACCGACGCCGTGATGACGCACGACCAGTTGTTGACCGACCCCGAGCAAGCCGCCGACTTTGTCAAGCAAACCCAGCTGGATGCCTTGGCGATTGCGATTGGCACCAGCCATGGGGCGTACAAATTCACACGCAAGCCCACGGGCGATATTTTGGCGATCGAGCGCATCAAGGAAATCAACCGCCGCATTCCCAACACCCATTTGGTCATGCATGGCTCGTCCAGCGTGCCGCAAGAGTTGTTGGCCATCATTCGCCAATACGGCGGCAACATGAAAGAAACCTACGGCGTGCCGGTGGAAGAAATTCAAAAAGCCATCCAGTTTGGCGTGCGCAAAATCAACATCGACACCGACATCCGTTTGGCCATGACCGGCGCGGTGCGCAAGTTCTTGTTTGAAAATCCCGATAAGTTTGACGCCCGTGAGTGGCTCAAGCCCGCCCGCGAAGCCGCCAAACAACTTTGCAAGCAACGCTACCTGGAGTTTGGTTGTGAAGGCCAAGCCGCCAAAATCAAGGGCGAAAGCCTGCAAGTGGTGGCCGCCAAATACGCCAAGGGTGACTTGGCGCAGGTGGTGAACTGAGGGTTTATTGGGCCGTCTTCTCGACCGTTGGGGGGCCCGCCTTGATCTGGGGGGCTGAATGGTCCGCCGGGAGTCCCGTGCGCATCAGCACCAGGGTGGGCGTGGCCTGAGGGTCTTGAAAGGCGATGGAGCGGTTCCCCACCGCCAAGGCGACCCACTGCTTGTTGTCGGCGGCATAGGTGATGATGCCTCCAGCCAGCGAGCCCGCCATTTGTTTTTTCAACAAGACCTTGCCGCTTTGGTCGTCAAACACCAGGAAATGGCCGCCGGTGTCCCCTGCAAAGACCAAGCCCGAGGCGGTGGGTGTGATCGCCGCCACGACCGGGTTTTCGGTCGCATATTGCCAGAGCACCGCGCCGGTATCTGCTTGCAAAGCCGTGACCCAGCCTGTTTTGGGATCGCCGCTGGCCATTTGGACTTTGGTGCCGTTGTAGGGCTTGCCCGTCTCATAAGGGGTTTCACCTGAATAAAAAGTGGCACAGTAATCGACCGAACCGACAAACAAGGTTTGCACGCGTGGGCTGAAGGCCGGGCCATTCCATTCGGTTCCGCCCATGGTGCCCGGACAGACGCGAATGCCATCAGGGGTGGGTCGCGCATGGGCATTCAAAATGGTGGTGACGGGTGTTTTGAACAGGAGCGCGTGGGTCTCGCGGTCCATTGAGTAAGCATGCCCGTTTTTGCTGGCAAAGCCCACCCGACGGTGGCCCTGGCGGTCGGTGTACAGCACCGCCGGGGCGCTCATGTCGTAGTCAAAGCCGTCGTTGGCATTGAGTTGGTAATACCACTTGAGTTGGCCGGTCCGGGCATCCAAGACCACCAGGGAGTCCGTGTACAGGTTGTCGCCCAATCGGGCATCGGGGTTGTAATCGGGCGCCGCATTGCCGACGGGAACGAACAGTTCTTGGGTTTGCGGGTCCAGGGTGTAAGACGTCCAGGTGGCACCGCCGCCTTGGGCTGCGGTTGTGGCGGGCTTCCAGGTCTCAATCCCGGGCTCTTGGCCCTGCGGCACCAAATTGAAGCGCCACACCTCATGCCCATCCTTGGCATCAAAAGCGGTCATTCGCCCGCGAACGCCCCAGTCGCTTCCGGCAGGGCCAATGTAAACCAGGCCATTGGCGGCGATGGGGGCGGCCGAAAGGAATTCACCGATCGAGGTGTCGGCGATCAACTGGCGCCAGCGAACCTGTCCGGTTTTGGCATCCATGGCGATCAAATGACCGTCGGTGGTGCCGCGAAAAAGCAAGCCGTCCAGATACGCCAGGCCCCGACTCACTGGCAGCAGCTCTTTGCCGGTCGCGGCATGAACCTGACGCCAAATGACATGGCAATTGGTTGCCCCAATGGCCACCGTGGTGTGCCCCGTTGTGACGTAAAGAATCCCATTGATCAAAAGGGGACCGGTTTGAAACGGCCCGTCATCCCCCAGTGCGACAGAACAGCTTTCGCGCAAGTCCCGGATGTTGCCGGGGTTGATTTGAGTCAGAGGGACATAGCGCGCCCCATCGACCGTGTTGTTGTAACTGGGCCAGTCGGAGGCATGGGCCGTGGCCAGTGCCGCCAAAAGCAGGGCGGGGGCGGCAAAAAGTGAAAGGGGGCGGGTCATAGAAAACCTTTGCGAAAAAAGGAAAAAGTCAGCCAATAAAGTCTAGGCGCGAGGCTTTTAAGTGCAATGTGGCTTCGTCGGCTGCGCACGACCGTTGCCGCGTTCAGAGGCTGGCATACTTCTCAAAATCACAACCCAAGACCTTTATCAAGAGCCATTCCGATGAGCACGACCGCAGTCACTTCGTCCACCCCCGCTTTGCACACCTCTGAACTTCATTCCCTGCCCCTGCTGGCCCGTGGCAAGGTGCGTGACAACTATGCCGTGGGGGACGACCGCATCTTGATGGTCGCCAGCGATCGCTTGTCGGCCTTTGACGTGATCATGGGCGAGCCCATTCCTGGCAAGGGGGCATTGCTGACGGAAATGGCGCTTTTTTGGTTTGCCCATTTGGGCCACCTCTGCCCGAACCACCTCACGGGCGATGCGCCCGAGAGCGTGGTCAAGCCGGAAGAGCGGGCCCAGGTGCGGGGCCGCTCCATGCTGGTCAAACGGCTCAAACCCATTCCGGTGGAAGCCGTGGTGCGTGGCTATTTGGCGGGCAGCGGCTGGAAGGAGTACCAGGAAAGCCAATCGGTCTGCGGCGTGCCCTTGCCCGCCGGTTTGAAAAACGCTTCGCGTCTGCCCGAGCCCATCTACACCCCCGCCGCCAAAGCGGAAATGGGTGAGCACGACGAAAACATCACCTTTGAAAAAACGGTGGACATGATTGGCCTGGACTTGGCCACCCGCATCCGCGACCTCAGCATCGCCATTTACAAAACGGCTTATGAAATGGCACTCAAAAAAGGCATGATCATTGCCGACACCAAGTTTGAGTTCGGTTTGGACCCGCAGGGCCAATTGGTCTTGATGGATGAGGTGCTGACGCCAGACAGCTCACGCTACTGGCCGGTCGAGGGCTATGACGCCGCTTTTGCCGCCGGTGAAAACCCACCCAGCTACGACAAGCAATTTGTGCGCGATTGGCTGGAAACCGCCCAGGTCAATGGTCAGCCCTGGAACAAAACCGCGCCGGCGCCGACCTTGCCGCCGGAGGTGATTGAAAAAACCGCCGCCAAATACCGCGAGGCCTTGGGGCGGTTGACCGGTTTGCCGGTTTAAGCCGCAACAAGCACTGAGTAAGCCAAGCCGAAACGCCAAGGCTCAATTCAACGCCATGCTGAGCTTGCGCCGATAACGCGCCACCAACTCAGCCTGCGGGTCGAGCGCCGCCACGGCTTTGCCGGCCAGCTCAATGCCGCCAGCGGTTTTGTTGCCCGCATCGCCGCCGCCCTTGGGCTTGGTGGGGGTGAGCAACTCCAGAATGGCGACCACGGTTTTGCGGGCCAGCTCCTGGTTCCAGGCGCGGTCACGCATGACGATTTCCAACAACTCATCCATGGCCTCGGGCAACAAACCGGCCGACAACAAGGCGGCGGCCTTGGCGTAGCGGGTGTCAAAGTCGCGTTTGTTTTCGGCAATCTTGGCGTCGAATTGGGGCCGTTCCCAGCCGCCATACTGGCTGGCAAATTCTTGGCCGTCCACGTATTCCATGGCTTGCAGCCAAGTGGCCAAGGCCTCAAAACGCAGGGGCTTGGGAATGCGTGTCAAAGGGTCTTGCAGCAGTGCGCGGGCTGCTTCAAAGGCACCGCCCGCAATCAGCAGTTTGGCGTAGTCGAAACGCGCGTCGTCGTTGCCGGGGTCGGCGGCCAAGGCTTCGGCCAGTTTGGCCAGGGCGGCTTCGGTATCGCCCGCCTGGATCAAGGCCTCCGCCGCCTCGGTTTCGGCTTCGGCGTGCAGGGCGTCTTCCGAGGGGATGTGCTTGTCCAAAAAATCGCGCAGCTTGCCTTCGGTCAACGCGCCCATGAAGCCATCGACGGGCTTGCCCCCCACCATCAGAATGCAGGTCGGGATGCTGCGAATGCCAAAAGCGCCCGCCAGTTGGGGCTCTTGGTCGGAGTCGATTTTGACCAGTTTGAAGCGGCCTTGGTAATCGGCTTCCAGCTTCTCAAGCACCGGGCCCAGGGTTTTGCAAGGGCCGCACCAGGGGGCCCAAAAATCGATCAGCACCGGCGTGGTGCTGGAGGCTTGGAGCACCTCTTGCTCAAAATTGTGTTGGGTCACGTCGATCATGGTGGAAGCGTTCCGAAAAAAGGAGGGGAAAAGCGCTATTTTGGCGAATTGTCAGGCGCTTGGGCACTAAAAAGTAAAATTCAAAGCTTTGCCATCAAGCAAAGCCATTTAACCGTCGCCTTTTTATGTCTTCACTCTCGTCCTCATCCCTTCCTTTGATCGGTGTTGTCATGGGCTCCAGCAGCGACTGGGACACCATGCAAGCGGCGGTCGAGGTGTTGCAGCACTTTGGTGTGCCCCATGAGGCCCGCGTGGTCTCCGCCCACCGCATGCCCGACGAACTGTTTGCTTACGCCGAACAGGCCGAGGAGCGGGGTTTGCAGGCCATCATTGCGGGCGCGGGTGGCGCGGCGCATTTGCCCGGGATGTTGGCCGCCAAGACCCAGGTGCCGGTGTTGGGCGTGCCGGTGGCCAGCAAGCATTTGCAGGGCGTCGATTCCTTGCACAGCATTGTGCAAATGCCCAAGGGCATTCCGGTGGCGACGTTTGCCATTGGCCAGGCGGGGGCGGCCAATGCGGCCTTGTTTGCGGTGGCCACGATGGCGCTGCATAACCCGGCATTGCGTGCGCAGTTGGCAGCCTACCGCTTGGCCCAGACCCAGGCGGCGTGGACCATGACCCTGCCCCCGGCCCAAGCATGAAGCGCGGCGCCGTCATCCTGCCCGGTGCCACGTTGGGGGTGCTGGGCGGCGGCCAATTGGGCCGCATGTTTGTGCATGCCGCCCAGCAAATGGGCTATTTCACGGTGGTCTTGGACCCCGATGCCAACAGCCCGGCGGGACGCGTCAGCCACCAGCACCTGGTGGCCGATTACAGCGACCCGCAGGCCTTGGCCCAATTGGGCGGGCTCTGCGCCGCCGTGACCACCGAATTTGAAAATGTACCGGCCGCCAGCTTGGCGGCTTTGGCCGAACAATCCCGCGTGGTCTCGCCCGCAGCGGCCAGCGTGTCGGTGGCCCAGGACCGGGCCCGTGAAAAGGCCCATTTTGTGGCGTGTGGCGTGCCCTGTGCGCCCTATGCCGTGTTGGACAACGAGACCTCCTTGGCCCAAATCCAGCAGGACTTGTTGCCGGGCATTTTGAAGACCGCGCGCATGGGCTATGACGGCAAAGGCCAGGTTCGCGTCAAAACCCGTGAAGCGCTGGCTGCGGCCTGGGCGCAACTGGGTCAGGTGCCTTGTGTGCTCGAAAAAATGCTGCCCTTGGCGCTGGAGTGCTCGGTGATCGTGGCGCGGGGACGCGATGGCGACATGGTGAACTTTCCGGTGCAGCGCAATTTGCACCGCGACGGCATTTTGGCGGTGACCGAGGTTTTTGAAGACCCGGAGCCCCATTTGTCCCACCAAACCGCGCAACAGGCGGTGGCCTCAGCCCGCGCCATTGCCCAGGGCTTGGACTATGTGGGGGTTTTGTGCGTGGAGTTTTTCGTGTTGCAAGATGGCCGCCTGGTCGTTAACGAAATTGCCCCCCGCCCCCACAACAGCGGCCACTACACCCTGGATGGCTGCGATGTCTCCCAATTTGAGTTGCAGGTGCGCACCTTGTGTGGGCTGCCCTTGACGTCGCCCCGTTTGCACAGCGCCAGCATCATGTTGAACCTGTTGGGTGACCTGTGGCCGCAGGACGGCTTGGCCACCAACCCGCCGTGGGAAAAGGTGCTGGCCTTGCCCGGCACGCATTTGCACCTGTATGGCAAGCAAGAGGCCAAACCGGGGCGCAAAATGGGCCACCTCAACATCACGGCAGAGACGGCAGCGCGTGCGCGCCGTGTGGCCCTGGAGGCCGCTGCCTGTCTGGGCATGGCGGCTTTTTGAAGGAGGCAAGGGGCGGATGATTCTGAACGCGCTGGACCCTGTCACCGCAGAGGCGGCCGTTGAGCAAGCGGCTCAAGCCTTGCGTGCTGGCGCCTTGGTGGGTTTGCCGACCGAAACCGTGTATGGCTTGGCCGCAGACGCCAACAACCCCCACGCCGTGGCGCAAATTTTTCAAGCCAAGGGCCGACCCGCGGACCATCCCTTGATCGTGCATGTGGCCCAAGCCAGCGACGTGGCCCACTTTGCCCGTGACGTGCCGGCATTTGCCCAGGCCTTGATGCGCGCGTTTTGGCCCGGCCCCCTGACCCTGATCCTGCCTCGCCGTGCGCAGGTGGGTGCCGTGGCGGCGGGGGGGCAGGCCAGCATTGGTTTGCGTTGCCCGGCGCATCCTGTGGCCCAGGCCCTTTTAAAACGCGCCCAGGCTTTGGGTGTTCTCGGCGTGGCCGCGCCGAGCGCGAATCGGTTCGGCCGGGTCAGCCCGACCACCGCGCAGCATGTGGCGAGCGAATTTCCCCAAGGTGACGGGGACGCGTTGTTGATTTTGGACGGCGGCGCCTGTCAAGTGGGGATTGAGTCGACCATCGTGGATTGCAGTCGCGGGGTGCCCGTTTTGTTGCGGCCAGGTGGGGTGTCCCGAGCGGCTCTGTTGGCCGTTCTGTCTGATTTTGGTCAAGCCCTGGTCACGCCCGAACAGGCGCTGCAGTTGAGTCAGCAGACCACGCCCAAGGCCTCTGGCACCTTGACCGCCCATTACGCCCCTCAAGCCAAGGTCAGGCTCATGAGTTTGACCCAAATGCAAACGGAACTGGCGCAACGCGAGGGCCAGGGAAACCCGACTGCCCACTTGGCCTTGTATGTCCGGGAGCCTGTCCCTTTTCAAGCCAAAGCGCCCCTGCAGGTGCTGACCATGCCGGACCAAGCGGCGGCAGCGGCCCAAGCCTTGTTCGCTGACTTGCGGCAAATGGATGGCCCGAGCATCCGTGAAATCTGGGTTCAAACGCCCCCCGCCTCACCCGAATGGGAGGGTGTGAGCGACCGATTGCGGCGTGCGGCCGCTTGAGGGATGGCGCGGGTGATCTCAGGACAGCAAGCCTCGTTACACTAGCGGCCAAGGATGGAGAATTCAATGAGTGGAAATTGCTTACGACTGGCCTATTGCTTGCTATTGGCAACGGCTGCCAGTTTATTGGCCGGTTGTGGCGCGAGTCAGGTGGTGTCGGCTTTCTACCCCACCCGCATCGTTTCTTTTGGTGACGGCCTCAGTGATGTAGGACAACATGGCTGTACCGCCACCCTGTCGCGCTATACCGTGAACGATGGGACCATTAATATTTGGGTGCAACAGTTGGCCAATGCCTATGGTTTGACGCTGAACCCTTCGTGTGCCAGTGCCCAATCCACCGGTTATGCCTATGGCAACGCCCGGGTATTGCAAACCCCGGATGCGGTGGGCAATTTGAGCACCCCCACCATCCACGATCAGGTGAGTCAGTTTTTGGCACGAGACACGTTTGGCCCGAATGATCTGGTGGTCATCAACGGGGGTTTGAGCGATTTGATCGTGCAAACCCGTCAAATTCAGCAAGGCGCCATTACCCAAGACCAATACCTCACCAACATGGCCCAAGCGGGCTGTGACCTGGGGGCCGAGGTGCGCCGCTTGGTCAATGCGGGCGCCACCCATGTGCTGGTGACCGGCACTTACGATGCCAGCCATTCGCCGTGGGGCACCAACAGCACCGTTTCCTCCTTGATGTCGTTGGCCGTGGTGGGCAGCAATGCGCAGAGCCTGTCCAATCCGATCACCTGTACTGAAGCCAAGGGCGTTACTTCGGTCAATATTGTGGGCTTCAACCCCGCCTTGGAAGTCTCTGTTGCCGATTTGTCGGTCAATGTGTTTTATGTGGATTCGGCTTACTACTACAACCTGATTACCGGGACCAACAACTCGGCCTCTGCGTATGGCTTGCGGGACGCTTCCACCGTTGTGTGCGACACCATTGACCCGGGTGTGGGCATCGGCATTGGTGCCAACCATGTCAACTCACACCTGTGTTCGCCATCGACCATCACCACCGGGTTGGATTACACCAAATACACATTTGCCGACGAGGTGTATTTCACCCCGGCCGCTCAGGTCTTGTTCGGCAATTACGCCTACGGGCGTGTCCGTGCCCGCTGGTAAAACACAAGCCAAACATCAAGGGGCCTTGCTGAGCCAGTCCAGCAGGGCTTGGACAACGGGATGAAACCCGGCGGCGTGTTCGTGGTTGGCGATGGCCACCACCACGAAATACTTTCCTTGCGGGTTGCGCACCACGCCTGCCACGGCGGAGACGTCGCGCAAGCTGCCCGACTTGAGATGGGCCGAGCCCCAGCGGGCTGAGTGGGCACCCTGCCCCAGGCGTTTCAAGGTGCCATCCACCCCCGCCAAGGGCAGCGAAGCCAGCAGCTCGGGCATGTCGCCCTGGCGCCAATTGAAACTTAACAGGCGGCCCAAAGCCTGGGCGCTGATGCGTGATTGGCGGCTCAAACCCGAACCATTGTCAATCTCCGGCAAATCGCTGAGGGAGCCTATCTTGTTCAGCCACCATTGCCGCAAAATTTGGCGTGACGCTTCGTTGGCGCCCACCCCCGAGGTTTGCCAACTCAGGGTTAAAAACAGTTGTTGCGCCATCAGGTTGTTGCTGAACTTGTTGATGTTGCGCACCACCTCGGCCAAAGGGGGGGAGCTTGGGCTGAACCAGGGCGTCAGACCCGCAGGGACTTTGCCTTCGCGCACCGTGCCCTGCAACTTCCCCCCCAGCGCCTGCCACAGGGCGCCCAAGAGCCTGGCGTCGAACTGTTGGGGGTCTGCATAGGCCATGGACCAAACCCGCTCACCACAGGCGGCGGGGTAGCTGCCACGGAAGCTGAGTTGCAGGGCCTGGTCCCAACGGGCCTGCAAGGCCCCGTGCCAATCGGCACAGGGCCCGGCCGACAAAGGCACGGTGCTGGGCACTTCGACCCCCAGCAAGGCGGGCTCGACCTGCACATGGGCCACAGGCTGGGTGGGGTCGGGGCTGAATGTGGCGCTCCAGGCCCGGTAATTCAACATCAAGGCATTGGCGGGCACGTTGTAGGGGCGCAGCGGCTCGCCATCAAAGTCGGCTGGGTTGATCGGGGCGTTTTCAAACGCACTGCGGTCCAGCACGATGTCTCCTTGAATTTGTTCAACCCCCCATTGCCGGACGCGGCGCAACAACAGCCACAGCCGCTCCGTGACCAGGGTCGGGTCGCCCTGCCCTTGGAGGTACAAATTGCCTTGCAATACCCCGCCCTGCAAGCGGCCATCGCCATAGACGGGGGTGTGCCAAGTAAAGTCTGGGCCCAGCAAATCGAGGGCGGCGCTGGTGGTCAACAGCTTCATGACCGAGGCTGGATTCATGGGCTCCTGGGCCCGCCAGGCCAGCAGCGGTTGAGCGATGGAGGGGGGCGCCACCGTGTCTTGGCTTGCCAAGGGGGCCACCCAGAAGGACACCGCTTGCGCCGGCAAGCCGGCTTTTTGCAGGGCCTGGGCCAGCTCCCGTGGCAAGGTGGGTGTGGCGGCCGTCGTCGAGACCGGTGTTTGGGCGCAGGCCAGCAGAGGGGCGACACAGGCCAGCACCCAGGCCAAGCCAAAAGCAATTGAAAAACGGGTCATCAAACCATCCTAGCAGTCCGTCCCGCCGTCTCAAAGCGGGTCCCCACTTTCGGGATAATGGGGACATGCCTTTTTTAGCCTTTGACACCAGTACCGAGCGTTTGTCCATCGCCGTCACCGATGACCAGCAAACCTGGTCGTTTGAGGGCGAAGGCGGCGCGCAGGCCTCCGCCCAGCTCATTGAGCGAGCCCTGGATTTGTTGAAACAAGCCGGTTTGACGCTCCATGATTTGGATGCGGTGGTGTTTGGTCGTGGCCCCGGTTCTTTCACGGGATTGCGCACCAGCTGTGCGGTGGCGCAAGGTTTGGCGCTGGGCGCCGAGCGGCCCGTCTTGGCCTTGGACTCCTTGCTGGCGGTGGCCGAGGAGGCCCGCTACCAGCATGGCCACACCCAAATCTTGGCGGCCCTCGATGCCCGCATGGATGAGGTGTATGCCGCGGCCTACCAATACCAACAGGGCCACTGGCAGGCCGTGGCGTTGGGCGGCGCGCGTGAGCCCGCCTTTGAACTTTGCCGTCCTGAGCGCCTGACGCCCCCAGCACTTCAGGCCGTGGGCGCGCCGTGGATGTTGGCTGGCACGGCGGGGGCCGCATATGGTGCGCGGTTTGAACAGCTTGCCGGTCAGGTGCAATGCCCCGGACATGCGGTTTGGCCCAGTGCCACGGCCTTGCTGCGGCTGGCCCCACAAGCCTGGGCCGCCGGGCTGGCGGTGACGCCAGAAGCGGCTCAGCCTTTGTATTTGCGGGATAAGGTGGCCCAAACCACGCAGGAAAGAGCGGCTGAAAAAGCCCAAAAACCGCCCAAAACACCCACCGTCGCGAGGTCTGAAGCGCAGCTCCTGCGCATGACAACGGGGTGGCTAGACAAAGTCATGACGATAGAAAAAGAGGTCTACAGCCACCCCTGGTCGCGGGGCAATTTTGAGGACTCCCTCCGCACCGGTTACGACTTGATGGTCTTGGTCGGTGGCGAGACCTTGATCGCCTATTTCGTCGCCATGAAGGGCGTCGGTGAAACCCATTTGCTCAACATCACCGTGGCCCCGGCGTTTCAGCGCCAGGGATGGGGGCGTTTGCTGCTGGATGCCGTGGCCTTGTTGGCCCGCAGGCAAGGCGCAGCCAAGCTGTGGCTGGAAGTGCGCGCCTCGAATGAGCGGGCGCAAGCGGTGTACCGGCGATTTGGTTTTGAGCCAGCGGGTGTGCGCAAGGCGTATTACGCCGCCCCTGTCGCCCCGGCCACGCCCATCGGACGCGAAGACGCGGTGGTCATGGGTTTGGAGTTGACCACATGATGGACCTCAGCCCTCGACAGCGCGCCATGCTGGTGGAAATGCGGGTGCCGCCCTGGTGGCCGCAGGCGAGCCGGGTGGGCCCCCAAGAGGCGGCGCCGACCCCTTCGGCCGTTGTCGCCACGATTCCGGTGGAGGTCAAGCAGGTCCCCGCCACGGACAGCAAAAAGGCCCTGCCTGTGCGCCAGACCGGCCTTTTGAGCTGGCGTCTGGAAATTCCGCAGACCCTGTATGCCAGCGCACCCCGGTCGGAGACTTTGGCAACGGGCGGCTGTCTGATCGTGACCGAGGCCTTTTGGGCGCCCGAGGCCCCTGCCAGCGACTGGCTGCAGGGCCCTGCAAGGCCCCCCGCCGGGCATTTATTGGACAACCTTTTGCAGGCGACCCAATGGCCTCAAAATGCCTGCGTGTCGGTGCTGGGTCTGCGCGCCATGACGCCCAAGGCAAACACCGAGGAGTCGCCCGAAACCTTGCCTGCCGATTTGGCCGAATGGATGGGCCGCTTGGCCCCCAACGTGGTGTTGTTGATGGGCCGGGTGGCGGCACAGCAGGCCTTGCAAACCACGGAGCCCTTGGGCAAATTGCGCGGTCAGTTGCACACCTGTCACGGCATTCCTGCGGTCGTGACTTTGGATGTGCCCAGCCTTCTGCGCCACCCCGCCGACAAAGGTCGGGTGTGGACGGATTTGGGCTTGGCTTTGCCTTTTATGAAAAACTAAAATTGAAACATGACTTTTCTTGAACAACTGCGCCAAGCAGAGCGGCAAAACAACTCTTTGCTGTGTGTGGGCCTGGACCCCGAGCCCACCAAAATGCCGGGAACGTTCAAAAACGACCCCGGCAAAATCTTTGATTTTTGCGCGGCCATCGTCGACGCCACGGCCGACCTGGTGATGGCGTTCAAGCCGCAAATTGCCTACTTTGCTGCGCACCGGGCCGAAGCCCAGCTCGAACAATTGATGGCGCACATGCGCCGAGTGGCGCCGCAGGTGCCCGTCATTTTGGATGCCAAACGGGGCGACATTGGCAGCACCGCCGAGCAGTACGCCAAAGAGGCGTTTGAGCGCTATGGCGCGGATGCCGTCACCTTGTCGCCCTTCATGGGCTTTGACTCGGTGCAACCCTATTTGAAGTACCCCGACAAAGGCGCGTTTTTGTTGTGTCGCACCTCCAACCCGGGTGGTGATGATTTTCAAAACCAGCGTTTGCAAAGCGTGAGCGGCGAGCCCCGCCTGTACGAACACATTGCGCAACTGGCCCAGAGCCCTTGGAACTTGAATGGTCAATTGGGTTTGGTGGTGGGCGCCACTTACCCCGCTGAAATTGAGCGGGTGCGCACCTTGGCACCCAGCGTGCCTTTGCTGATTCCGGGTGTGGGCGCGCAGGGCGGGGATGCCTTGGCCACCGTGAAAGCCGGTTACCGCGCTGGCCAGGCGGATGGCGCGGGTTGGGCACCGGTCATCGTGAATTCTTCCCGCGCGGTGTTGTATGCCTCGGCGGGCGACGACTTCGCCGCTGCCGCCCGGCAAGAGGCCTGGCGCACCCGCGAGGTGTTGAACCAGGCACGCGGGGCTTAATCCAGCCCCAGATACCGCCGCAAATAGCGCCCCGTGTGGCTGTGGGGGTTGTCGGCCAAGGTTTCCGGGCTGCCCACGCCCACCACCTGACCACCGCCCGAACCGCCCTCGGGGCCCATGTCGATCAACCAGTCGGCGGTTTTGATCACGTCCAAATTGTGCTCAATCACCACCACGGTGTTGCCGGCATCGCGCAGTTGTTGAATGACCTTTAGCAGCAAGGCAATGTCGGCAAAGTGCAGACCGGTGGTGGGCTCGTCCAGGATGTAGAGGGTGCGGCCCGTGTCGCGCTTGGACAGCTCCTGCGCCAACTTGATGCGCTGCGCTTCACCGCCCGACAAGGTGGTGGCCGATTGACCCAGCTTGATGTAGGACAGCCCCACTTCCAGCAAGGTGTGCAGCTTGCGCTCAATGGCGGGCACGGCCTTGAAAAAACCGTGGGCCGTTTCCACCGTCATGTTCAAAATCTGCGCGATGTTGCAGCCCTTGTATTGGACTTCCAAGGTTTCGCGGTTGTAGCGCAGGCCTTGGCAAACATCGCAGGGCACATAAACATCGGGCAAAAAGTGCATCTCCACCTTCACCACACCGTCACCTTGGCAGGCCTCGCAGCGGCCCCCGGCGACGTTGAAGCTGAAGCGCCCCGGGCCGTAGCCACGCTCGCGAGCGGTCGGCACTTCGGCCATGAGCTCGCGAATGGGCGTGAACAAGCCGGTGTAAGTGGCGGGGTTGGAGCGCGGGGTGCGGCCAATCGGTGACTGGTCCACATTGATGACTTTGTCGAACCAGTCCAAGCCTTGGATCTCGTCGTGCGCTGCGGGCTCGTCGTGGGCGCGGTTGATTTTGTGGGCGGCTGCCGTGTACAGGGTGTCGTTCACCAAGGTGGATTTGCCTGAGCCGGAAACGCCCGTGACGCAGGTCAGCAAGCCCACTGGAAAATCGGCGTTGACCTGCTTCAGGTTGTTGCCCCGAGCACCCACCACGCGCACCCATTGGCTGGCGTCTTTTTGCACATGGCGTTGGGCGGGCACGTCGATTTTTTTGACGCCGCTCAAATACTGGCCGGTGGGGGAAGCCGGGTTGTCGCGCACCTCGGCGTAATTGCCTTGCGCCATGACACGCCCACCGTGCACGCCCGCGCCGGGGCCCATGTCGATCAGGTGGTCGGCGGCGCGCATCATGTCTTCGTCATGCTCGACCACCAACACGCTGTTGCCCAGGTCGCGCAGATGAACCAGGGTGCCAATCAGGCGGTCGTTGTCGCGCTGGTGCAGGCCAATGCTGGGCTCGTCCAGCACATACATCACGCCGGTCAAGCCGGAGCCAATCTGGCTGGCCAGGCGAATGCGTTGCGACTCGCCGCCCGAGAGGGTGTCGGCGCTGCGGTCCAGGCTCAAATAAGACAGGCCCACATCGTTCAAGAATTTCAAACGCGAGGCGATTTCGCGCACCACCTTGCTGGCGATGTCGGCCTTGGCCCCGTGCAGCTGAAGGCCTTCAAAATAGGTCTGCGCCTCTTGCAAAGTCAGGTGGCTGACCTGGTAAATGGCCTGGGCTTGCGGGCCTTCGCCCAGGCGCACATGGCGGGCCTCGGTGCGCAGGCGTGAACCCCCACAATCCGAGCAAAGCTGGCTGCTGCGATAGCGGGCCAATTCTTCGCGCACGACGGGTGAATCGGTGTCGCGGTAACGCCGTTGCATGTTGGGGATGATGCCCTCGAAGGCGTGTTTTTTGGTCGATTTTTTGGTGCCGTCGCCACCGTAGCTGAAACGAATTTCTTCATCGCCCGAGCCCCACAAAATCGCTTGTCGCGTGGCTTCTGGCAGGGTTTCAAAAGGGGCTTCGAGGTCGAATTGGTAGTGCTTGGCCAAGCTCTCCAACATGGAAAAATAAAGCGCATTGCGTCGGTCCCAGCCTTTGATGGCACCGCTGGCCAGGCTGAGCGAGGGAAAGGCCACGACCCGCTCCACGTCGAACAGGTCTTGCACACCCAGGCCCTCGCAACTGGGGCAAGCCCCCACGGGCGAGTTGAAGGAAAACAAGCGGGGCTCCAGCTCGCTCAGGGAGTAGCTGCAAATCGGACAGGCATAGCGCGAATTGAACAAGTGTTCGCGAGGTGACGCGTGTGGGGCCTCCGCTGGCGGGTCCAACTCTGCGGCCAGCGCCCGGCCCTGGCTCAGACGCAGGGCGGTCTCGAAACTTTCTGCCAACCGTTGCTGCGCATCGGGGCGCACCTTGAGCCGGTCGATCACGACATCAATGTCGTGTTTTTCGTTCTTTTTCAGCTCGGGCAACTCGTCAAATTCATACATCACGTTGTTGATGCGAAAACGCACATAGCCCTGTGCCTGCATGCTGGCAAACAGTTCGGCAAACTCGCCTTTGCGTTCGCGTGCCACCGGGGCCAGCACCATCAACCGGGTTTCGGCAGGCAGGGCCAGCACCGCGTCCACCATCTGGCTGACGCTTTGGGCTTGCAGCGGCAGGCCATGGGTGGGGCAATGCGGTGTGCCAGCGCGGGCAAACAAAAGCCGCAGGTAGTCGCTGATTTCGGTCACCGTGCCGACGGTGGAGCGGGGGTTGTGAGAGCTGGCTTTTTGCTCGATGGCAATGGCGGGGGACAAGCCCTCGATCAGGTCCACATCGGGCTTGTCCATCAGTTGCAAGAACTGACGCGCATAGGCCGACAGGCTCTCCACATAGCGGCGCTGGCCCTCGGCATACAGGGTGTCAAAAGCCAGGCTGGATTTGCCCGACCCCGACAGGCCCGTGATCACCACCAGTTGGTTGCGGGGGATGTCGAGGTCAATGTTTTTGAGGTTGTGCGTGCGGGCACCGCGCACACTGAGGTGGTCATGGGCGGCTCGCAGACTGAGTCGAGGTTGGGACCAGCGCTCAAGTTCGGCATCGACAGAATCAAGGGGAGGCACGAGGGATTGCAAAGAAGGCCTTTGGTGTCGTCAAACAGAGAAAAACCCTTCATGATAAAGAATCCCCGTTTCTGGTCCAGATGGGCCGCCCATGTCGGTTCATAATAGGGGCTCAATTGGAGATTTTTCAGTCATGGCATCCGTCAACAAAGTCATCATCGTGGGCAACTTGGGCCGCGACCCGGAAATCCGCACCTTCCCGAGCGGCGATCAGGTGGCCAATGTGACCATCGCCACCACCGACCGCTGGAAAGACAAGCAAAGCGGGGAAATGAAAGAGGCCACCGAGTGGCACCGCGTGGTGTTCAATGGTCGTTTGGCTGAAATTGCTGGCCAATACCTGCGCAAAGGCTCGCAAATTTATGTGGAAGGCAGTTTGCGAACCCGCAAATGGACCGACCAAGCCGGCGTCGAAAAATACAGCACTGAAATTCGCGCCGACCAAATGCAAATGTTGGGCAGTCGCCAGGGCATGGGCGGCAACGACGGCGGTGCGCAAGGCGGTGACGGCTATGAAGCCGCGCCACGTCGCGCCCCAGCCCCCGCCCAAAGCTACGCGCCTGCGGCACCCCGAGCGCCCGCGCCAGCCCCCGCAGCGGCCCGTCCGTCATCTGGGTTTGATGACATGGACGACGATATTCCGTTTTAGCGCCTAACTTTCCTAGAAAGTAAACATCAAACCCACTTCTCTTCTGAGAGGTGGGTTTTTTCTTGTTGACAAAGAAGTTATGGTTTGCGGGAATTCGTGATCGGATCGCACCTTGTGCTTGACGTGCATTCAATCACTGAAGTCGTTTTGCCTTCCCTCAAGCACCACCGACAACTCACCGACATCACGATCCCATGACGGTGGTGATGGCGCCGAACCCAATCAAGCCAATGGACAGAGGCAGCAGCCTCAGGGTATACGCTGTCGCAAATTGAGACAGCCGAGGGCCTCGGTGCCTGGGGCTTGCGCCCGAATTCGCGACAGTTTGGCGTCTGGGCCGTCACGGGAATACCGCAGTTGGAAAAAACTTTTCAAGTGAAATCAAGGGCTTGGCGCTGAGCCTAGCCAGCCCATTGAGCGCGGCACGGCGATTGCGTGGGTGATGGGGAGTCAGGGCAGACCAAGCCCTTTAAATCACCATCCGAACCGCAGGAGCCTTCCCATGAAAGCCGCCGTATTGCACGAATACAACGAGTCACTCAGTGGCGATGCCTTTGTTCGCTACGAAGACGTACCGGACCCGAAAATCGAGACCCCGACCGATGTGATCGTGCGCATCGGTGGCGCCGGCGTATGCCGCACCGACCTGCACGTGGTGGAAGGCATCTGGCGCACCCAGGTTGAGGTCAAGCTGCCCTACATCATGGGCCACGAGAACGCCGGCTGGGTCGAGGCTGTGGGCGCCGCCGTGACCGGTGTGAAAGTCGGCGACCCCGTGATCTGCCATCCGCTGGTCACCAGCGGCCATTGCCTGGCTTGCCGCCGGGGCGATGACATGCATGCCGAGGAGAGCCGTTTTCCCGGCATCAATGCCGACGGGGGTTATGCCCAGTACCTGCGCACCGGCCAGCGCTCGCTGATCAAGCTGCCCAAGACCCTGGCCCCCAAGGATGTCGCGCCCTACACCGATGCCGGGCTCACCGCCTACCGCGCCGCCAAGAAGGCCTCGCGCCACCTGCTGCCCGGCGAGTACGCGGTGGTGATTGGCGCCGGTGGTCTGGGCCACATCGGCATCCAGGTGCTGGCCGCCTTGTGCGCGGCCGAGATCATCATTGTGGACCGCTCCGACATGGCGCTGCAGTTGGCCAAGGAATGCGGCGCCCACCACTTGGTGAAAGCCGATGGCCATGAGGTCGATCGCGTGCTGGCGCTCACCAAAGGCAAGGGTGCAGAGGCCGTGATCGACTTTGTCGGAGAAGGGGATGCGGTCGCCAAGGGCTTGGCGATGACGCGCAACGCCGGCACCTATTACATCGTGGGCTATGGCGGCAAAATAGAACTGCCCACACTGGACATGATCACCAGCGAAAAAAGCATTGTCGGCAATTTGGTCGGCACCTACCCGGAGCTGGTCGAGCTGATGGCGCTGGCCGACCGTGGCCTGGTCCATCTGGCCACACGCGAATACAAGTTGAAGGACGCCAACCAGGCCTTGCTGGACCTGCATCACGGCAAGATCAAAGGTCGCGCCGTCCTGGTTCCCTGAGCGTATGGCGCGCATTCCTGTGACGGTGCTGACCGGCTTTCTTGGCGCGGGCAAAACCACCTTGTTGAACCGGCTTTTGCACGATGCCAAGGGCCGACGCTACGCCGTGATCGTCAACGAGTACGGCGAGCTCGGCATCGATGGCTCGCTGGTTGTCGGGGCCGAGGAGGAGGTCTATGAGCTCAACAATGGCTGCGTTTGCTGCAAGCTGCGAGGGGATCTGATTCGCGTCGCCAGTGCCCTGGTGCGACGCCCCGGCGGCTTTGACGGCATTTTGATTGAGACCACGGGCTTGGCAGACCCCGCGCCGATTGTGCAGACTTTTTACTTTGACGACTTGCTGCGCCAACACACGCAGCTCGACAGCGTCATTTGCGTTGCCGATGCGCGCTACCTCAGCGATCAGCTGCGCGACGCACCCGAAGCCGCCGCGCAGCTGGCGCAGGCCGACTTGGTGTTGCTCAACAAGGCGGACCTGGCCGACGCCACCACCTTGGCCGATGCTGAGCGGGCCGCGCAGCAGATCAACCCCACCGCCGAAATGTGCGTTGCGGTGCATGGCAATGTTGCGCTCTCCAGTCTGCTGGACCGGGGGGCTTTTGACATGGCCCGGCTGCGTGTGTCCACGCCCTGGTTGGGTCAGGCGGGCCCCCGGGCTTACGCGCCGGTGGAGGCCGGCCGCCACAGCCGTGGCGCGGGACGCCAGCTCAGCAGCGTGGCGTTGAGTTTCAAGCAGCCGTTTGAACGCAGCCGTTTTTTGCCATGGCTGCAGCGCTTGGTGACCGAGCGTGGAGCCGACCTGTTGCGCGCCAAAGGCATTGTGGCCTTTGAGGGCGAATCACGCCGTTTCGTTTTTCAGGCGGTGCACATGACGGTCGACAGCGGCCTGGATCGACCTTGGGCCGAGGGGGAGGCGCGCGAGTCCCGCCTGGTCTTCATCGGTCATGGCTGGGATGGCGCTGAATTGAATGCCGAACTGGCGCACTGTGCAGCCGATGTCAGTGAGGCCACACCGTGAGCAGCCCGCCTCTGATGGACCTGCTCGGCACACATTGGACGTTGGAAGCGCCGGTAGTCGCGCTGGCCTGGGATGTGGACGGGGACACCGTCGCTTTTGCTTTGGGTGATGGGCAGCTGGCGCTCGTCAAAGCGCGTTGGCTGCGCGGTCCGCACCTTGCGCGCCGGTCCGATGGGGGCGTGGCGGTGACGCCGGCGGCCGCGCCGCCACCACAGCCGCAGCGCGTCGCGTGTCATGAAGGGGCCTGCCTGAGCCTGGCGGCCGACGCGGCGGGTGGCTTTGTCAGTGGGGGCGATGACGGGCGTGTGGTGCACGTGCCGCGCAGTGGCGCACCGACGATCCTGAGCCATGTGCGTGGTGCATGGATCACGGCCGTGGCTTGCAGCCCTTCTGGCTGGCGTGCCCATGCCAGTGGCAAGCGCGTCTATTGCGTGGCACGGGACCATGGCGAAGCGATTGATTTGCCGGCACCCGTCACGGCGATGGGCTTCGGCCCAGACAAGCACAGCCTGGCCATGGCGCACAGCGGGGGGGTCACGCTGTGGCAGGAAGGGGCCAAGCTGCGTACCCTGGTTTGGCCCGGTTATCACCGCGCATTGGCCTGGAGTCCGGACGGCCGCTACCTCGTCACCGGCATGCAGGAAAACGCGCTGCATGGCTGGCGTGTGGCCGATGCAGGCGACATGGAAATGGGCGGCTACCCTGGGCAACCACTGTCGCTTTCGTTCGCAGCGGAGGGTCGCTACCTTGTCACCAGTGGCAGCACACGGCCCGTTTGCTGGGGCTTTGACCCCCCCGGTGCCGCCGAGCAACCAAGGGAGTGCGCCATGGCCAGCAAGACGCCGGTGAGCTGTGTCAGCTGTCATCCGCAGCAATCGCTGATCGCGGCGGGTTATCACAACGGCGCGCTGCTGTTGTGTCAGCCGGGCCGCGATGAGGTGTTGTTCATCAAAGGTGCCGGTGGCGGTGCGGTCAATGCCATGGCTTGGTCGAGCGACGGCAACCGCCTGGCATTCGGCACCCAGGACGGCATGTTCGGCTGGCTGTTGTTGCCAGAAGCGCTGTTTCGCAGCCGCCAGACAACCCCCCATCACACCAAGGAGACCGCCTCATGAGCGACCAAGAACAAAGCAGCAAGGACGAATTTTTCAAGCAATTGGCACAGGTTTCGGACGCGATGATTGCGGCCCATGGCAAAGACTTTGCCATGGGTGCCTTGGTGCTCGCGGCCCGCTTCATCGCCGAACGTCAATCGCGCGAGGCGGCATCGGCCGAGGCGCCCAACAGCCCCACCACGCCCGCCGATTAGCGCGGGATGGGATCCCTCAAACAGGGGCCTCACCGGCTTTGGGTCGGTGGGGCTTTTTCACGTGGTGGCGTCGGAGGGAACCCTGTGAAATTCCCCGTCCCATGATCGGACAAGTCGTTTCAGTCAAGCGTCCCAAAACACGACGGCATCACCCACCACTTCCAAGCCCCAGCTTGATGAACTAGGGAAAGCGAGCGGTGGCACGCGAATCGCAATAGTAGGTTGGGCACCTGCCCAGAAAAAGCGACTTGACGCAACAGTTCAATTGGAAACTTTAAGGAGACCTCCATGTCTGTAGGTTTGACACTCAACAAGATTACTTCCCAGAAAGGGATACCCATTGCCGAAGCGGCCCGCCGCATCGCCGATCTCGGCTGGCAGCCGAGCTACGTGAAGGAAGCGATGACCTTCCCGACCGACTACAAGATCACCAAGGCCCCGCGCGACC
Source organism: uncultured Curvibacter sp. (assembly GCA_903902035.1). Classification (GTDB taxonomy): domain Bacteria; phylum Pseudomonadota; class Gammaproteobacteria; order Burkholderiales; family Burkholderiaceae_C; genus Curvibacter. The sequence continues at coordinate 15,885 of CAIUTG010000131.1, read as the reverse complement.
CCATGAAACAGGTCTTGCGCTCTTACTTCCCCATGCAGGAAGAAAAAGACAATCGCGTCTACGGCGCGTTGGATGCGGCCTTGCGTGGCGACATGTTTCGCAACACCCAGCCCCGCTGGGTGGAGTGGATGAAGTTGTTCTTGGCCATCATTCCTTTCCCTGAAATTTCGGCGGCCCGCTCGATGTCCATGCTGGCGGCTTTGGCCCCGGGTGAGGAGCTGCGCACGGGCTTCACGATGCAGATGGTGGACGAGTTCCGCCACTCCACGATTCAGATGAACCTGAAGAAGTGGTACATGGAAAACTACATTGACCCGGCTGGCTTTGACATCACCGAAGCGGCCTTTGGCAAATGCTATGCCACCACCATCGGCCGCCAGTTCGCCGAAGGGTTCCTCACCGGCGATGCCCTGACGGCTGCCAATATCTATTTGCAGGTGGTGGCTGAAACCGCCTTCACCAACACCTTGTTTGTGGCGATGCCTTCAGAGGCCGCACGCAATGGCGATTACGCCCTGTCTTCGGTCTTCTTGTCGGTGCAGTCGGACGAATCACGTCACATCGGCAATGGGCACTCTTTGTTGATGTCGGTGATCAACGATCCCGACAACCACCTGTTGCTGGAACGAGATATTCGTTACGCCTTCTGGCAAAACCACGCGATTGTGGACGCCGCCATCGGCACCTTCATCGAGTACGGCACCACCGACCGGGATAAAAACAAGGAGTCTTATGTCGAGTTGTGGCACCGCTGGATCTATGAGGACTATTACCGCACCTACATGTTGCCGTTGGAAAAATACGGCGTGAAGATTCACCACGACGATGTCAGTGCGGCCTGGGACCGGCTTGTCAAGAAAAACTATGTGCACAAAGTGGCTCAGTTCTTCTCGGTCGGCTGGCCTGTCAACTTCTGGCGCATTGAGGCCCAGACCGAAAAAGACTTTGAGTGGTTTGAGCACAAGTACCCGGGCTGGTACGCCGAGTTCGGCGACTACTGGAAGTGGTACGCACGCAAGAGCGTGCCTGGTGAAACCAATATGTTGTTCGACCAGGAGTGCGGCTATGTTTACCCGCACCGTTGCTGGAGCTGCATGGTGCCGTGCCTGATCCGCGAAGACTTCTGCTACGACGAGGTCGATGGTCAGGTCTACACCTATTGCTCCGAGCTGTGCCGCTGGACCCACAAGGTGGCTTTTGCCGCCGAGTACGAAGGTCGTGCGACACCAGCGATGGGCCGCTTCAGCGGACGGCGCGAGTGGGAGGACTGCTACCACGGCTGGGATCTGGCCGACGCCATCAAGGACCTGGGCTTTGTCCGCTCTGACGGCAAGACCTTGATCTCACAACCCCACTTGCGCTTCAACGACAAGGACATGTGGACCCTGGACCATGTCAAGGGCTACACCTTGGCCAGTCCTTTGCGAGGCTTCCGTGAGTTGACACCACAGGGCCGAGAAAAGGCGGCCGCCGAGTACCGCAAGGGTTTCAAGATCAACCCCATTTGATCGCTTGACAAGCTCCCGGGGCGTGCCTCGACAGCAACTCCGGGAGCCGCAGTACCTGAACACAGCAAAGGACAGTGATGGCTGAAAAACCAACGCACACAGTGCGCCTCGAACCCGTTGGCGTAGAGATGGAAGTTGAAGAAGGTGAATGGGTGCTGGACGCGGCGTTTCGCCAAGGCATTGCGATACCGCATGGTTGTCGTGAGGGCCGGTGCAGCAGTTGTAAATGTCTGTTGATTGAAGGGGATGCGGAGGTGTCGCAATACTCCACCTTCGCACTGCCGGATTACGAGCGCGACAGTGGCCATGTGCTGCTGTGCCGCACCTATGCCTTCAGCGATCTGACGGTCGAGCTGTTGAATTACGACGAAGACATGATGCGGCGTTCGATTGCCGTCAAGGAGTTCGACGGTGTCTTGAGTCGTGTGACGACCTTGACGCACGACATTCGCCTGCTTGAAGTCCAGCTGGCGCAGCCCCTTAAATTTTGGGCAGGTCAGTATGTGGAATTGACGGTGCCGGGTGCCGACGTGACGCGCTCCTATTCCATGGCCAGCACCCAAGGCACACCGGACAAGCTTCACTTCATCATTCGCAAGTATCCCCAAGGTGCTTTTTCATCTTTGGTGGACACCACATTGCAACCGGGTACGCCGTTGAAGATCAAGGGGCCATTCGGCAATTGCTTCCGTCGCGAAGGTCGGCCTGGGCCCATGGTCTTGGTGGGGGGCGGCTCAGGCATGTCCCCCTTGTGGTCGATTCTGCACGACCACATCGCCAGCGGTGAGCAACGTCCGATTCGCTTTTTCTACGGCGCCCGCACACGCAAGGACCTGTTTTTCCAAGAAGAGTTGGCCGCCATTGCCGCCAAGCTCACCGACTTTGAGTTCATTCCCGTGCTCTCACATGCCACGGACGATGAGGACTGGCAAGGTGAGACGGGCTTCGTCCATGAAGCGGTTGAACGCATTTTGCGTCAACAAAAGTTGACTGGAGAGATTGACGCTTACACCTGCGGCCCCCCCCCCATGATCGATGCCGTGCTGCCCGTGCTGCAAGTCCTGGGCGTCGAACCCGAGCACACCCATGTAGACAAATTCATCCAGGCGAGCAACACGCTGGACCTCGTTCACTAACCCCAAAAGGAGACTTCACCATGAACCAAACCACTGCTGAACAGACAACGCGGCCCACAGGTGCTGCCGGCTCTGCAAAATTTGTTGGCTGGGACAGCCGCAAGTACAACTACTTCACCCCCAAGGGCCGCAAGGCGACGCACTACGAGGACATGACGCTCGATGTGCAGCCCGACCCCAAACGGTATCTGCTGCAAAACTGGATCATTTCCTTCGGTGATGGCACGCCCACCTATTCGGAAACCTGGACGGCCGCCCGTTCATCCGATTGGCACAAATACCGCTCGATTGATGAAGAGTGGGAGCGCACCCATTACCAACGCCAGTCGACCATCATCGGCATGATCTCGCAGGCGGTAGAGAATGCGCGCCGGGCCGGTGCGCCAGCCCGTTTTGACAAGACCTGGGTCAAGGTGCTGGAGAAGCACCTGGGCGCTTACAAGCACGCTGAATTCGGCATGGGCACCGCCTTGATGCACGCCCAACGTTACGGCTATACCCAGATGATCAACTCCGCGATCCTCACCAACTCCTCCTACAAGTTGCGCTTTGCACAAGACATCACCTTGTATTTGGGAGACATTGGCCAAGACATTCCTGGCTTTGATGCAGAAATCGGCAAGAAGCAATGGCTGGAAGACCCCATCTGGCAGCCAACCCGCAAACTGGTCGAGACCATCGGCGGCGCCACCGACTACCTGGAAAAATACTTTGCGGTCAACATGGTGTTTGAGCCCATGGTTGGGGAGCTGATCCGAAGCGGCTTTTTCATGCAAGCAGCCGCTGCCCAGAATGACTTTCTCACCCCCACGGTGGTGTCATCGGCGGAAGGCGACTATCAGCGCAATCTGGCCAATTCGATCGAGCTGATGGACATCTTGGTCTCTGACCCCGAGCACGCGGCGCACAACATTCGCTTGTTCAACACCTGGCTGAAGAAATACGGTGAACTGGCCGTCACGGCAGCCAAAAACCTGCAGCCCATTTGGTCGCTGCCGCACAACAAGGTTGCCAAATTCAGCGATGCCTATGAGGGCGCCATTGAGCGTCTGCAAAACATCGTTAGCCAGATTGGCCTGCAAATGCCGGCCTCCATCACGACCTCTGTCGCCCGTTGAACCCCTCATCTCAAGCAAAAGGACACACCATGTCAGCCAAAGTCAACGACAACATTTTCCAGTCCTTCAAAGACCTGGAATTCAAAGACACCATCTCACACCAATGTGGCGTCACGATGAACGACAGCGTGGAAGCGCGGGCCATCGCCGAGCTGATGGCGACCAAACCGGGCATCCGGGTGACCTACCTGCCGGCCATGATCCGCATTGACGGCGAGGGCAAGATCGAATTCAAGATGGACGAAATCAGCGAAGCGCTGGGCCGTGAAATCACGGCGCAGACCTTCGAAATCGCCACCTCCACCCATTACGGCCGCATGGTCACGATTGACGAGAACACCGTGGTGCTGTTTGGCAACATGGATGAAGTCATGGCCTTTGTCGCGCACGCATAAAAAAACAGGAGAGTCATTATGTTCAAAACGGCTTCCGGCGAAGAGATTTTCATCATTGATGGCCATGTCCACAATTGGGACGGACGCAAGGCCAATCAAAAAAACGTGCACGGCGAGCAGTTCATCAACTGCTTTTACGCTTATCACAGCTTTCTGAGCCCCAAAGAAAAACTGTGGCCGCGTGAAAAATTCGATCGCTATGGCGGTGAGCAGCTTTACCGCGATCTGTTCGTGGATGGCTACGATGACATGGCCATCTTTCAGCCAACCTATCTGAAAGATTTTTATGTCGAGGGCTTCAACACCACTGAACAAAATGCGGTGCTCAAGGCCCAGCACCCGAATCGGTTCATTCTGAACGGTGCATTTGACCCCCGCGATGGGGCGGCCGGGTTGGACAAGTTCGAAGAGCTGGCCGCCACCCACAAACTCAAGGGTGTCAAACTCTATACGGCGGAATGGAAGGACGCCAGCCGGGGCTACAAGCTGAGCGATCCCTGGACCGAGCGGTACCTGGCGCTGGCAGAAAAACTGGGTGTGAAAAACATCCATGTCCACAAAGGACCGACCATTTTGCCCTTGGACCGAGACGCTTTTGACGTGGCCGATGTGGACATTGCCGCCACCAACTTTCAGGGCTTGAACTTCATCATTGAGCACTGTGGCCTGCCCCGGCTGGACGACTTCTGCTGGATCGCCACCCAGGAGACCAATGTTTACGGGGGCCTGGCGGTGGCGCTGCCCTTCATCCGCAAGCAGCCGAAATATTTCGCCCATGTGATCTCGCAATTGCTGATGTGGCTGGGGCCAGACAAGTTGCTGTATGGCAGCGACTATGGCATCTGGACGCCCGATTGGCTGGTCGAGGACTTCATGGCTTTCGAGCTGCCGGCTGGCATTGCTGCCGAAACCGGGGCCGTGCTCGACCTGGAAGCCAAGAAAAAAATCCTTGGACTGAATGCAGCGCGGCTGTATGGCATCGACATCGCGGCGCAAAAGCGTTTGCTGGCGAAGGAGAAAATGGCGAGGGCGGCTTGATGAACCAAGACGCCGACCCCACCACCGACGCCCGCGAGACCGCTGAGCGCATGGCGCAGGTGCAAGCTTGCTTGGCCACGGTGGTGGATCCAGAGCTCGATGAGTCGGTGACCGAGTTGGGCTTCGTCACCTTGATTGAGCTGGCTGGGGATGGCGGGGTGCGGATCGGTTTTCGTTTGCCGACTTACTGGTGTGCCGCCAACTTCGCTTTTCTGATGGCCGATGACATGAGCCGCGCTGTGCAGTCCTTGCCCTGGGTGACCCAGGTTCAGGTGCGCTTGGATGACCACATGTATGCCGAGGCCATCAACCAGGGTGTGGCCCAAGGGCGCGGTTTTCAGGCCACCTTTGGCGCGGCGGCCGAGGGCGATCTGGAGACCTTGCGCCGAACCTTTTTGCTCAAGGCCTTTCAGCGCCGCCAGGAAGCCTTGCTCCAGCATTTGATCGATGCGGGGCATGAGCCGGTTGCTCTGGCAGCGCTCAACATCTCGGCCCTGCAGCAGCTGGCGCTCAGCGCGGCAGACAAGGGCTTGGTGGACCGCTATTTGGCGCGGCGCGGTCTGGTGGGTGGCGGCGATCTGGCTTTTGTCGACACCGAAGGGCAGGCCATCGCCGCAGCTGATTTGTTGGCCCATTTGCGCGAAGCGCGCCGAGTCGGGATCAATGCGGAGTTCAACGGCGCTCTGTGCCGGGGGCTGCTGGCGGTGCGGGACCGTGCGCAAGGTCAGCAGCCCATCCACATCGTGCGACGAGAGGGGCTTTGTCGCAGTTGAATCAGGCCTTTTTTTGCTCAAACCACTTAACGAATCACTCAAGGAAAAAAATACCATGCCCAAAATCATGTTGCACGACGACGAAGCGCGCCAAGCCCTCGGCCGTGGGGTTGCCAAGCTGGCGCGGGCTGTGCGCGGCACGCTGGGTCCACGTGGCATGAATGCCATCATCGACCGGCCCATTGGCACGCCCATCATCTCGCGCGACGGTGTCAGCATTGCCGCTGAAATCGAGCTGGAGGATCCGTTTGAAAACATGGGCGCACAGGTTGTGCGCGAAGTCTCCAAACAGACCAATGAAATAGCAGGCGATGGCACCACCACCGCCACGGTCCTGGCAGATGCCTTGGTTCAGGACGGGCTGGCATGTTTGGCCAGGGGGGCCAACCCCGTTGAACTGGTGGAGGGCTTGGAGCTTGCTGTCGCCGAGGTGGTCACCGCACTCAAAAGCGTGGCCACACCGCTGCGCAGTGGCGAGGCGTTGCGGGCGGTGGCCGTGGTGGCCGCCAATGACGAGCCCACCGGGCACTTGGTCGCCGAGGCGTTGGAGCGGGTGGGCGCGGATGGCATTGTCGATGTCACCAATGGCAGCACCGTTGAGACACTGCTGGAGGTGGTGGATGGCATGGCCTTTGACCGGGGCTATTTGTCGCACCACATGATCACCGAGGTCGAAAAGATGCAGGTGCTCTTGGACAACCCCTACATCCTGATGACCGACCAGCGATTGCAGACGCCGGATGAGGTTGCGGCCATCATCAAGTTGGTGGCCGACTCCAAACGGCCTTTGCTGATCATCGCCGAAGAAGTTGCCCCGGCCTGTATCGTGAGCTTGCTGGCTTGGCGCGACAAGGGGGGCGCACCGGTGGCGGCCATCCATCCGCCTGAATATGGTCACTGGCGCAAGGCCGCGCTGGAAGACTTGGCCATTCTCACGGGGGGGCGGGTGATTGCGCGCGATCTGGGCGGCAGCATCGCAGCAGTCCAGCTGCGCGACTTGGGCAGTGCGCGCCACGTGCGCATTTCATCCAGCCAGACCGTTGTGACTGCGGGGGACGGCGACCCGGCCCTGGTCGCGGCGCGGCGGCAACAGGTGCAAAGGCAATTTGAGCTGGCACCCGAGAACATCGAGCGCGACAAAATTCGGGAGCGCTTGTCCAAGTTGTCTGGTGGCACGGCCATCTTGCTGGCTGGCGGCGCCACACCGGTGGAACAAAAACGCCGACTGCACTTGATTGAGGATGCCATCAACGCGGCGCGTGCCGCCATTGCCGAGGGCGTGGTGCCCGGGGGTGGGTTGGCGCTTTTCCGCGTGGCCAATGCGCTGGACAAGTTGGCCGATTCACACGAAGGCCATGTGCGTGAGGGGGTCAAATTGCTGCAACGGGCGTTGCAACAGCCCTTGCACCACATCGCCGCCAATTGCGGCTTGGACCCCGAGGATGTAAAGCGCAAAACGGGGGCGGCCAAGCCGGGTGTCGGGCTGGATGCCCGCAGCGGCCATTTTGTAGATTTGGTGGCAGCTGGCATCATCGATCCCGTCAAGGTCAGCTACAGCGCTGTGCGCAACGCAGCGTCTGTCGCCGGCCTGATTCTGACCACCCAGACCCTGATTGCCAAAAAGCCTGACTATGTGGATCCGACCGCAGGTCCGGCCATGGGGGGTGGGGCGGAGTTGTTGGGCCGCAAATGAGGGCCTGCGGACCCACACCACGGCAAGGATGAATGGTCATGACCAACATGGAGCAAAGCATCGACATGCGGGTGCCTGCCCATGCGCAAGCGCCGGGGCGATGGCGCTTGCTCGGGTTCATCGGACCTGGGACCCTGGTCAGTGTGGGCTATATGGACCCCGGCAATTGGGCCACCGACCTCGAAGGGGGTTCGCGCTTTGGTTATCAGCTGTTGTGGGTGCTGGTCGCCTCCAATTTGATCGCCATGCTGTTGCAGAGTCTGGCGGCCCGTCTTGGCATTGTCACCCGCATGGATTTGGCCCAGGCTTGCCGCGCCTACTACGCCCGGCCCGTGGTGCTGGCTTTGTGGTTGTTGTGTGAAGTGGCCATCATTGCCTGCGACCTGGCCGAGCTGTTGGGCAGTGCCATTGCCCTGAACCTGCTGTTTGGCATCCCCTTGGCTTGGGGCGCTTTGCTCACGGGTTTGGACGTGATGCTTGTTCTGGTCTTGCAGCACTACGGGGTGCGCAAGCTGGAAGCATTCGTTGCTGTCATGGTCCTGACCATTGCCGTTTGCATGGGGCTCGAAATCTTGCTGGCCCATCCGGTGTGGAGCGAGGTGGCCGTTGGCTTGGTGCCCAGGCTCAATCAAGCGAACCTGTTTGTGGCCATCGGCATCCTTGGCGCCACCGTCATGCCGCACAACCTGTATTTGCACTCTTCGCTGGTGCAAACACGCCGCATCAATGGCAATGACCAGGGCAAGCAGGAGGCCATTCGATACAACTTTTTTGACACGGCCTTGGCGCTGAATTTTGCCTTCCTCATTAATGCGGCGATTCTGATTTTGTCGGCGTCAACCTTTTTTTCGCGGGGCATCAATGTGACCGAGTTGGGTCAGGCGCATGAATTGCTGGGGCCGCTGCTGGGGACCACGGTGGCCTCGGCCGCTTTTGCCATCGCCCTGTTGGCCGCTGGGCAGAGCTCAACGGTCACGGGCACCTTGGCTGGCCAGGTGGTGATGGAAGGCTTTGTGAAGTGGCGCATGAGCCCCTTGAAACGGCGGATCCTGACCCGCTCGCTGGCCATCGTGCCGGCCGTGGTGGTGCTGTTTCATGCGGGTGAGCAAGGCGCGCTGACCTTGCTGGTGTGGACCCAGGTTGTGCTGGGTTTTCAGCTGCCCTTCGCCGTTGTGCCGTTGATTCGTTTCACGAGTGCGGCACGCATCATGGGCCGCTTTGCCAGCGTGCCCTGGTTGCGTTACCTGGCCTGGGCGGCGGCCTGGCTCATGATTGGCCTCAATGCTTGGCTCACCCTGCAATTGCTGGACCCAGCCAGTGCGGGCCGGTGGTGGATTTTGTTTGGTTTGTTGGCCCTGCTCTGCGCGGGCTTGTTGCTTTGGGTGGCTTTCGTGCCATTAAAGACGGCGGTTGTGAAGCCTGCCGAGCCATGAATAATGGATAAAAAAAGCATGGGTTTTTCGGGCCTTGCCGCTGACAAAGCACGTCCAGCTAGCGGTGGCACCAGGCCGCATGAGGCGCGTGGCATGGCAGAGGAGACGAGATGATCAGGGACCCCAGGCAACCTTCAATGCAACCGACAACACCGCCTGTCGGCTTGAGCGCCAGCGCCGCCATCAACACGGTGGGCCCTTCCTCCGAGCGACAAGTCATGGAGGCCTGGGAGCGTTTTGTCGCGGGCTTGTCCCAACCAAGCCCCGCCGTTTCGAAGTTCGTTTTGTCGTCTTGGCAGCGCAGCCTGCGCTCAGGGGTGGAGCCGGGGTCGCGTCTGGCCCCGATGTCGGCACGCGGGGACGCCTTGGCGCAATTGCGCTTGCGCAACGCCGATTTGATCTGGGCGGCACAGGGCCTGTTCATTTCGTCGGCGCATCTGTTGGCGGCTTCCGGCTCCATCATGTTGCTGACCGATCCCGATGGCATTGTGCTGGAGACGGCGGGCAATCCCAGAACGCTTGAAGCGGCCCAAGACAATCATTTGGTGGAGGGCGGTAATTGGCACGAGGGGGTCATTGGGACCAATGGCATTGGCACCGCATTGGCAAGGCGGGCGCCGACCCTGGTCCATGCGGCAGAGCATTTTTGTGTGGGCATCAAGCGGTGGACCTGTGCTGCCGCGCCGGTGTTCAGCCCTGGCACCGATCGGATCATTGGTGTGCTGGATATTTCAGGGCCCCCATCCACCTATCAAGTCAACAACCTGGCGCTTGCGGTGGCTGCGGCCCGGCAGATCGAAGCGGTGTTGGCCGAGCGCGCCAGCTGCGAGCGCTACCAACTGATGGAGGCCTGCCTCTCCCTCAGCGCCCGCACCGACAGCGCAGCGATGATGGTGCTCGACCGCAGCGCTCAGCTGATTCATGCCAGCGGCAATTTGCCGTCATCGGGCTTGCGCTTGGGCAACAGTGTGCCGGGGCTGAAACCCGGTAGACAGGTGGAGGATTGGGCGCGGCATCTGCCCGAGGGCTTGCGGCCTGAATGGCTGCATCCAGTGCGGGTGAATGGCAAAGACATCGGTGCGCTCTTGGCCATTCCCAGACGTTCCAGCGCAGGCCCCAGGCTGCGCACCAGCAGCACCCGCTTGGCAATGGGCGCTTTTGGGGGGGTGGATGGGGCCACCGATGGGGATCCTTCGCGCAGCGACTTTGCCAATCTGATTGGCCACAGCCAAGCCTTGCGGGCAGCGGTTGAGCGCGCGAAGCTGCTCAGCCACCGCCGTGTGGCGGTGCTGATTCAGGGCGAGACCGGGGTGGGCAAGGAGCTGTTTGCGCGCGCCATTCATGGCGACGAGGAGCGCAGCGGGCCATTTGTGATCTTCAACTGTGGTGCCTCAACCAAGGAATTGATTGGGAGCGAACTTTTTGGTCATGTTCGAGGCGCTTACACCGGGGCCACCACCGAAGGGCGTGCAGGCCGTTTTGAGTTGGCCCACGGGGGTACTTTGTGCCTGGATGAAATTGGCGAGTTGGCGTTGGAGCTGCAACCGGTGTTACTGCGCGTCTTGGAAGAAGGCGTGGTTTACCGCTTGGGCGAATCAAAACCACGTCGGGTGGATGTGCGCCTGCTGGCGATGACCAACCGTGACCTGCTGCAAGAAGTCGAGGCCGGGCGATTCCGGCGTGACCTTTATCACCGCATCAGCGTCACGCGAATCCAAGTGCCCCCGTTGCGCGTGCGAGCGTTCGATATTGACCTGTTGATTGACCACTTCAATGAGGTGTTGGCCGAGCGCCATGGCGTGGCCAGCCGTCATTTCGGCCCCGAGGTTCGGGCCCTCTTGCGGGCCTACGCCTGGCCGGGCAATGTGCGTGAACTGCGCAACGTCGTCGAGGGCTTGTTGTTAACCTCCGACGAGGTGGCGGTCAGTTGTGCTGAGTTGCCGGAGGAAATTGCCTCCACCCCCACGGCGCCGGTGCTGGCGGTTGGGATGGGCGCGAGCAGCGCCCGCTTGGAAGAGTCTGAACGGCAAGCCATTCTGCAAGCAGTGCAGGACATGCAGGGCAATTTGGCGCAGGCCGCCCGCGCACTGGGAATCTCGCGCAGCACGCTTTACCGCAAGATCGAGCGCTACCACTTGCAGAGCATCGTGCACCTGCGCGGTTGACGGTTGACTCACCTGCGCGCACCGGCCACATGCGCTGCCACCATTTCGGCCGTCACCGCGCTCAGGGTCCAACCCAAATGTCCGTGACCAGAGTTGTAAAAAACATTGGCACGGCTACCGCGCCCCACCTTGGGCATCATGCTCGGCATCATGGGGCGCAGCCCGGCCCAGGGCACCACTTGGCGGGTGTTGACGTCTGGAAAACATTGGTTCACCCAGTCGACCAGGGGGCGAATGCGGTCGGCCCGAATGTCTTTGTTGGCGCCATTGAACTCGGCGGTGCCCGCCACCCGCAGCCGGTCCACGCCCAGGCGGCTGGTCACCAACTTGGTTTCATCGTCGAGCAAGCTCACCGTTGGCGCAGCCGCCTGACTGGGGGCGTCCAACAGGTTGACCGTGATGGAGTAGCCCTTGACAGGGTAGATGTTGACCCGGTCGCCCAGTTGGGCCGCAAAAGCCCGGCTGGCCACACCGGCACACACCACCAGGCCATCAAAAACGTGCTGATCCACGCCATCACCCCCGTCGCCGCTGCGGTTGTTCACCGTGACCCAGGCTTGCATCCCGTTGCTGCGCAGGTGGGTGACGTTTTGTCCGTACAGGCAGCGCACCCCCGCACGTTCAGCGGCGGCGGCCAAGCCGGTGGTGAATTTGTGAATGTCGCCAGTGGCGTCGCTGTCGGTGAAATAGCCGCCATAGTATTGGCCGGCCAAGGTGGGCTCAATGGCCTTCATTTCGCTGGGTGTGACGGGGCGTCGGGGCAGGCCGCCTTGGGCCAGCAACTGGGATACTTGGCCCGCGTGGTCAAAGCCTTTTTTGTCGCGGTAAATGTGCAAAATGCCGGCTTTCTTCAGATCGAAGTCAATCTTCTCAATGTCCGCCCAGTTGAACAGGTACTCGCGCGCCGCCACCGCCATGCGCGCGGTTTCAATCGTGTTTTCGCGGTAGTGGGGAATGTTGGCGATGAACTCGACAAACCAGGACAGTTTGTGCCAGCTGGGTTTGGGGCTGATCAAAAGTGGGGCATCGTTTTTGAACATCCAGCGCAGCCCTTTGACCAGGGTGGACACATGGGTCCAGACCTCGGCATTGGAGGCCGACAACTGCCCACCGTTGGCGAACGAGGTTTCCATGGCCGCGTAGCGGTGTTGTTCAAACAAGGTGACGGCAAAGCCTCGGCGAGCCAGCGCATAAGCCGTGGTGACGCCGGTGATGCCGCCGCCAATGACCGCAATTGATTTCATGATGGGGGTCTCCAAACAGTCAGAAAAGGAAGACCGCCAGGCACCGTGCTTGGTGGTCGCCCCCTCTGTTTGGAACCTGAGAGATTCACAATCAAGGCAGCGGCCTTGTTGCTTGCTCCTGCGGTGCGCTGGGTGACAAAATCCAGCGACTCTTCAGAGTGACTGGTAGTGACCGGTCCTTTTGCCTGAGAGTTTCCGGGGCGGTTGCTCCTTCGGCGCCGAGCGGCCCAAGCCGCCCGGTCTCTCCCGATCAATGGGGTGAATTATCGCTTGAAACCGCCCCCTTGTCCGGGTCATTTTTGAGTTGCAGGGCCAGTGGGTAAAGCGCATTGCGGGGCTGGCCGGTGATGTCCACGGCCAGCCGCACGGCGGTTTTCAAGGGCAGCTCCGCCAGCAGCAAACTGAGAACCCGCAGGCTCTCCGCCGTTTTCGCTGCGCTTTGTGCGGTGGTGCCCGACACTTTGGCGGGTGGGTGAATCAGCAGGGCAAACTCGCCCTTGCTGCGTTGCGGCTTGGCCTGCAACCAAGCCGCCAAGTCCTGTGCGGGCAAGGTGTGCACCTCTTCAAATTGCTTGGTCAATTCACGCCCCAGGGTCAGCAGGCGGTCGCCCAAGGGGGCCAGGGCGGCGGCCAAATCCTCAATGCGGTGGGGGGCTTCCAACAAGATCAGGGCGCGTGCTTCGCCAGCCAGGGCTTGCACTGCAGCGGCCCGTTCACTGCTTTTGTTGGGCAAAAACCCCACGAAAGCAAAACCATTCGACAAAACGCCCTCCTGGCCTGTGACGCCGGCAACCGAGAGCAGGGCTGTGACGCTGCTGGCACCCGGCAAAGGGATCACGCGGTGGCCAGCGGCCCGCACCGCTGCCACCAGGCGAGCGCCTGGGTCGCTGACCGCCGGGGTGCCCGCGTCGCTGACGTAGGCGATGCGTTCGCCCTGGGCCAGGCGAGAGATGACCCCGTTGGCCGCTTCGGCTTCGTTGTGTTGATGCACGGCCAACAAGCTGTGGCTGGGTCGCTCCAGGCCAAAGGCCCGCAGCAGACTTTGGGTATGGCGGGTGTCTTCGCAGGCCAGGGCATCCATCCGCTCAAGCACACAAAGCGCCCGCAGAGAAATATCGGCCAGGTTGCCAATCGGGGTGGCCACCACATAAAGACTACCCTCGGGAAAGTCTTGCTTCCCGGCGGCTTCGCGGGCGGCGCTCAGGGCTTGACCAAATGAGGCACTGACGAGGCTCAATTCAATTCCTTCCAGAAATTTTCCAACCCATTGCAAGCAAAAACGCCCAAAAACGCCACCACAACCCGACTGTTGGGCCAGCGTGCAGAAGACCTGGCCTGGACACATTTGCAGCAAGCGGGTTTGCAGTTGGTGCAGCGCAATTATCGGACGCCGGGCCGTGGCGGGGGTGAAATTGATTTGATTGTGCGTGAAGGCGACGGCACCTTGGTCTTTGTGGAGGTCCGCATGCGGTCTTCCGCGCAGTTTGGCGGCGCGGCGGCCAGCGTGAACTGGCGCAAACAAAAGCGGTTGATTTTTGTGGCCCGGTTTTACTTAAAGCAATGGACCCACCTGCCGCCGTGTCGGTTCGATGTGATTGAGGTGGGGCCCGAGCAAGCGGTGAATTGGCTGCAGGGTGCGTTTGACGGGGGCTGAGTTTTTTGGCGGGGTTCAAGGGCCATGGGCGCTAAAATGGAAAGATGTTAGAGCCTCGTATCCACCAGCACTTCATGGACAGTGCCGATTTGAGTTACCAAGCGGCGGAGGGTCTGAGCAAGCGCATTGCCGAGGGCGTGCAAGCGCTGTTGGCCTGCATCACCAACGGCGGCAAGGTGTTGGTGGGCGGGGTGGGCAACGCGGCTTTTTTGGCCCCTTTGTTCGTGAGCTATTTTTGGGGACCCTTAGAGCGCCAGCGGCCTGAGTTGGCGGCGTTGGCCCTGACGCCAACCAGCCCTTTGGCAAGTCAGGTTCGGGCCCTGGGTTTGGCCGGCGATGTGCTTTTGATTTTTTCGGCCCAGGCCCAAGCCCCCGAGTGGCTGGAGGCCATTGAAATCGCGCACGATCGCGAGATGATGGTGGTGGGTGTGACGGGCCCGTTGGGCAGCGATGTCAGCAAGCGTTTGCTGGAAACCGATGTTCATATTGCGGTCACCCATGAGCGCATGATGCGTGTCTTGGAGAGCCATTTATTGGTTCTGCATTGTCTTTGTGATGGCGTTGACGCCCAGTTGTTGGGCGATTTGGAGGTACCAGAATGAACACTCAAACATCTTTTAAAAGCCCTTGGGCGCAGCGTGTCGTTGTGGCGGCTTGCACGGCCGTGGGGATGGTGACGGTCGCCACGTCTTTGACCGGTTGTTTCCCGGTGGTCGCTGGCGGCGCTGTGATGACCGGAATGGTGGCCACGGACCGTCGCACTTCCGGCGCTCAAGTCGAGGATGAAAGCATCGAACTGCGCGCCAGTGATCGCTTGAATACCGCCTTTGGCGACAAAATTCACCAAAACGTCACCAGCTTTAACCGCATCGTCTTGATCACGGGGGAGGCAGCAACACCGGCAGTGCAGCAACAAGCCGGCCAGATCGTTGGCAAGGTCGAGAATGTGCGCTCGGTGGTCAATGAGCTGGTGGTGGCCGAGAAGTCCAGCCTGGCGCAGCGCTCCAACGACACCTACATCACCAGCAAGGTCAAGGCAAGTCTGATCGACGCCAAAGACCTGCAATCCAACACCATCAAAGTGGTGACGGAACGGCAAGTGGTCTATTTGATGGGGCTGGTGACCCAGCGTGAAGCCAACCGTGCCAGCGAAGTGGCTCGCGGCGTGGATGGCGTCAAAAAGGTGGTGCGTGTGTTCGAGTACCTCACCGAAGAGCAACTCAAGGCACTGAGCGCCCAGGCGTCGGACAGCAACACCACCAGCGCCGCCAAATAAGCGGGCTGGTCAGGGCTCGGTCAGCGTTCAGCGCAGCCGTTTGATCAGGCTGGAGGTGTCCAAGCGCTGCCCCCCCATGGCCTGCACATCGGCATAGAACTGGTCCACCAGGGCGGTCACCGGCACGCGGGCGCCATTGCGCTTGGCCTCGTCCATGACCAGGCCCAGGTCTTTGCGCATCCAGTCCACGGCAAAGCCAAAGTCAAACCGATCGGCCACCATGGTTTTGCCACGGTTGTCCATCTGCCAGCTTTGCGCGGCACCTTTGCCAATCACGTCGAGCACCTGCACCATGTCGAGCCCGGCTTTTTGGCCAAAGGCGATGCCTTCTGACAAAGCCTGCACCAGGCCAGCAATGCATATTTGGTTGACCATTTTGGCCAGCTGACCGGCGCCGCTTTCGCCCAGCAAGGTGAAAGCCCGGGCAAAGGCCATGCCAATCGGACTCACTT
>CAIUTG010000130.1 GCA_903902035.1 uncultured Curvibacter sp. | reverse complement strand
GGGCTTGGCGCGGGGTTATTACACCGAAGCCGAGTACCAAACACTCACCCAGCGCCTGCTCAGCGAATTGCAGCAACAGGGGGTGAAGGTCGAGGGGGTCTATCACTGCCCGCACCACCCCAAGGGCTCGGTGGCCCAATGGGCCGTTGATTGCGACTGCCGCAAACCCGCGCCGGGCTTGATCTTGCAAGCCGCTGCAGAGTTGGGCCTTGATTTGTCAAACTCGATTTTGGTGGGCGATAAACCCAGCGACATCGAAGCCGCGCGGGCGGCGGGCGTGGGCAAGGCGTATCGGGTGGATTCCGACAACCCCGAATCCGGGGACGACTCGGCGAGCCAGGCCCTCTCAGACGGCCGTTTTGCCAACCTGTTGGCTTGTGCCACGCATTTGACCGATGCGTTGCCAGGCCCCTCTGAAAAAGGATTTGTATGATCATCGTCACCGGCGGCGCTGGCTTCATTGGCAGCAATTTGGTTCAAGGTTTGAACGCACGGGGCATCACCGATATTTTGGTGGTCGATGACCTGACCGATGGTAAGAAATGCCTGAACCTGTCAGACGCGCAGATTCATGACTACCTGGACAAAGACGACTTTTTGGCGCGTGTGCAGGCGGGTCAAAGTTTTGGCCCGGTGGACGCGGTGTTTCACCAAGGCGCTTGTTCGGCCACCACCGAATGGAATGGCCGCTATGTGATGCAGGTGAACTATGAATACACCAAAGCCTTGCTGCATTGGACCACGGCACATCAGCTGCCGTTTTATTACGCCTCTTCCGCTTCGGTCTATGGCAATGGTTTGGTGTTCAAAGAGGCCCGCGAAAACGAGCATCCCCTGAACGCCTATGCGTTTTCCAAATTCCAATTTGATGTGCATTTGCGCAAGCTGATGGCAGACATTCAAAGCCCTGTGGTGGGCTTGCGTTACTTCAATGTTTATGGGCCGCGTGAACAACACAAGGGCAGCATGGCCAGCGTGGCCTGGCACTTGCAGCAGCAGCTCAAAGCGAGTGACAGTGT
Source organism: uncultured Curvibacter sp. (assembly GCA_903902035.1). Classification (GTDB taxonomy): domain Bacteria; phylum Pseudomonadota; class Gammaproteobacteria; order Burkholderiales; family Burkholderiaceae_C; genus Curvibacter. The sequence continues at coordinate 5,071 of CAIUTG010000130.1, read as the reverse complement.
GCGTCTGTTTGACGGCTGCGATGGCTATGGCCCCGGCGAACAAAAGCGCGATTTCATCCATGTGGACGATGTGGTGGCCGTCAATTTGTGGTTGCTGGACCACCCCGAAGTGCGCGGTATTTTCAACTGCGGCACGGGGCGAGCCCAGAGCTTCAATGAGGTGGCGAAGGCGGTGATTTCGCAACACCAACGCGGTCAAATCGACTACATCCCTTTCCCCGATCACCTCAAAGGGCGCTACCAAAGCTACACCCAGGCCGATATGGGGGCTTTGCGGGCCGCTGGCTATCACGCCCCCTTCCTGAGCGTGGAGCAGGGCGTGCCGCGCTACATGGATTGGCTGGCAAAGCAAGGGCTGTAAGCCGTGGCAACTGACGACAACATCCTCGTCGTCGGCCCCGCTTGGGTGGGCGACATGATCATGGCGCAAAGCCTGTTCATGGCCCTCAAAGCCCAGCGGCCCGGCGTGCAGATCGATGTGTTGGCCCCGGCCTGGTCGCTGCCGATTTTGCAACGCATGCCTCAGGTTCGGCAAGCTTGGGTGTTGCCTTTGACCCACGGCCAACTAGGCCTGGGCACCCGTTGGCGCTTGGGTCGGCAACTCGCCAAGCAAGGCTACGCGCAGGCCATTGTCTTGCCCGGATCACTGAAGTCGGCTCTGGTGCCTTGGTTCGCGGGCATTCCTCGGCGCACCGGGTTTCTTGGGGAAATGCGCTATGGCCTGTTGAACGATTGGCGGCAGCTGGACAAAAAAGCCTTGCCCATGACGGTGCAGCGCTTCGTGGCCTTGGCGGGGGAGGCGGCACCTGCCCAACCCCAACCCCTGCCCGAGCCGCTTCGCCCCCAGCTGGTCGCCAACGCCGCCAACGCGGCCCACTTGCTTGGCAAACTGGGCTTGAGCACAGACAAGCCCGTGGTTGCCTTCATGCCCGGTGCTGAATACGGCCCCGCCAAACAATGGCCAGCCGCCCACTTCGCCCGATTGGCACAAGACTTGTCAGCCCGAGGGGCGCAGATTTGGATCTTGGGCTCGGCCAAAGACCGCGCGGTGGGCGAGGCGATTGTGGCGGGTGCTCACCAGGCCCCCGAGTTGAAAATTCGCAACCTCTGCGGCTTGACCGAATTGGGCGACTGCGTGGATTTGCTCTCGCTGTGCCATGCGGCCGTCAGCAACGATTCCGGCTTGATGCACGTGGCGGCTGCGTTGGACTTGCCCCTGGTGGCCATTTATGGTTCCTCCGACCCTGAGCACACCCCGCCCCTGAGTGAGCGGGCCAGCGCACTTTATTTGGGCTTGTCTTGCTCGCCTTGTTTTGAGCGCCAATGTCCTTTGGGGCACACGAATTGTTTGGTGCAGATCACCCCCGAGCGGGTTTTGGAACGCCTTCAGCCCATGCTGGCCCTGGTAAAACAACAGAGCGAAGGCAAAAGCGCTGAAAAGGACGCGCCTTGAAGGTTCTCATCATCAAGACCTCGTCACTGGGCGATGTGATTCACATGCTGCCCGCCATCAGTGATGCACTGAAGGCGCAGCCAGACATAGAAATCGACTGGTTGGTGGAGGAGTCTTTCGCCGCCATTCCCGCCTGGCACCCAGCTGTGCGGCATGTGATCCCGATGGCCATGCGGCGTTGGAAGCGAGCGTGGCGTCAGGCCAGCACCTGGCAAGCCATTCAACAAACTCGCAAGCGTTTGAAAGCCGAGCAATACGACTTGGTGGTGGATGCGCAAGGCCTGCTCAAAAGCGCTCTGTGGTGCGCAGGTTTGCACAGCCCTTGCGCGGGATACGACAGTCATTCGGCGCGTGAGCCGTTGGCTTCTTTTTTTTACGACCAAAAATTCAGTGTTGCCCGAGACCAGCACGCGGTGGATCGGAACCGTCAATTGTTGGCCAAAGCCTTGGGCTATGCCTTGGATGAACCTGCGCCCGACTACGGTTTGCAAGGACTGACAGAGCGTTTGTCTGCCCCCAGCCTTGAAATCAAGCGACCCTTCATCATGGGCCTGCATGGCACCAGTCGCGCTGACAAACTCTGGCCTTTGGCATCCTGGCAGGCGTTGGCGGCTGAAGTGGCTCAAAAAGATTTGGGTTTGCTTTTGCCATGGGGCAATGAAGAAGAGCGCACCCGCGCAGAGGCCATCGCCAAGGGACAACCGCACGTTCAGGTTTTACCCAAACTGTGCTTGAATGCTTTGGCGAGCCTGATTGGGCAATCCGCCGCCGTGGTGGGGGTGGACACGGGTCTTTTGCATTTGGCGGCGGCACTGGGGAAACCAGGCGTGGCGCTTTACACGGCGACCCCGCCCGAACTGACGGGGGCCTGGTTGGATCGAGCTGCGGCAGGGCAGTTGCTGAATTTTTCCACGCCGGATGAGCTGGGCGTTGCTTCCGTGGTGCAAGCGGTTGACGCGGCGGTTGATGTAACGCCCGCAGGCTAGGATGTGAGCCATGAAAAAGTCGCTTTCAGTCGTCGTCATCACCCGCAATGAAGAGAAGAACCTCCGTGATTGTTTGGAATCGGTGCGTCACTTGGCGACAGAAATCGTCATCTTGGACAGCCATAGCATCGACCAAACCCAGTCAATTGCTCGCGAATTCGGCGCGGTTTTAAAAGTCAGTGACGATTGGCCCGGCTTCGGCGTCCAAAAAAACCGAGCTTTGTCTTTGGCCACCGGAGACTGGGTGCTGTCGTTGGACGCTGATGAGCGCGTGACGCCAGAATTGGCACTTGAAATTTCCGGCCTATTGGACGCAGAGCCTGAATTTGAGGGTTATGAAATTCCCCGAACTTCTTGGTATTGCGGCAAGTTCATTGAACACTCGGGCTGGCACCCTGATCATGTGTTGCGTTTTTTTAAACGGGGGAGCGCTCAATTCAGCGATGACCTGGTTCATGAACGCGTGCTTTGCCACGGGAAAAAGGGCCGACTGAAATCTGGCTTATTGCACTACAGCTTCAGAAATTTCTCGCAAGTGCTGGACAAAATCGACCGTTACTCAAGTGCTTCTGCAGAACAGTTGTTTCAGCGTGGCAAAACCGCTTCATTGGGCAAGGCGGTCGGGCATGGATTGTGGGCCTTTTTCAGAACTTATTTTTTGCGAGCAGGCTTTTTAGATGGCGCGCAAGGCTTTGCCTTGGCGGTCTCAAACGCTGAGGGCACTTATTACCGCTACCTCAAACTCTGGCTGCTGCACCAGGAAAAAAGACATGGCGCATGATTTCCTGATCAGCGTGGTGGTCGCTACCTACAACCGACCCCAGGCTTTGAATTTGGTGTTGCAGTCTTTGCTGCTTCAGCAAGATAAAAACTTTGAGGTCGTCGTGGCTGACGATGGCTCACGCGCCGACACCCAAGCGTTGGTGCAGGATTTTCAGAAGTTGTTCCCAGTCCCATTGAAGCATGTGTGGCATGAAGACACGGGCTTCAGATTGTCCTTGATCAGAAACAAAGCCACACAAAAGAGTGAGGGGCGTTATTTGATTTATCTGGACGGGGATTGCATCGTTCAACCCGACTTTGTGGCGCGACACCGCACCTTGAGCCAGTCCAATTGCATGGTCACAGGCAGTCGCATTCTTTTGCAAGAAAAATGGACGATTGAACTGTGTGAGTCGGGGGCCTGGGATGCCCGTGAATTTCTAAAAACCGCTTGGCGGCAACGAATCCAAGGGCAAATTAACAAAATTGCTCCGCTTTGGATCAAACTGCCCGATGGCCAAATGCGCCTCTACAAGCGCTTTGTGTGGCGACGCATCAAAGGCTGCAATATGGCCGCTTGGCGCGACGATGTGTTGCGAATCGGTGGCTTTGACGAGGGTTTGGAGGGCTGGGGACATGAAGATGCTGACTTTGTGTTTCGACTCCATCAAGCAGGCGTGAAGCGCAAATCAGGCGCTTGGGCCACCGAAGTGCTGCACTTGTGGCATCCCGCAGCCAGCAAGGAAAGTGCGGCTAAAAATGCTGAGATCGTTCGGGCCCGGATCTTGAAAACGCCAAAGATTGAATCTGGCGGATTCAAGTACGAGATGCAACACGGTTTAACGAGGCATGAAACACCTCGTGTGGTGTCTTGAATCCGAGCCGCTTGCGTGGTCGGTGGTTCAATCGGTTTTCAATCATAGCCAGTTCCTCCTCTGTGACGGTTTCCAGGCGGCGCTTCTTTGGGATGTACTGGCGCAGTAGGCCGTTGTAGTTTTCATTGCTCCCCCGTTGCCAGCTGCAATACGGGTCAGCGAAGTAGGTCTGAATGCCCAGCGCCTCATCCACCTTCTGGTGGTACGCAAACTCTTTGCCGTTGTCCACCGTCAAGGTCTTCACCCTCACGGCCAAGGGTTTGAGGTTGTCCTCAATGGCTTGGCTGACCAGTTCGGCACTTTTGTTGGCCACCTTGCTGAGCTTGGCGTACCCGCTCTTGCGTTCAACCAAGGTCACGATGGCCTGTTGGTGACCTGCGCCAATCACCGTATCGCCCTCCCAGTGACCCACCTGGCTACGGTTTTCAATGTGCGCAGGGCGTTCAGCTATGGGGCAGCGGTTGGGAATTTGCCCACGCCTGTCACGCCCACACAGGTAGCGCTTACGTCTTGGCTTTTGGCTGCGTAAGCCCTTGTGCAACTTGCCACCCTTGGCCTTGTTGGCATAGACATGCAAGTACACCGATTCATGGCTCACTGGCAGTTTGTCGGCAATCTGCTCAGGGCTCCACTCAACGCTCAAGTAAAACGCCACTTCGGACCACACCCAAGGCTCGATGCGCTTGGCATTACGGCTGCCAATAGATCGCTCTTGAGCCTTGGCACAGGCTTGTTCAGCACGGTAGCCACGCTGGCCACGCCCACGGCTGACCTCGCGGCTGATGGTGCTGCGGTGCCTGCCCAGCAACTGGGCAATCTCCGTAAGCGTGTGTTTGGCTTTCATGAGGCTGTGAATTTGGTATCGTTCTTCTCGGCTGAGGTGCTTGTACATCGGGCAACTTCGACTTGGCGGTTTAAGCGGCCATGATGCCTTGGCATCCTCAGCCACCCAGTACCGGGTTCATCTTTGTTGCATCTCGTACTTGAATCCGCCT
>CAIUTG010000129.1 GCA_903902035.1 uncultured Curvibacter sp. | reverse complement strand
GGCGTGGTGTTCACGGGTTTGGTGGCCTGGATGTCGGCCGGCCTGGTGTGGGACATTTCGAAAACCGATCAAACCTCGGAAGAGCTGGAGTGGCCCATGTGGGTGGTTTACCTTTGTATCCCGCTCGGTTCGTCCTTGATGTGCTACCGCTTCTTGCAGGCCATTTTGAGGTTTTGGCGTGACGGAGACCACGCATGAACGCCGCCATCATTTTTGTCTTGTTATTGGCCTTGATGGTCACCGGCATGCCGGTCAGCATTGCGCTGGGTTTGACGGTGCTGACTTTTCTGTTCAGCATGACCGACGTGCCAACCACCTCGGTGGCCTTGAAGCTGTTCACTGGCATTGAGAATTTCGGCATCATGTCGATCCCGTTCTTTATTTTGGCGGGAAATTTCTTGACGCAAGGGGGTGTGGCCAAGCGCATGATCCACTTCACGGTGACCTTGGTCGGACACTTCCACGGGGGCCTGGCGTTGGCGGGGGTCCTGGCCTGCGGTTTGTTTGCGGCCATCTCGGGCTCTTCGGTGGCCACCGTGGCCGCGATTGGCACCATCGTCATGCCTGCCATGATCAAGGCCGGTTACCCCAAGCGATTTGGCGCCGGCGTGGTCACCACCTCGGGGGCTTTGGGTATTTTGGTGCCGCCCTCCATCGTGATGGTGCTGTATGCCGTGTCCACCAACAACTCGGTGGGCGACATGTTCATCGCCGGCATCGTGCCCGGCGTGGTGCTTTTGCTGATGCTCGGGGCCACCACCTTTTTCCTGGCCAAGAAAAACAACTACCCCCGCGTTCACCTGTTCGAGGGACGCCATTTCTGGCAAGAATCGGGCAGCGTGCTGTGGGGCCTGTTGGTCAGTTTGGGCGTGACTTTTTTGCCGCCACTGCCCTTTGTTTGGGGCCTGCATGAAAGCACCCAAAGCTGGTTTTTGGCGGTCATGGTGTCGTTCATGGTTTGGCTGCCACTGGCGAACTTCTTGGCCAAAAGGTTCCGCTTGGGCTTGACTTTTGAGGCCCGCGCCGTTTGGAATGCTTATTGGGATTGTTTGTGGGGTTTGCTCTTGATCGGGGTGGTCTTGGGTGGCATTTGGTCGGGCGTCTTCACCCCGACCGAGGCCGCCGCCACGGCCGCGGTCTACGCCTTTTTCATTGTCTGCTTTGTATACAAAGACCTGTCGATCAAGCAAATCCCCAAGGTCTTGAAAGACTCAGCGGCCACCAGCGCCATGCTGCTCTACATCATCACCAATGCGGTGCTGTTTTCCTTCTTGATGACAAATGAAAACATCCCCCAGGCCATGGCCGATTGGCTGACCTCGGCCGGGCTGGGGCCGCTGACCTTCTTGGCGGTGGTCAACCTCTTGTTGTTGCTGGCGGGCAATGTGATGGAACCCTCCTCCATCGTGCTGGTGCTGGCCCCGATTCTTTACCCCGTGGCAGCCAAACTGGGCATCCACCCGATTCATTTCGGCATCATGATGATGGTGAACATGGAGGTGGGTTTGTGCCACCCGCCAGTCGGCTTGAATTTGTATGTGGGCTCGGGCATCGCCAAAATGGGCATTTCAGAATTGACCGTCGCTGTGCTGCCCTGGCTGTTCACGATGATTGTTTTCCTGATCATGGTGACCTATTGGCCGACCCTGTCGCTGTGGTTGCCGCAAATGCTGGGCATGCGCTGATTGCCTGACCCCATCGAAACCATTCATTGAATGATTCAAAACACCACCAACGGGAGACCGCCTCATGCAAAAACCGTCATCGAACCGCCGTCAACTGGGTCTGCTTTTCACCTCGGTCTGTCTGGCAATGGGCAGCTCATGGAGCGGCTTGGCGTGGGCCGACCCGGCCCCCATCGTCATCAAGTTCAGCCACGTGACCGCGCCCAACACCCCCAAAGGCGAAGGCGCGCAGCGCTTCAAGGAGCTGGCCGAACAGCGCACCCATGGCCGGGTCAAAGTCGAGGTCTATCCCAACAGCCAGCTCTACAAAGACAAGGAAGAGTTGGAGGCGCTGCAACTCGGTTCGGTGCAAATGCTGGCCCCGTCGGTGTCAAAGTTCGGCCCCATGGGGGTGAAGGACTACGAGGCGTTTGACCTGCCCTACATCTTCCCGGACCAAGCCGCTTTGGAACGGGTCACCAACGGGCCGATTGGGGCGTCTTTGTTCAAGAAGCTGGAGGCCAAGGGCATCAAAGGCCTGGCCTATTGGGACAACGGCTTCAAAGTCATCACCGCCAACAAACCGCTGCGCGAGCCGTCTGACTTCAAGGGCCTCAAATTCCGCATCCAAAGCTCCAAGGTTCTGGACGCTCAGTTCCGGGCACTGGGGGCCAACCCCCAGGTGATGGCTTTCAGCGAGGTCTACCCCGCTTTGCAAACCGGCGTGGTCGATGGGGCGGAAAACACCCCGTCCAATGTTTACAGCCAAAAAACCAATGAGGTACAAAAGTACTTGACGGTCTCCAACCACGGCTACATTGGTTATGCCGTGATCACCAATGCCAAATTCTGGGCGGGCCTGCCGCCCGACATTCGCACGATTCTGGAAGGCGCGATGAAAGACGCCACGGTCTACGCCAACAGCATGTCTCAAAAAGACAATGAAGCCGCCTTGAAAGCCATTCGGGACACCGGCAAAACCCAAATCATTGAGCTCACCCCGGCCCAAAAAGCCGCTTGGCGACAAGCCTTGCAGCCGGTTTACCAAGAAATGCAAGGCCGGGTGGGCAAGGATTTGATCGAGGCGATTCAAAAACCATGATCGATCATCTTGACCATCTGGTGTTGACCACCTCCCGCGAGGCGGCATGCATTGATTTTTACACCCGGGTATTGGGCATGCGCTTGGAAACCTTTGTCGGAGGTCAGCCCCCGGTGGAACGCAAGGCCTTCCAATTCGGGCAGCAAAAAATCAACCTGCATGTGCAAGGCGCGGAGTTCTTACCCAAAGCGCATTTGCCCGTGCCAGGGGCCCTGGACCTTTGCTTCCTCGTGGACCGCCCCTTGGACCAAGTCGTTCAGCATTTGAACGAAATGAAATGTTCGATCATTGAAGGGCCGGTGCTGCGCACCGGGGCCCAAGGAAAAATTCGCAGCGTCTATGTGCGCGATCCCGATCTGAACTTGATTGAACTGTCGGAACTGCTGGCTTAAATGACAATGACCGCCCCCCTGGATGCCCAAACCCTCGCCCAGCTGCAAACCTGGCACGGCAAGCGCGAGTCGTTCAAAGACCTGATCACGCCCGCGCCCTTGCGAGCCTTGAGTGCGACACTGGATCGGGAAGACCCCGAACCCCAGTTCGGCACCCCCCTGCCCCCGCTGTGGCACTGGCTCTACTTTTTGCCGCATGCACAGCAAAGTGAATTGGGCCCGGATGGCCATGCCAAGCGCGGGGGATTTTTGCCCCCCGTGCCCCTGCCGCGGCGCATGTGGGCGGGTGGGCGTTTGCAGTGGCATGCACCTTTGCGGGTGGGCGACGAGGTCGAGCGCTTCTCGACCATTGAATCGGTCACGCACAAAACCGGCCGCTCGGGCGAGTTGGTGTTTGTCTTGGTCAAGCACGAGGTGTACAACGCTCAAGACCTTTGCCTCACCGAAGCGCACGACATCGTTTACCGACCCGCAGCGCTGCCCAGCGATCCAGTCCCTGCGCCCGTGGC
>CAIUTG010000128.1 GCA_903902035.1 uncultured Curvibacter sp. | reverse complement strand
GCTGGGGGCCGCTTTGTTGGTCTTGGCGGGGGTCATTGCCTTTCCCTGGATGTTCGATAGCCAGCCACGGCCTGTGGCCCTGGATGTGCCCATCACCATTCCTGACAAAAACCAAGTCCCGCCCTTGTCATTGCCGCCAGCCGATACCCAGCTGGTGGCTAAACCAGAGGCGGTGACCCCGGCGGCAAGCCCAACGGTTCCAGAAAGCCATGTGGCAGCCGCGTCAACGGCGGATTCAAAAGGCTTGGCGCCTGGCGAAGAGGAAGTCACGCCTGCGCCAAAACAAGCCCAAGCCAGCGTCAAGACCGAGGCCAGCGTCAAAACCGAGCCGAGCCCTGCGCCCAAGCCCAAACTTGATACCAAACCCAAACCTGAAGCCAAGCCAAAACCTGAAGTCAAGGCCGAGACCAAAACAGCGTCTAAAAACGATGGGGCCCGGGCCCAGTCTCTTTTGGACGGTGCCGGCAGTGCTGGCAAACCTGCCGACGCCGCAGGCAGCAGCCGCTATGTGGTGCAAGTCGCTGCCTTCAGCGATGTCAACAAAGCCCATGACGTGCGTCAGAAACTTGAAAAAGCGGGCATTAAAACCTATGCTCAGACGGTGGATACCGCCGAGGGCAAGCGTTACCGCGTGCGTTTGGGGCCTTTCAGCAGCAAGGCTGAAGCCGAGCAAGCGGCGGCCAAGGTCAAGGCCCATCAATTGACCGCAGCCGTTTTGGCCCTTTGATTTTCTTCGCATGCTGAATTGGCCTTTGCAATGGGTGGACACTTGCATGGTGGGGCTGCTGTGCTTTTGTGTTTTGGCCGGGGCGTGGCGCGGTTTGGTCTATGAAGTGTTTGCTTTGGCGGCCTGGGTGGTGGCTTTTTTTGCAGCCAATGCGTTTGCGGCAGCCGCAGCACAACACCTGCCCTTGGTTGAGTTAAGTGATGGCGCGCGGTATGCCATTGGTTTTTTGGTGCTTTTTGTGGCTGCGATGTGTGCAACCACCTTGCTGGGTACGCTGCTGACCCGGTTGCTCAGTGTGGTGGGCCTGGGTTGGCCCAATCGTTTTTTGGGCGCCTGGTTTGGCTTGGCGCGCGGTGGCGTGCTGCTCCTGGTGGTCGCTGCGGTGGTTGAAATCACGTCTTTGCATACCACCTTGGGGTGGCGGGCCTCGCAAGGGGCGATCTGGCTGGAGGCCGGATTGCGAACCCTACAACCTTGGTTGCCACAGCAAATTGGTCAGTATTTTTAGGAAATTCATATGTGTGGCATCGTTGGTGTTGTTAGTAAAACCCCGGTCAATCAGCTGATCTATGACGCGCTGTTGCTCTTGCAGCATCGCGGTCAAGACGCGGCCGGCATCGTCACCCAGCAAGAGCGCAAGTTCTTCATGCACAAGGCCAAAGGCATGGTGCGGGATGTGTTTCGCACCCGCAACATGCGGGCCTTGCCTGGGCCTGTGGGTTTGGGTCAGGTGCGCTACCCCACCGCAGGCAACGCCTTCAGTGAAGAGGAGGCGCAACCTTTTTACGTGAATGCGCCTTTCGGACTGGTCTTGGTGCACAACGGCAACCTGACCAATGCCAAGCAACTG
>CAIUTG010000127.1 GCA_903902035.1 uncultured Curvibacter sp. | reverse complement strand
CATGATTTATTTTCTGATTGTTGTCTCGGTAGGCGGCACTTCCTCCATCACCGGCCCTTTGCTGGCGGCCTTGCTCCTGGGCATCGCTGATGTGGCGGGCAAGTACTACATCCCCAAAATGGGCGCTTTTACGGTGTATGTTTTGATGATCATGATTCTGTTGTGGCGTCCTCAAGGTCTGTTCACACGGCAGGGAGGCAAGTGATGCTGCAGTCTGCCTTGCTTGCGCCCAGCAAGCTCAAATTCTGGGAAGTGCTGGTGTGGGGGGCTGCTTTTGTGCTGCCTTGGTTGTTGCCCCAAAAAGCCCTGATGATCAATGAAATTGCCATCGTGGCCTTGTTTGCCATGTCCTTGGATTTGATCCTGGGTTACACCGGCATTGTGTCTTTGGGGCATGCGGCCTTTTTTGGCTTTGGTTCCTACTCGGCGGCCTTGTTTGCCAAATGGGTCATGCCCGATCCCTTGGTGGGCCTGGTTGTGGCCATGGCTTTGAGTGCCTTGTTGGGGGCGGTTGCCAGTGTCACCATTTGGCGTGGCACGGACTTGACCCGCTTGATGGTGACTTTGGGCACCGCCCTGATTTTGTTGGAACTCGCCAACAAACTCGACTGGCTCACCGGCGGCACCGATGGTTTGCAAGGCGTGGTGTTGGGGCCGCTTTTGGGGCGTTTTGACTTCGACTTGATGGGGCAGGTGGCCGCGTGGTATTCCATCGCGGTGGGCCTGGTCTTGTTTGTGTTCATGCGCCATTGGGTCAACTCGCCTTTTGGGGCCACTTTGAAAGCCATCCGCGACAACCGCCTGCGGGCCATGGCGATTGGTATTTCGGTCAACTCCAGATTGACCCTGATCTACACCCTGGCGGCGGCCATTGCGGGGGCGGCCGGTGCGTTGCTGTCGCAAACCACCGGCTTTGCTTCGCTGGATGTGCTGGCCTTTGATCGCTCAGCCGATGTGATGCTGATGCTGGTGATTGGTGGTGTGGGCTGGCTGTATGGCGGCATCGTGGGGGCGGTGGTATTCAAGTTGCTGCAAGACAGCCTGGCCAGCATCACACCGCAGTACTGGATGTTCTGGATCGGTTTGATTCTGGTGTTGCTGATGCTGGTGGGGCGTGAGCGTTTGCTCAAGCCCTGGACTTGGCTGGGAGCGCGCCCATGAAGAGCGATCTGAACCCTGCCGTGCGTGCCGACACCAACACGGTGCTGTCGGCCCAAAACCTGGTGATGAAGTTTGGCGGTATCGTCGCCACCAACAACGTCAGCCTGGACTTGAAACAAGGCGCTCGGCACGCTTTGATCGGTCCCAACGGCGCTGGCAAAACCACCTTGATCAACCAGCTCACGGGGGTGCTGACCCCCACTTCGGGCCGCATCGCTTTGTTGGGGCAAGACATCACCCATTTGCCACCCCATCTGCGCGTGCGGCGAGGCTTGGTGCGAACCTTCCAAATCAACCAGCTGTTTGACAGCATGACCCCGCTGCAAACCTTGGCCTTGGTGGTTTCGCAGCACCTGGGTTTGGGCGGGCGTTGGTGGCAGGCCTTGGGTAAAAACGGTGAAGTGGTGGCGCGGTGTGAGGCCTTGTTGAATCAGTTTCATCTGACCGATGTGGCCACCACGCCCACCCGTGTTCTGGCCTACGGCAAGCGACGCTTGTTGGAGATTGCGATTGCCCTGGCCTGTGAGCCCAAGGTGTTGCTGCTGGATGAGCCGGTGGCGGGCGTTCCGGCCGGGGAGCGCGACGAACTTTTGCACACCGTGGGGGCTTTGCCCGAAGCGGTTTCGGTGTTGTTGATTGAGCACGACATGGATTTGGTTTTTAGCTTCGCCACCCGCATGACGGTGCTGGTGAATGGCACTTTGCTGACCGAAGGCAGCCCCAGCGAAATTGCCAATGACCCACAGGTCAAGGCGGTTTATTTGGGCCATGGGGAGAACGCACATGGCTGAGCTGCTGAAGGTTGAAAATTTGAGCGCGGGCTACGGTGAGGCCGTGGTGCTGAACGGCATTTCGCTGAGTCTGAATGAGGGCGACACCCTGGCTTTGCTGGGCCGCAACGGCACGGGCAAAACCACCTTCATCAACACCTTGGCGGGGGCCACGCGCCAGCATGGGGGCAGCATCCGCCTGGGCGGGCAGCTTTTGCACCATTTGAAGCCCTTCGAGCGTGCGGCGGCGGGCATTGGCTGGGTGCCGCAAGAGCGCAACATCTTCAAGTCACTGACGGTTCATGAAAACTTGACGGCGGTTGCCCGACCCGGTCTTTGGACCCCCGCCCGGGTGTATGAAATGTTCCCGCGTTTGGCCGAACGGAAAACCAATTTGGGCACCCAGCTCTCGGGTGGCGAACAACAAATGTTGGCCATGGGTCGCGCCTTGGTGGTCAACCCCAAGCTCTTGTTGTTGGACGAACCGCTGGAAGGCTTGGCCCCCATCATCGTGGAAGAACTGTTGCAAGCCGTGCGCCGCATCACCCGCGAAGAGGGCTTGAGCGCGATCATCGTCGAGCAGCACCCCCAAGCCATCCTGGCCATCTCAGACACTGCGGTGGTGCTGGATCATGGCGAGGTGGTTCACGCAGACACTGCCCAAAATCTGCGCACACAACCCGAGGTGTTGGACCGCTTGTTGGGCGTGACGCGCTAAGCGGCCTTTGCGCCCAGGCTCAAGGCGCGTTCGCGCGACCGCTGCAACTCTTGCGCGTTGGGCGTGCTTTGGGTGTCCCAGCCGCTCAGGTGTTGCTGCGCCACCTGGCTCAGTGCATCAATCCAGGCCGGGCTGTCGTTCAGGCAGGGAATGTAATGAAACACCTCGCCACCCGCTTTCAAAAAGGCGTGGCGCACTTCCTGGTCGATTTCTTCCAGGGTTTCCAGGCAATCGCTGACGAAACCCGGGCACATCACGTCGACGCGCTTCACCCCACTCTGGGCCAAGGCGATCAGACTGGGTTCGGTGTAGGGCTCCAGCCACTTGGCTTTGCCAAAACGGGATTGAAACGTCACCTTCAGTTGCTCAGGGCTCAGTCCCAGCCGCTCGCGCAATAGGCGGGCGGTTTTCAGGCATTCGCAGTGGTAAGGGTCGCCCAGATGCAGGGTGCGTTCGGGCACACCATGAAAACTCAACACCAGTTGTTCGGGGCGCCCGTGTTCGGCCCAATGGGCCTGAGCGCGCAGCGCCAGGGCCTCGATGTAGCCCGGATCATCGTGGTAGTGGTTGACGAAGCGGAACTCGGGCAACACCCGTTGCTGGAGCCCCCAATGGGCGATGTCGTCAAACACCGAGGCGGTGGTGGTTCCGGAATATTGCGGATAAGCCGACAGCACCAACACCCGCTTGACCCCTTCGGCTTTGAAAGCGTCGAGCTGGCTGGCAATCGACGGCTGGCCGTAGCGCATGGCATACCGCACCACCAAATGGTGACCCGCTTGGGCCAAATCGGCCGACAGGGCCTGGGCTTGGCGCTCCGTCCAGACCTTGAGTGGGGAGCCTTGATCGGTCCAAATGCTGGCGTATTTGGCGGCCGATTTGGCGGGGCGGATGCGCAAGATGATGCCGTGCAAAATCGGCAACCAAATCAGGCGGGGAATTTCCACCAAGCGGGTGTCGCTCAGGAATTGCGATAAATACCGGCGCAAGGCCGACGCGGTGGGCGCTTGGGGCGTGCCCAAATTGCACCACAGGATGCCGGTCTTGGGCGCTTGGCCGTGTTGAAACGGCGGTTCGGGGCGAAAGGGGGATGACATGGACGGGCAGTTTAACCAAGCCAGCGGCACGCTGCGTTATTCTTGATCCCATGTCTGCGCACGCCAACCCTCCTTTCTCCACACCCTGTCCCATGCCCAGCCCCAGCGCGGCCCATGCCGCGCCCTTTGATTGGCGGCAAATCCGGGCCATTTCTTTTGATTTGGACGACACCCTGTGGCCAGTTTGGCCCACCATTGCCCGCGCCGAACAGGCGCTGCTGGACTGGTTCAGGGAACATGCGCCTGCCACGGCCGAGCAATTTCCAAAGCCCGAGTCTTTGCGTACCTTGCGCGACGAAGTCCAACGAACCCGACCCGATATGCAGCACGACCTTGGCGGGATGCGCCGGGAAGCCATTCGATTGGCGTTGCTTCAAACGGGGCATGACGAGGCGCGCAGCGAGGCCTTGACCGAAAGTGCACACCAGGTTTTTTACAAGGCACGTCAGCAGGTGGCGTTTTATGACGACGCTTGGGTGTGCCTGACGTTTTTGTCCCAACGCTATCCCTTGGTATCTTTGTCCAACGGCAATGCGGATGTGCATGCCATTGGTTGTGGTCATTTTTTCAAGGCCAACTTCAGCGCCCATTTGGCAGGTTGTGCCAAACCCGATCCACGGTTTTTTCAAATGGCGGCGGCCTCACAAGGCTTGCGTTGCGAGCAGGTCTTGCATGTGGGGGACGATGCCCATTTGGATGTCGTGGGTGCTGTCTCGGCGGGCATGCCTGCGGTCTGGCTCAATCGCGAGGGCAAGGACTGGCCTGCCAGTGCCCAAGCGGCACTGACCCCGGATCGGCCACGGCCCTGGGTCTTGTCAAACCTGACTCAATTGTGTGAGGGGGTCTTGGCCCAGGCTTGAAGTCCTGCGGGCCGCATGGGCTTGCTGCGCCGCCGCCACACCGCTGCGCACCGCGCCTTCCAGCGTGGCCGGAAAAGGCCCCTCGACATAATCGCCGCAGGCCCACAAGCCCGGCCCGATGGCCATGCCGGGGCGCTGCAGTGCGGGTGTGCAGGCGAAGGTGGCGCGTTTTTCCACCAAGGTCTGAAGGGGGCGCAACCTGGGGGCCGGGTGAGGCCCCTGCCGGGCGCCGCCTTGCGCCTTGAGCAACTGCTGCGCTTGAGCCAACACGGCTTGGGTCAGCCGCTCTCGATCCATGGTTGGACAGGCACTGACCACCAAGGCCAATTCCCCTGCAGGCCCCCCCAATTGGCCTCGGTCCAGGGCGAATTGAGCGGGGGCTTGGTCGTTGGTGCGCAGGGCCACCAGGGGACGGGGCAGCCAATGGGGGCCAAGGGGGACGCCTTCGACTTGGACGTAGACGGTGGCGATGGCCTCAAAACGCAAAGCCCGCACCTGGTTCAGCCAGGTGGGGTGGATGCCTTGAGGCAGCAAGCGGGCGGCCTCCTGCGGGGGGCAGGCCAGGATGATGTGGTCAAAGCTGTCGGTCCCGGCCGTGCTGCTGACTTGCCAGGCTGAGTCGACGAAGTGCAGGGCCATGGCGCGTCGAGGCGATTGCACCTGGGCCCCGTGCCTTCGCAGCCAGGCTTGAGCCGCTTCGGGCCAGAGTGCGCTCAGCGGCACTTTGGGAATCAGCAAATCGCTGGCGCCCAGGGGCCCCATCAGGGCTTCTTGCAGCACCCGCAAAAAAACAGCCCCGCTGGCCCGGTGCAGGGGCGTGTTGAGCGCCGAGAGGCACAGGGGCTCGATCAGGTCGTGCACGATCCGAGGCGGCAGCCCGGTGCACAGGTTGGCCACGCTTTGGTGGGCGGGGCATTGCCATGCCTGGCTTTGCCAGCGCCGGCTGGTGGTCATCAAGCCCCAGCGGTCCTGCCAGCGCCAGGCCAGCTGGGATGGGCCTTGGCCAGAGCGCCACAGGCCCACCGCCAAGGGGAGCTGGCTGGGCCATTGCGCCGGTAGCCAGGGGGCCAAGCCCCGCAAGACCGCCGCCCCAAAGCCCCGCTGGGTATCGGGCAGACGCAAGCCCTCGCCTGAGCCAAAGCGCAAATCCAGGGGGGTGCGCAACAGCACCTGTTCAGGCGCCAAACCCACCAGACGCAGCAAGCGCAGGCATTCGGTGTAAGCCCCGATCAACACATGCTGGCCGTTGTCGCGGTTGGGGCCCTCCGGGGTGTTGAAGGACTTGGCCCGACCGCCCAGGGTGGGGGCCATGTCCCACAGGCTGACCTGCGCGCCTTGCTGGGTGGCCGTGATGGCCGCCGCCAGTCCGGCCCAGCCGCCGCCAATGACCAGGACCTTGGGTGGTTGGGGGAGGGCTGTCAAAGCCGTCCCAGGGCCTGCACTTTCCAGGCGAGCCAGAGCTTGCGCAGGGGGGTCAACGCAATGCGTTGGTGCAACACAGCATAGTTGCTGGTCTGAATTTCCCCCAGCAGGGTGCGGTAGATGCTGGCCATCATCAGGCCGGGTTTTTGTGCGCGCCGATCGGCTGCCGGCAGCAGTGCCAGCGCCTGGTCGTACAGGTCTTGCGCGCGCTGGGCCTCGAATGCCATCAGGGCTTGAAAGCGGGGTGAGTCCATGCGCTGCAAAATCTCATGGGCCTTGACGTCAAAGCGTTGCAAGTCTTCAATCGGCAAGTAAATCCGGCCACGCAGTGCGTCCTCACCCACATCACGCAAGATGTTGGTGAGCTGCAAGGCCTGCCCCAGTTGGTGGGCATAGGCGGTGGTTTGTGCTTGGGTTTGGCCAAAAATACGGGCCGCGACTTCGCCCACCACACCGGCCACCAGGTGGCAGTAGCGGGTCAAACTGAGGTAATCCAGGTAACGGGTTTGGTCGAGGTCCATCTGGCAGCCGTCGATGATGGCCTGTAAATGCCGGGCCTCAATCCCGAAGGTCTGGGCATGCGGGAGCAGGGCCTGCAGCACCGGGTGGCTGGCCTTGGTTGCACTGCTGGTTGGGTCGTTTGTGCTGGAAAAAGCCCGCGCCACCTCGGTGCGCCACCAGGCCAGTTTGGCTTGTGCCACCGAGGGCTCGCTCACCTCGTCCACCACATCATCGACTTCGCGGCAAAAGGCATAGAAGGCGGTGATGGCCGAGCGCTGAGGCGCTGGCAAAAATAAAAAGGCGTAATAAAAGCTGCTGCCTGAGGCCGCGGCTTTCTCTTGAACATAGGTTTCAGGTGTCATTGGGGCCAGATTGTGCGCCACAAAATGGCCCAGGCATCGGCTTTGCCGAGCTTGGGTCGGTGGGCCAGGGTATCGAATTGACGGGCTTGGATGTGCCGCACGATTTGCAAGCCGCCTTGCACCACCGCGCGCAGCTCCCACCCGAAGCGGCCCGGGAGTCGGCCCGCCAGGGGCGCGCCTTCTTGCATGAGCTTCACCGCGGTGCCAACTTGCGCCTGAATCAGTCGCCGCAGGGCCGGACTGGCTTGGCCTTGTTGGGCTTGCTGCAGCAAATCCGCGCGACTGAGCTGAGCCGCTTGCAGGGCAGCGTCCGGAATGTAGTGGCGGCCCCGCGCCAGATCTTGGCCGAGGTCTTGCCAAAAATTGATGAGCTGCAAGGCACTGCAAATGGCATCGCTTTGCCGCAAGGAAAGGGGGTCTTGCACACCGTCAAGGTGCAACAAAAGTCGCCCCACCGGGTTGGCAGAACGGCGGCAGTAGTCCAGCAGTTCGGCTTCATTGGCGTAGCAGCGCTGCTGCGCGGTCCAGGACACGTCTTGGCAAAAGGCATCGAGCAGGTCGTCCAGCAAATTCAGGGGCAGTTGCCATTGCTGGTGGACTTGGGCCAGCGCGGTGAACATCCGGGCCCACTCGGGTTGGGGCTCAGTCACCGACTGAGTGGGGGCGGGGGTGTCCAGATATTGGTGCAGCTCGGACTTGAATTGGCTCAAAACGCCCAAACGTTGTTCTGGTGAGGCGGGGCCTTCATCGGCCAGATCGTCGGCGGTCCGCGCAAAGTGGTAGATCGCCCGGATGGGGGCACGCAGCCGTGGCGGGCAAAGCCACGACGCGACCGGAAAATTCTCGTAATGCGTCACCGGCGGTGGCAGAGCAGACGGGGGTGCGGCGGGCGTTGGAGACGCAGAGGAGGGCATGGGCCTATTTTGCCGTGACTGACTGGGGTTATAGTTGAGGGTTACCGATTTCAAATCAAGAAATTTGACGCGCGGGTGGCGAAATTGGTAGACGCACCAGGTTTAGGTCCTGACGCCAGCAATGGTGTGGGGGTTCGAGTCCCCCCCCGCGCACCAGGTCAGATTTCTTGTATCAAAGCAGTCCCCTTTTGGAGAAAAAAATGGCAGTTACCGTAGAAACATTGGAAAAGTTGGAGCGCAAAATCACCTTGTCACTGCCCGTGACAGCCATCCAATCGGAGGTGGACAGCCGCTTGAAGCGCATGGCCCGCACCGTCAAGATGGACGGCTTTCGTCCTGGCAAAGTGCCCATGAGCGTGGTGGCCCAGCGTTATGGCTACTCGGTTCAATATGAAGTCATGAACGACAAGGTGGGCCAGGCCTTCGCCGCCGCGGCCAATGAAGCCAACTTGCGCGTGGCTGGACAACCCCGCATCACCGAAAAAGAAGGCTCACCCGAGGGCGAGTTGAGCTTTGACGCCGTGTTTGAGGTGTTCCCCGAAGTCAAAATTGGCGACCTGTCGTCCGCTGAAATTGAAAAAGTGGTGGCCGACGTCAATGACGCTGCGATCGACAAAACCGTTGAAATTTTGCGCAAACAACGCCGCACCTTCCAACAACGTGCCCACGACCAAGGTGCCCAAGACGGCGACCGCGTGACCGTG
>CAIUTG010000126.1 GCA_903902035.1 uncultured Curvibacter sp. | reverse complement strand
GGGAGTGTCTGAATTTCTGTGTGTGAGGCGGGATTGCCTACCCAAGGTATTGGGTAAGCGGATTTCATCTTAATGGACTTTGTTGGTGAAGCGGTCCTCGTAGAGGATCGCGAACTGGTTCATCGCTTCTTTCCAATCTCTATTGGCTCGGCTCCAGTCGGCAGTGATGTTTCGCAGGGCCAGCCAAATCAACTTTGAAGCAGCATCATCAGAAGGGAAGTGCCCTCGCGTCTTGATGATCTTGCGCAGCCTGGCATTGACACTTTCAATAGCATTGGTGGTGTAGATCACCCGCCGGATGTGTGCCGGGAAGGCAAAGAACGGCTCGGGGCACCATTTCAAACGCAACAACACCCGCTGGCTTGCGTTAGGTCACAGCCACACGCACTGTCGAAAGTTGCTGGCGCTGCCGGGAAAGTCTTTCACACGACAAAACTCGCAGTTGCAAGTGAAGAACAGCACAACGGTTCAACTTCCCGCGCCTTTGGCGGTAGGGCGCGATTGCCCTTAACAGAGTAACTGGCTGTAAAACCCAGATCTGCCCTGAGCCATGTTTTGACATGAATTTCGTCAGGACAACTCCCTAAATTCACATACAAATCGACAGTAAAGACTGGGTGTTTGTGCAAAAAGTCTTGTTCGCAAATACCGGAAATTTGCGACATTTGTCACGATTGATAAATGAATTAGCCATCGTGGTTACTTGTTTTGCCGAGTTCTCAATAAAAATAAAAACAACATCGTCAGACCTCGCCATACCGTCGAGTTTGGGTGTGTCCCTCCATGAAAAAACCCCTTTGCCACCCTTGGGTTTGAGCCTGTCACCAAGCGCCTACGCAAGGGGGATTTTCTTGAAGAGATGAATTCAGTAACAAAAACTTAACTGTCTTTTCCACTTCTACTGGGAACCCTATGCATTCAAACACCCATTTCAAACCAAGCTACTTTCTTGCCGCCTTTGGTCTCCTTGCAAGCGTGTCTGCGTTTTCTCAACAGGTCGTCTACGGCAATGTGCTCTCGGTCACCCCACACATGGCCCAAGTGCAAGTCCCCCAAGATGTTTGCGTTGACCAGCCTGTGGCACCCAAACCTTCCGGGATAGGCGCAGCCGTCGGGGCCATCTTGGGCGGGTTAATTGGTAACACCGCTGGCAGTGGTAACGGGAAAACCGCCATGACGGTGGCAAGCGCTGTCCTTGGCGGTCTAGTGGGGAACGCGGCTGAAAAGAGTGGGGGAGATCAAACCACGCCAGCGCCGACTCAAAAGGTGTGCACGACCCAATTTCACCCGGAAGTCGTTCAGCAGGGCTTTGAAGTAAATTACGATTTCCTTGGGGTTCAGCACACGACCGTTTTAAGCCAAGCACCAACAGGTGAGCAAATTGCGCTGATTGCCACGCTATCCCCGGCTCCAGAAAGCTCGCCCTTGATGGAGACCCCAGACATGGGCGCACCTGTGCCCGTGGGTGCACTGCCCGTTTATCCGGCACCCGTTTTTGCACCCGCCGTCGAAACCGTTCTTGTTGGTTTGCCACCGAGCGACATCATCGTGGAGGAAGGCGACACCTACTACTTCGTGATGGTGGACGGGGTTCGAGAGCGGCGTTTCTGGATGGCAGGCGATCATCGGGAAGAGTTACTGCATCGTCAGGAGGAAATGCGTCAAATGCGCCACGAACAAATCAGAGCGGCCAGCGCAAAAGCAGCGAGCGGAGCACAAGGCGTCCCAGTCGTTCACCCAGCAACTGCTACCAAACCAGTCCCCGCAGCTAAAAAACAGGTCCAAGACGATAAAAAGAAAAAGGGCTAAGCCCCATCAACTCATGGGGGCCTGAATTGGTGATAAGGTCGAGCGCAAACTTTTGCGCTTCACCCTCTACAACCCCATGGAGAACCCAGCATGTCCGTCGTTTCGCGACTTCCCAAAATCCTGGCCTATTTGATCGTGGCCGCCTTGTTGCTGTTGACGCTCTACACCTACGTGGTTTTGCACTGGAGCTACTCCACCGGCGAGCGGGCTGGTTATGTGCAGAAAATCTCAAAAAAGGGCTGGCTGTGCAAAACCTGGGAGGGTGAACTGGCGATGGTGAACATCCCTGGCTCGCTCACAGAGAAGTTCCAGTTCACCGTCCCTGACGATGCGGTGGCCGAAAAAATCAATGCCACCATGGGGCGAAAAGTGTCGCTGACTTACGAGCAGCACAGCGGCCTGCCTCACACTTGCTTTGGTGAGACAGGCTACTTCATCGTGAGCGTCAAAACCATCCAGGATTAACGGCTTTGGCATCCCGGCGGTGAAAAGTCCACAAGCCCGCGACCAACACCATCAAGGCGAGTGCCGCTGCACTCAAGGCCCAGTGAATGCCCAGCCAGCCGCCCACCAGGCCGACGGTGATGCCGCCGCCGGCACGCAATCCCAAAGCGGCCATGTTGTAAAAACCAATCACGCGACCACGAATGGCATCCGGCGCTTTGAGTTGAACCACCGTTTGTGCAATCGAGTTGAAGCACAGCTCGAAAAAACCGGCCGCGAACAGCGCACACAAAGCCCATGGGTAACGGGTGCTCTGAGCAAACCCGGTCAAAGCCAGACACCACAACAAACAAAACGCCAGTGCCGTGCCAGGGCGGGGGCTCAGCCATTTGTAGCGTTCTAAAGAGACGCCTCCCACAATCGCGCCAAAAGCGTCGGCGGCCAGCAGCATGCTGTACTGGGTGCCTGGGTCGCCATGGCCCAAGTCATGGGCAAAGCCGGGCATTTGCGCCTGGTAGGCATTGCCCACAAAAAACGCCGACAAGCCCGCCAGCATCACCATCACCAAAATTTGCCGTTCGGGCGCAATATCGCGGGCTGTCTGCACAATGTCGGCCAATCCCCGAATGGCCCGCTTGGAGGCCACCGCCACTTGGCGATAGGCCGGGCCATAGGGCGCTCGGATCAACCAGATCAAGCACGGCAAATAAAACGCCACGTTCAGCACCAAGCCCCCCCACGAGCCCAGTTGCAACAACATCAGCCCACCCAGGGCAGGACCGAGCAACACGCCCATCGAACGGGCCATGGCCATCAGGCGGACGGCACTGGGCAATTGGTGGGCTGTCGCCACCTCGTGCAGCAAAATCTGGTTGTTGGTTTGCCATAGAACCCCGGCACAACCGTGCAAAACCAGGAGCAACATGGCTTGCCACATGAGCAACTGGTCGGTTCCTATCAACCAGGCCCAAGCCAAGGACACCACCATGAACAAGGCCATGCCGATCTGAATCAAGCGGCGCGGATCAAACCGGTCGCCCAAGGCCCCCGCTGGCACAGAAAACAGCAGATAAGGCACCCAGTGCGAGATCACGGCAAACCCACCCAACCACGTGGAGTGGAACTTTTGAAACATCACCCAATAGCTGATGACGTGTTCAATGTTGTCGGCCATCATGGCCAGGACATAGGTGCTCAGCTGCAGTCGGTAGCCCGGGTTGCGCAGGGCGGAGGCGGAAGACTCGTTCACGGTGCCGGTCGCCCATAATGACCCAAGGCCGGGTTGACATAGGTGGTCTTGACGGGCCCAAAGCCCATGATCTGCACCTCCACCTCCTCGCTGGCGGAGCCATCAAAGTGCACCGCATGGGCGGGGTGGAACATCACACTGCCTGCCGGCATGGCTTTGGTGGTCTGTAGACGCCAATCCGCGCTTGTGCCCGAATTCCAGACCCCTCGAATCACCGTGACCCATCGATCGTGGTCATGGTCATGCGGGGTGCTCATGACTCCCGGCGGAAAGATGTTGCGTTGAACATAGAGCCCAGGTTGACTCGGGTCGCCAAACAAAAAAGTGGTTCTGACACCGTTCTCTCCCGTCTTCCAAACCATTTGATCGGGTCGGATTTGCACGAATGCTGGGGGGTCAGCCGGGGTCTGGCTCGCTTGCGCTGAGGCCTGCAGGCTGCACAAAGAACAAACCAGGGCCAGGATGAAACCTCGCCCCCCCTCTTGGATGCCGATGATTTTTTTCATTCGGCGATCTTATCAACCCACCGCCGGGGTGTTAAGTCAGCCCCAACAAACGCACCGCGTTGTCCTTCAGGATGCCGGGCATGACTTCGGGCTTGAAGCCAGCCACTTCAAAATCCTTCATCCAGCGCTCAGGTGTGATGAGGGGGTAATCGCTGCCGAACAAGACCCGGTCTTTGAGCAGCGTGTTGGCGTACTGGATGAGCTGCTTCGGAAAGTACTTGGGGCTCCAGCCCGACAGGTCAATCCAGACATTGGGTTTGTGCGTGGCCACCGACAAGGCCTCGTCCTGCCAGGGAAAGCTGGGGTGGGCCATGACGATTTGCATGTCGGGGAAATCAATCGCCACGTCGTCCAGGTGCATGGGGTTGCTGTAGGCCAAACGCAGACCACCACCACAACGCATGCCGCTGCCGATGCCGCTGTGGCCGGTATGAAAAATAGCCGGCAGTTTGTAGTGGTTGATCACTTCATAAATGGGCCAGGCCATCTTGTCGTAAGGGTGGTAACCCTGCACCGTGGGGTGGAACTTGAAGCCCTTGATGCCGTGTTCCAGAATGAGTTTTTCGGCCTCGCGCGCACCCATCTTGCCCTTGTGCGGATCGATGCTGCCGAAGGCCATCATCATGTCGCTGTTGGCCTTGGCGGCATCGGCGATTTCTTCGTTGGGAATGCGTTGGCGGCCCAGCTGCGACTCGCTGTCCACAGTGAACATGACCAAACCTATTTTCTTCTCGCGGTAGTACTTCACCGTTTCTTCAATGGTCGGGCGGCGATTGGAGCCAAAGTATTTGTCGGCCGCGCGGTCGTACTCCTCGCCGTAGTTGTCAAAGGGGTTGCGACAACTCACTTCCGCGTGGGTGTGGATGTCAATGGCGATCAGATTTTTATGGTCCATGAGCTTGGCCTTGGTATGAGGGTTTGTCCCGATTATTTGATTATGAATCATAACTATGATGGGATTCAAGATAAAAATCAAGCTCGAACAAACCCCAATACGACGCCCCCTATGACGCACAGCACGCCCCTCAATCCAGACATCCATTTTGAAATGCGCGGCGACATCGCCGTCGTCAGGCT